>DASTMQ010000001.1:0-4569 GCA_035714005.1 Hyphomicrobiaceae bacterium
AGGTCCAGGCTTCGCCGGCCTGGTAGTGAACGAAGCTCGAAAGCTGGGTGGCAACGGGCCCCTTCTGGCCCGAAGGCCGCAAGCGCATGTCGACCTCATAGAGCTGACCTTCGGCGGTCTGGGCCGTAAAGGCGCTGATCAGGCGTTGCGTGAGGCGGGTGAAGTACTGCGTGGGCGGCAGCGGCCGGCCGCCGTCGGACTGCACGGCAGCGGCGTCGAAATCGTAGATCACGATCAGGTCAAGATCGGAGGCGGCGGTCATCTCGGAGCCGCCCAGCTTGCCCATGGCGACGACCACGGCCGCACCCCCGGGCACCTGGCCATGCGCGCGCGCCAGCTCGCGCTCCACCAGCGCCTGCATGGCTTGGATCATGCACTCGGCGAGCTGGGCATAGGCCCCGCCGGCCTGGTTGGCACCAATGCTGCCGGTCAGCACGCGCACGCCGATCAGGAACGCCTGTTCGTTGGCAACGAGGCGGGCCCGGTCGAGCGCGTCCTGGACATCGCCCGCCTCCCGCAACTCGCCGGCAACGATGCCCGTCAGCTCCTCCCGGTTCGGCAGGTTGCCGAAAAAGCCGGGGGCCAACACCGCGTCCAGGACGCGACGGCGCCTGCCCAAAATGCGCGCCAGGCGCGGCGCCGAGCCCATGATTTGCGCGATCAGCTGGATCAGGCTGGGATTCTGCTTGAGCAGGGAGAACAGCTGCACGCCCGACGGAAGCTCCGACAGGAAACGGTCGAAGCCGATGAAGGCAAGATCTGGATTGGCCGTCTTGGCCAGCGCCTCAATCAGGATCGGTTGCATTTCCGTGAGCAGCTCGCGGGCGCGCGCCGTGCGCACGGCCGGGTAGCGGCCGTGGTGCCAGCCGCGCACCCCGGCGATGACATCGGCGGCACGGGTGTAGCCGAGCGCGGTGAGCGCGCCGAGCGTAGCTGGATCATCGGCCTCCCCGGCAAACACCATGTTGCCGCCGCCGCGCGTCAGTTCGGGGCTGTGCTCGAACAGGCGAACATAGTGGGTCTGTACGCGTTCCAGCTCCTCGGTCAGGCGCGTGGCGAAGCTTGCCCGATCGGCAAAGCCGCAGAAATTGGCGAAAGCCGCAAGCTTCAAAGGATCGGAGGGCAGCGTCTGGGTCTGTTCGTCCGCCAGCATCTGCAGGCGATGCTCGATCTGGCGCAGAAACTTGTAGGCACGATCGAGATCGCCACGGGCGGTGCGCGTGATCCAGGCGCGCTGCTCGAGACGTTCGAGGGCAACCAGCGTCTCGGAGGCACGCAGCTCCGGTTGGCGGCCGCCGGCGATCAGCTGCTGGGTCTGGGCGAAGAATTCGATCTCGCGGATACCGCCGCGACCGACCTTGATGTCATGGCCGGCGACGCCGATCTTGCCGAAGCCACGAAAGGCATGGATCTGGCGCTTCATGGCATGAATGTCGGCGATGGCGGCAAAGTCGAGGTATTTGCGCCAGACGAATGGCGCCAGATCTTGCAACAGGCGCGCGCCCGCGGTGAGGTCGCCGGCGACGGCGCGGGCTTTGATCAGGGCCGCCCGCTCCCAGTTTTGACCGAAGCTCTCGTAATAGTTGAGGGCAGCATCGGTCGACAGGGCGAGCGGCGTTGAGCCTGGATCCGGACGCAGGCGCAGGTCGGTGCGGAACACGTAGCCCTCGCCGGTGCGCTCGTGCAACAGGCGCACGAGGTCGCGGGTCAGCCGCACAAAGAAGGTCTGCACCTCGCCACCCCCGCGCAGCTTGATGCGCGCAAGATCGTAGAAGACGATCAGGTCGATATCGGAGGAGTAGTTGAGCTCGAAGGCCCCGTACTTGCCCATAGCCAAAACGATATAGCCGTCGGGCTCGCCGGACAGCCAATCGCCGCGCTCGCGCGCCTGGCGGAACACGAAGCGCACGGCGGCGGCGACCGCGGCGTCGGCGGCCTCGGAGAGGCGCCGCGCCACGCTCATCACCGGCCACACCCCGCCCAGATCGCACAGCGCGGTCAACAGCGCGACTTCGGTCTTGAAGTGGCGCAATGCGCGCATGGCATCGGGCATGCTCGCGGCGCCGGCGGTGGCTTGCGTTGCGGCGCGGCAAAGGGCCTCGAAGTGCGCCTCGGGCGAGGCGACGAGCGCGCTCTGCAGGCGCTCGGGATCGCGCTCGATCACGGCGGTCAGGAACGAGGAGGCGCCGAAGATGCCCGCCAGCAGGTCGCGCACGGGCGCCAGCCGCAGGCCGGTCACCAAGGGTGCCAGCGCTCGATCGTGCTCGGCACGCTCGCCGAGCTCGGCCAGAACGCGGGCCGCCTGTTGGCGATCATACACGATCGGTGCCGCGCGCAGTCGGTCGATGAGTGCGGGTTGCCCCCCTTGTTGCATCTTTAATGCTCCCGCAGCTGGCCGGCGTGCACCGGCACCGCGTGGTTGGGCCCGTTGACCGGCAGGTTGAGGACGGCGCGCAAGCCGGGCGCGTTGTCCTCCAAACGGATCGAGCCGCCGTGCAGGCGGGCGACCGCCGCCACCAGGCTCAAGCCTAGGCCGCTGCCGGGTCGGGACCGGCTTTTCTCCAGGCGCACGAAGCGCTGCAGTGCCCGTTGCCGGTCCTCGGGCGCAACGCCCGGCCCGCGATCGCCGACGGCAATCTCGATGTCTTGCTCGACGCGCTTAAGCACGATGCTGATCGGGGACGCCGGCGCCGCGCCGTTGACGCGGCCGCCGTCCGGCGAATACTTGATGGCATTGTCGACCAGATTGGCGACGGCCTGGCTGACCAGCTCGCGATTGGCCGTCAGCGTGAGGCCCGGCTCGGCGGCTACCGATAGGCTGAGCCCTGCTTCGTCGGCCACCGGCTCATAGAGCTCGGCGATGTCGGCGATGATCGAGGCGGGATTGAGCCGCTCCATGCTTTCGGCAATGGCGCCGCCCTCGAGCCGCGCGATCAGCAACAGTGAGTTGAAGGTCTTGATGAGTTCGTCGGCCTCTTCGATGGTCTTGACCAGGCCGTCGCGGTAAATGCCGGCCCCCTCGCTGCTGCGCAGCGCCGCCTCGGCGCGGTTGCGCAGCCGGTTGAGCGGCGTCTTCAAATCATGGGCGATGTTGTCGGATACTTCGCGCAACGCCCCCATCAGTTCCTCGATGCGCGACAGCATGGCATTGAGGCTTTCGGCCAGGCGATCGAGCTCGTCGCCCGAACCGTTGAGCGGAATACGGCGCGATAGATCACCGGCCATGATGGTGCGGGTGGTGTCGTTGACGGTCTCGATGCGGCGCAAGACGCTGCGGCTGATCAGCAGGCCGCCGCCGACGCCGAGCGCCGAAAGAATGATGATGCTCCACAAGCCGAGCCGGCCCATGCTCCAGGCGAACCGGCGCAAGTCCTCGATATCGCGACCGACGACCAGGGTGAGGCCGCCCGGCACGTCGAACAGGACGCCGACGGCCACGCGCGGTTTGCCCTGGGCCGGCCCGGACTGGGGAATGTAGGTGAATACGCCGCGTTGGGCGCCGTCCCTGAGCTCGGGCGGCACTTGCCGCAGGTTGCCTGCCGCCCGCTGACCGGCGCTATCGACCAGCAGATAAAGGCTCGAACCCGGATCGGCGGCGCGCTCGGCGATGATGGCGCTGAGCCTGGCCGGGCCGCCGGCCTGGTACTGCTCGCGCAGCCCGACGACCTCGGCGCGCAAGGTCTCCACCACGCTAGTGGTCAGGAGCTCGTTGGCGCGCCAGGCGATGAACCCGACGGTCAAACCCGCCGCCAGGATGAACGCACCCATGTAGATGAGCGCCAGCCGAAATGGGGTCGACAGCAGAAGCCTAGTCAGAGCCGTCACGGATCATGTATCCCGCTCCGCGCACCGTATGCAGCAGCGGCTTGGCGAAGCTCTTGTCGATTTTGCTGCGCAACCGGGAAATGTGCACGTCAATGACATTGGTTTGCGGATCGAAGTGATAATCCCACACGTTCTCGAGCAGCATGGTGCGCGTGACGACCTGGCCGGCATGCTTCATGAGGTACTCGAGCAGGCGAAATTCGCGGGGCTGTAGCACGATCGGCTCGCCGCCGCGCACGACCTTGTGCGACAAACGATCGAGCACGAGGTCGCCGACCACATAGCGCGTCTCCTGCTGCTCGGGCGCGGGACGGCGCGCCAGCGCCTCGATGCGCGCCAGCAATTCGGTATACTGATACGGCTTGGTGAGATAGTCGTCGCCGCCGGCGCGCAGACCCTTCACTCGATCGTCGACCTCGCCCAGCGCCGACAAAATCAGCACCGGGGTGCGCGTGCCTTCGCTGCGCAGCGTTTGCACGATGGAAAGACCGTCGCGCAGTGGCAGCATGCGATCGACGATGAGAACCTCGTAGCCACCGTCGCGAGCCATGGCGAGACCCGTCTCGCCATCGCCGGCAAGGTCGGCATTGTGGCCACTCTCACGCAGCGATCGCTGTAGAAACTGCGCCGTTTCTCGATCGTCTTCGATCACGAGCACGCGCATGACAATAACCCGCTGCTGTTGACCAGGTAGGCAAGCTTATAGCGCTGTCAGACGCAACCCACCTGCAAAATAACGAACGA
>DASTMQ010000002.1:0-2500 GCA_035714005.1 Hyphomicrobiaceae bacterium
GTCTTCCGGAGTGCCGGCAGCGGTCAGCTCCTTGGTGACCTTGCCGAACTCCTCGAACGCCTTGCGGGCGATCTCGGCCTGGCGCTGCGCAACCGCCTTGACGCCGTCGAAGGCGAGCTGGTTGGCGGCCGTGAAGGCCTCGACGTTCTTGCGCTGGAGCGCGAACACCGCGTCGAGGTCAAGGCTCGGCGCCTTGCCGTTGACGAAATACTTGCCGAAGTCGCCAGCCCACTTGCTGAACTCGGCTTGGAACTGGGTAAAGTCGGGAACCTTCACGAAGTCGTTCTCGACGGTCTGGGTCTTGGCCATCTGTCTCAATCTCCTCAGGGGCGTATGGTTGAATTATTTGCCGGCACTCCGTCCCGGGCACCGGTCTTCCTTCTGAGGCGGAATATTGTGCAGCGCAACAGAAAGGTCAAGGCCTTTTTTGCTGCAATGCAAAAATAGTTCGATTAGCTTTTATTAATCAGACAATTAGCTGGCCTTGCGCTGCGTCATATTTATGCAACGCTCGGCTTGGCCAAGACGTTTGTCCAACTCGGCCATAGTTTTAGACAGATCGGCCGTGTCGTCTTTCAGCCACACCCGGAGTGCGCAGGCATAAATGGCACCGAGCCCCTCGATCCGGAAGGCTCCCCGCAGGCCGGACGCGGATATGCCCGCCGCCTCCAGCATGTTGGCGAGGGACCGGCGGAGGTGCAGTGCCAGGCAACTGGCCTCGAGCGGCGTGCGAGGCAGCTCCCACGCCAGCGCGGCGTAGGCCTCGCGGTGGTCGTTGAGCGCATCGAACCGGCGCATCAGCAGGTCGAACAGGCGGTCCTTGGCGGTGCCATCCAGCGGATCCTCCTCCAGGCTGCCGAACAGCCGCGCGTCGATGTCGTGGCTGATTCCGTTCAGGATCGCACCTTTGGACGGATAGGCCTGGTAGGCGGCCGCCATGCCGAGGCCAGCATCCTTGGCGATCTCGGCATAGGAGAGATTGCGCCAGCCCCCGGCCGTCACCATGCGCAGCAAGGATTCGCGCAGGGCCGCCTTGGGATCCGCACTCGAGCCCCGGGGCGCTGCCTTGGCTTGCGGCCGTGGTCGCCCGGTCGACTTCGGTTGTGCCTTCGCCGTCTTGCGCGCGGATTTGGCCATGAAGCTGCTCCATCCCTTGCGCTGTCCCTTAGGATCCAATGTGGCAAGGGAATGAGGCCAGGGCAAGTCAATGGGGAGGCAAGAGGTTAACGGAGCCGGGGCGCCACTACCTGACTGCCATCACCGTGCCGCCCGTGACGCGCTGCAAGTCCGCCGGGGTCAGGCGGAACACGGCGTTGGGCGATCCGGCGGCCGCCCAGATCTCGTCATATTGGTTGAGGTCCTGGTCGATGAAAATGCGCACCGGCCCGGTATGGCCGACCGGCGCCACGCCGCCGATCGCAAAGCCGGTGGCAGCGCGCACGAAATCCGCGTCGGCGCGGCCGATCTTGTCGCCGATGGCCGCTTCCAGCTTCTTCTCGTCCACCCGGTTGACCCCGCTCGCGATCACCAGGACCGGCTGGCCCGCGGTCTTGGCGCGAAAGATCACGGATTTGGCGATCTGCGCGACGGTGCAGCCGATTGCTGCCGCCGCGTCGGCCGAGGTGCGGGTGGACGCATCGAACTCCCTGATCTCGGTCGCGAGGCCGAGGCGCGCCAGGGCTTCGCGTACGCGCGCGACGCTGCCCTTCGAATCGCCAGCAGTTGCCATGGGGATCAGCGCCCTTCAGCGATTTCGCGCCCGCGCCGGGTGGCGGCGGCGATCGCCTTGGTGACCAGCGGCTGCCAGCCGTCAGGGGCCATCAGCACCGCCAGCGCCTCGATGGTGGTGCCCTTCGGGCTCATCACCGCCTGGCGCAGCTGCGTGGCGGTCTCAGCTGACTGGTGCGCCAGCTCGCCCGAGCCCACCACCGTCTCGCGCGCCAGCTGCATCGCGAGGTCGGCGGGCAGGCCGGCGGCGCGGCCGGCTTCCGCCAGGCACTCGATCAGCAGGAACACGTAGGCCGGGCCGCCGCCGGACAAAGCCGTGACCGCGTTGATCTGGTCCTCCTGCTCGATCCAGCCGACCTTGCCGACCGCGGACAGCAACTGGCCGCACAGCTCGAGCGTGACAACTGGGATACTAGGATTCTTGAGGATGACGCTCATGCCGCGCCCGACCGCCGCGGGCGTGTTCGGCATCGAGCGCACGATCGCAGCGTCGGCGCCGAGCTTGCTTTTGAGATAGGCAACGGTCTTGCCGGCGGCGATCGAGAGGAACACCGTGCCCGGCTTCACGTACCGCCGGTACGCTGGCAGGGCCTCGTCCATGAACTGCGGCTTGATCGCCAGCAGCACGATGCCGGGCTGCAGCCCGGCGGGCAGCTGGTCGACTGCGGTCACGATGGTGACGCCGCGCCCCTGGACATCCTCCAGGTCGCGCGGCGCCAGATCGACCACGAACACGTCCTTGCCGGGCACGCCGCGCTTCAGCCAGCCGCGC
>DASTMQ010000003.1:0-5002 GCA_035714005.1 Hyphomicrobiaceae bacterium
AAACAGATCTTCAAAGGCCTGCGCCGGATCCGGCCCCGTTGCCGTTACCGCCTGGCGGTAAAGCAAGACCGGCAGGCGCGGATTGTTGGGCATCCAGCCGTTGGCGGCGAGCAAAAGGGTGTCAGGCATGGGTGCTGAGCCTTTCTGGATCGAGGCTCGGTAGGCGGCCGGGGTCGAAGGCGGACAGATCGAGCGCGCGTGACGCCCCCTCCACGAGCAACTCCGTCATGGCCTCGCCGGTCGCGGGAGCATTGAGAATGCCCCAGACGCTATGGCCGGTGGCGACGTAGGCACCCTTCAAACCGGAAACCGGGCCGATCAGTGGCAGACCATCCTGGGTCACGGGGCGAAAACAGGCTTGGCGGGCAAGAATTGGCGCCTTGGCGAGCACCGGCGATAGCCGGCTGCAGATGGCCTCGAGCCGCTCGATGGCGCCGGGGTCCGGCGCGACGGCGCCGGGATCGAGCGGCAGCGGGCCCTCGCTCGAGATGGCGCAAACATAGGTCGTGCCGTCGACCCTTGGAAACACTTCCGGCGACTGCAGGCCGTGGCGGCCCTCCTGATATTCGAGAAAGAGTGCCTCCGCGGGGACGCTCGCCTGCGTGTCGAAGACAAGGCTGTGGCCCTTGAGGCCGAACACCGGCGGCAGTGGCAGCCAGCGCGCCGCCAGCACCGACCACGGCCCCATGGCGACCACGACAGCGTCGGCGGCGATAGCCTCCCCGTCGACTGTCACGCCTTTGACAGCGCCGTTCTCGCACACGAGATCGTGGACGGCACCCAGGCGAAGCTCAGCCCCCTGCGCCACCGCCGCCGCCATTAGGGCCGCCGTGAATTGACCCGGGTGCACCTGCGCCGTGGTCTCGGGCGAGCCCAGACGATGCGTGACGGTGACGGCCTCGGCCAACCAGGGATGGTCGTCGGCACGGGTGGTGCCCGGGCGGCCCTTGCGCGCACTCGCGGCGCCGGCGTAGGTTGCAAGCCGCCGGTAACCCCAGTCGCGATCGATGGATTTGCTGAGGTCCTCGTGCAGCCAAAAGCTTCGCCGCGCTAGCTCTGCCAGCGGCGTGCCGTCACACCAGTCGAGGGCCAAAAAGCCTCCGGACTTGCCGGAGGCCGCGCAGGCGACCCCGGTGCGTTCGACGACGATCGGCTTAACGCCGCGACGGCTCAGGAAGTAGGCGATCGAGGCCCCGATGACGCCGCCGCCACAGATGATAATCCGCATGCACCCTCGCTCAGGCTTTGGGTCTCATCGCGCGATCGGCGCCGCAGAGCCGCTGGTTGGAGCGGCTTGCCGGCGGTGCGCCGTCGCGAGGGGCCTTCGCCATACCCTTTTGAAACCCTTGCGGACGCGAAACGCTCCACCTCTTAGCACGCGCTCGCCACACCGTCCGCCCTCTTTGCGCTTTTTGGGGCGCCGACCCTGGCTCAACGACACGGGAACGCCAGCCTCAGCAGGCCTTGCAGCCTTTTGCAAGCGCCGTCACGTCAGTCCGACACGCCGCCAAGAGCGTTGATGAGAACTTGGTCGAACTGGTCGACGCGAATGAGGCCGGAGCGAGGGAACTCGACGTCGTAAATCACGAACACGGTCGCGGCCAGGCTCAGGGCGAAGCCGATCATGTGCACCCAGCTCGGCCTCTTGCTCGCCGCCGTGCCGTAGCCCGCAAGCAGCGCGCTGACGAGCGTCAGACCGAACAACATGACAAAGATGATTTCGGGCGGATGGCGCTGTCCTGCCGAATTGCGGGATTTAGCCACGGCAAACATGCCGGTGAGCGTCGGCAGCAACACTTGGTCGACCGATTCGCCTCTGATCGCATGACTTGGGTCGGTGGCAATCTGCCAAACCTGCGCCTGCAGAGCCTCGCTGCGCTTGACCACGTCGGAGGTCAGCACCTCTTGCCCACCCTCGATCAGGCGCGGGTGATGAGAGGCTTTAAGGCGCGCGTCGAGGTACTCCCGCAACTTATTGCGCAACTGGGTGCGTGCTTCGGCTTTGAGCAGATCGGCATGCCAATAGGCCGTGGCGATGGCGGTGGCCTCCTCACCGATCAGTTGCCGGCGATCGTCGAAACGCTTCATGGCGCCAGAAAAGGTGAAGGCCAGCAGCAAGCCAAGCAGACCGAACACCGCCGTTTCCACGGCGGCGTGGCCGGCAAACGCGCCGGCGGGATCCGTCCGCAACCGCCGTTCGCCAATGCGGCGTCCCAGTACCAACAGCGCCAACGACGCCAGGAACAGGGCAAAGGTCGACAAAGTCGATAGAATTACAAAATGCATGGCTGTCCTGAACCAGAGCCGACCTGGCGCGGCACCGTTTGCGCAAAAAGCCCGGCAAGCGCACGACTGTGCCGAGCCTTGAGCATCTCAGGCGAGGCGCCGCCCCTCGGTCGACAGCGGAGGTGAGGACGCCCAAAATGGGAATAGGGCGTTCACCGTATATTGTGCCGGACTATCAGCGATAGTGCGCCCGGCAGGTGAACGTCGCGCCCCGTCCTTCACCCAACCGGATCATCCGACGTCCGATGGTTGCGGCTGCAAGGGCTGGGCGTTGCTAGGGCGGTTAGACCGCGCCGCGCAGTCTTGGGTCGAGCAAATCCCGGATGCCGTCACCCAAGAGATTGAAGGCGAGCACGGTGATGGTAATGGCGAGCCCGGGAAACAGCACCAACCACCACGGCGGCACCAGCCCGGAGTTCAAGGCGTCCGACAGCATGTTGCCCCAGGTCGGCGTCGGCGGCGGAATGCCAACGCCGAGGAAGCCCAAGGACGCCTCGATGATGATGGCGACGCCCAGATGCGTGGTGGCCAAAATCAGAAACGGCGCGATACACTGGGGCAGGATATGGCGGAACATCAAGCGCAGGTTGGAGGCGCCAAGGCCCCGCGCCGCCTCGACGAAGGGCAATTCCTTGAGCGAGAGCGCCACCGAACGAATGACGCGGCCGCCAAAGGGAATGCGGGTGATGGCAATCGCCACAATGACGGTGCCAGTCCCCGCCCCCAGCGCCATGGCGATGGCCATGGCGAGCACCAAATCGGGAAAGGACTGCATGAACTCGATGGCGCGTTGACTGGCGATGTCGAAGCGGCCGCCGAAAAAGCCGCAGGCGAGGCCCCACAGGGCACCGACGGTGGTGCCGAGCAGAACAGCGAAAAAGGCGACCGTCAGCGAGGCGCGGCTGCCCCAGATCACCCGGCTCAGGGTATCGCGACCGATCTGATCGGTGCCGAACGCATGGCCGGGGCTCGGCGGCTTGGTCATGGCCCGGAAATTGGATTTCAGGGGGTCGTAGGGTGCCAACACCGGTGCGGTGACCGCCATGACAACGATCGCCAAGGCAATCAGGCCCCATACCACCGACATCGGGGAGCGACGCGAAAAGGTTAGGACTGCGTGTGTCCCGCGACGCCAGGCGGAGGGCGGCGGCGCCACGGGGGAAAGTCGCGGCGGCGACGGGGTCAGGCCGACATCGGGTGTCGTGATGGTCATCGCAACCGTATCCTCGGGTCCAACCAGGCGATGATGATATCGACGAAAATGTTGAGCAGGACAAAGACGACGGCGTAGAGAAAGACGAGGTTCTGCATGACGAACACGTCCCGTTCACTCACGGCCGTGAACATGGCGTAACCGAGCCCGGGTGTGCCGAAGGCCCGTTCCACAGGAATCGAGCCCGCCAGCACGAAGCCCAACAGAACCCCGGACAGCGTGATCACGGGCAGCAAGGCGTTGGGCAAGGCGTGAAAGGCGATGACCAGGCGGTTGTTGAGCCCCTTGGCCCGTGCCGTGCGCACGTAGTCTTCGCGCACCACCTCGAGCAAGCTCGAGCGTGCCATGCGTGCAATATAGGCCGCCTGCCCCAAGCCCAGAACGATGGCGGGCCCGATCACCATCTGCAGGGTCGTCCAAGGATCGATGAAAAGCGATGCCCCCGTCAGTGGGGCGCGGTAACCAAACGCAAACAGCAAGGTCAGGACGATCAGCATACCGAGCCAGAAGCCCGGCACCGCCAAAAACAAGATGCTCATCACGCGTGCGAGGTGGTCGGCAAGGCTATTGGGGCGGAGCGCGCTCAGGACGGCGATGGGAATGCCGACCAGCCACGATAGTACCACCGACAAGAAGGCGATCTGAGCGGTGAGCGGTCCGCGCCGCAAAATCATCTCGGCAACGCTTTCGGACCGGAAGAACGAGCGGCCGAGGTTGCCATGGGCGATGTCGTCGAGCCAAGCCAGGTACTGATACCAAAGGGGATCGTTGAGCCCGAGTTCGGCCATGTAGTGCGCGCGTTCCTGGTCCGTCAGCTTGGTGAAGCCCTCGGGCCCAAAAATCGCAACAAGGGGATCGCCGGGCAAGATGCGCATCAGGACGAAGACGACGATCGAAACTCCGACGACGGTGAGGGCCCCGAACAGCAGTCGACGCATGACATAGTGGAACATGGGATCACGCGAATGAGGTGAGCGCCGACAGCACGGCCGGCGCGCATGTCGGCCAAAGCGTTGTCAGGTCACGGTTGGCGTCCCAGGCTCTCTGCATACCGACTACGAGGCCCTTTGGGTTCCGCGCATGAGAATGCGCGAGGCGGCGTTGGTCACCTCGGCATGATGCGCGATCGCTGATGGAGAAAGATCAGCGCTAGGCCGCTCCTCCGGGTGGAAGTACCCGAAGCTGTCGAGGCCGCGCACGAGCATGGCGCTATCGACCATGCCTGCCGTTTGGCGCACGTGCGTGGGAATGTAGCGCACGGCGAGGCCGATCCGGCGGTGAGGCGATGGATTGGGCTCGGAGCCATGGATCAACTTGACATGGTGCAGCGACATCTGCCCGGGCTCGAGTTCGAGGGCGACGGCCTTGCGCTCGTCGACATCGACGCGGATTTCCTGGCCGCGGCTCAGCAGGTTATCGGCCGCAAAGGTGTCGGTATGGGGCAACACCTCCATGGTGTGGGAGGCGGGCAGCACGCGCATGGCGCCGTTCTCCCGCGTGCTC
>DASTMQ010000004.1:0-2137 GCA_035714005.1 Hyphomicrobiaceae bacterium
TTGTGCTTGGTGCAAGGCCTGGTGATCCCGACCGTGTCGCATTCCTGGAATGCGTCGTTGCCGATGAGGTGGGTCGGCACCTGGCCGGTGATGCAGACGATGGGGATCGAATCCATCAGCGCGTCGGTCAGGCCGGTCACCGCATTGGTAGCGCCTGGCCCGGAGGTGACAAGCACGCAGCCGACCTTGCCGGTCGAGCGGGCATAGCCTTCGGCGGCGTGGACCGCGCCCTGCTCGTGGCGGACGAGAATGTGCTTGAGCCGCTTCTGCTTGAACAGCTCGTCATAGATCGGAAGCACCGCGCCGCCGGGGTAGCCGAAAATAACCTCGACCCCTTGGTCGGCCAGGGCTTGCAGCACCATCTCGGCGCCGGTCATTGCGCGTGACATTCGTACGTCTCTCAACTCTCGCTCGGCTTGCCGGCCTTGCGTGTCCACGTCCGGTCAAAATCTCGGGGAAGGCCCAAATGCGGCGCGACCCTACGGCTTCAAAGTCGGGGGGTCAACGTTTAATGCAAATGAATGAAAAATTTGGTGCCTTATCTCTTTCTGAACATTTCAATTTGTCCAATCTGACGCAATTTTATTACTTTGACGTTGAGCTTGGCCCTTATTGGCCCTTGGCACAAGTCAAGGGTTACGTACCTAGACATTCCATGCCATTGCGCCTATGTGCATCCGCACAATGGATCGCGTCCGCCCTGTGGGCGTTAAGCGTCAGCCTTTGTAACTTTCTCCCATCCTGAATTTCTGAGTGGAATGGCGCGGGCCCTCAGCGAAACTCCGGCTGTAAACGGTACCGACAGCGAGGCGCAGCGGCGAACATTCTGGCCGCTGACGCTCGGTTGCATGGGTGTCGTTTACGGCGACATCGGCACCAGTCCTCTCTATGCGTTCCGCGTCGCGCTCGATGCCGCAGGCGGCTCGCAGGGGGATCTGTCGCGCGGCACGGTCATCGGCGTGTTGTCGCTGATCCTGTGGGCCCTTTTCCTCGTCGTCACCGCCAAATATGTGCTCATCCTGCTACGCGCCGACAACAAGGGTGAAGGCGGCACATTGTCCCTGATGGCGCTCGCTCAGCGCGCCCTGAAATCCCGCCACGCGCAGTTCGTGGTCCTGGTCCTCGGTATGATCGCCGCGTCCTTGTTTTACGGCGATGCGCTGCTCACCCCGGCCATTTCGGTGCTGTCGGCCGTCGAAGGCTTGGAGGTGGCGGCGCCGCAGCTGCAGAGCTACGTGGTGCCGCTCACGGTTCTCATCCTGATCGCGCTCTTCGCCGTGCAGTCGCGCGGCACCGCTCACGTCGCGGCGTTTTTCGGCCCGGTGATGACGTTGTGGTTTCTTGCGCTCGGCGTGGCAGGCCTCATGCACATCGCCGACGACCCCGGCGTGCTCAACGCCTTCAATCCGGCCTATGCCATCGCCTTCCTGGCGACGCACGGTACCATCGGGCTGGTCACGCTCGGCGCGGTCTTCCTTGCCGTTACCGGCGCCGAGGCGCTCTACGCCGACCTCGGCCATTTTGGGCGAAAGCCCATTCAGACAGCCTGGCTCTATTTCGTGCTGCCGGCCCTCGCCCTTAATTATCTCGGGCAAGGCTCGCTCGTGCTTTCGGATCCGACGGCGATCGTGAACCCGTTCTACCGGATGGTGCCCTCATGGGCCCTCTATCCGATGATCGCGCTCGCCACCGCGGCCACGGTGATTGCCAGCCAAGCCGTCATCACCGGCGCCTTTTCGCTCACCAATCAGGCCGTACAGCTCGGACTGCTGCCGCGCCTGCAGATCAGGCGCACGTCGGAGACGCAAGCGGGCCAGATCTACATTCCACGCATCAGGGGACTGCTGCTGGTCGGCACGATCCTGCTTGTGGTGCTGTTCAGGTCCTCCGACGGCCTCGCCTCGGCCTATGGCGTGGCGGTCGCCGGCACCATGCTGGTTGACGGCGTGATGGCCTTCATAGTGATCTGGCGGGTGTGGAAATGGGCCCTGTGGGGCGCGCTTTTGCTGATGGTTCCCTTCATCCTTATCGACACGACGTTCCTCACCGCCAACCTGCTCAAGGTGCTGCATGGCGGTTGGGTGCCGCTGACGATCGGCGTCTGTCTGCTCCTAGTCATGCTCACCTGGCGGCGTGG
>DASTMQ010000005.1:0-4263 GCA_035714005.1 Hyphomicrobiaceae bacterium
AGGATCGCGCAGGGTCGACTCCGCAGCCCGCTTAAGGGCGTTTACGCCTGTCTTCGCCGGCTATGGAGCGCGAGGCGGTTCTGCCGCACGGCCGGGAACCCGGATTTCGCTTCCGCTTCATCCGGGCTACTCTGCGTCACGGAGGCGACGGATTTGGGGCGTGAAAAGGTGACCGCAGTTCGGTCGGACCACAACCACGGAAAGGACAAGCCATGGCCGCCTGCACCGAGAAGCACCACCCCAACCACACCCATCAGCATGGCCCGAACTGCGGACACACCGCGATTCGGCATGACGGCCACGTCGACTATCTGCACGACGGCCATCTCCATCACATGCACGAGGATCATGTTGACGAGCACGCGATCGCGGTCAACGCCGCCAACCCCGTGCAGTGCACCCCGCAGACGCGCTGCGCGCACACGCATGGCCCGAACTGCGGGCACGAGGCGGTGCCGCACGGCGACCACGTCGATTACCTCGTGGGCGGCCGGCTGCATCACCCGCACGGCGACCATTGCGACGACCACGGGCCCGTGCAGTTGGCCTGAGCAGAATGAAGGATGGGTTAGCTCGCAGGCGCTACCCACCCTTCGTCGGCCTGAGCAATCAAAGCGGTGGCCACGGGCGATAGCCGGCTAGCCAGGAGCAGAACGCCGCTGGACGCCCTCGCCAGCCGACCATGTTGCCGTAAGCATCGTAGACGGGCATGCGGAACCAATTGCAGTTGGGCCCTGGCAGCTGCTGCCCATAGCCGGGATAGTACACATAGCCGGGGGGCGCATCGGCCGGCCGTTGGTCGGCGCCGACCGTGCAGCCGACGCACCGCGCATCCGCGGTGGTCGGCAGGGCGGCGGTCGCAATCGCCAAAGTCGCGGCGGCAACTAGAGCAGTGACAGTTCTCGTCATCAGGTCTCCCTCAGCGTTGAAGCGATCCGAGCGGGCTATGTTATGGGTTAATTATGGCCATCGCGGAGCCGATGACCTCCAGCGCTCGTCGCCGGTGACGGCGCGTCTGGAGATGGCTTGCGCGTCGGCATGGATTAGCGGTTGAGAACTTCCGCTTGCGGCATTGCCGTTCTTCGTCGATTGCTGACGATCACCCAAACGGCCTGGTTCCTGGCCGGGCAGTTGTCCTGCTTTCGCCACCTTCCTGGTGCACGCATCGGTTGGGGCGTGCGGCGTCGCGTTGATCGATTTGCAATGGGGTCGCAAACAATGTCCGCGGCATCGTGGTCGTTTTCGAGCCACGGTTCGGATCGTTTGCTGGATTCCCTGCTTACGACTGTCGGGCGTATATGCTTCGATCAGCCAGGAGGGTGATCATGAAGATCGCTCTAATCACCGTCGGGCTCCTTGCGACAGCCATTAGCCAAGCATCACCGGCATTCGCTCTCGGTACTAACTTACACCTTTTCGCTTCTCAGCATGTCAGACCTGATGCGGGCAGCCAGCCTGGGTGCAAGGAGTACGGCCACCACCACAGCGCAAGTGCTCAAAAAGAAAAACGTAGTCCACCGGCTTGCCCTTAGGAGCGGACTTTGTTGCTGCATGGTGCGCCTCCGTTGACGGACATACGCAGGCCCTCTGGAGTGTGCTCACTTGGCCGACGGCAATGGGGTGGATTTGCTCGCGGATGAGGTGGCTGTCACATCGGGAGACCCCTCGCTGCCTTCAACGATCGATTGCACGGTCGCAAACACATGCAAAGCACTCCGCACGCGCCGCTTGGCAAAAACGATCTCGACGGTCTTTGCCAGCCCTACGGTCCACGTAACCAGGGAAGCAAAGACGAGTCCGATCAGTACGGCCTTCACCACTTCATCCGCATGAACGAACATGCCCCAGGGAGTGAGGTCGCGCGGCGTGTCGCGTTGCCGACAACGGCACCTGGCGCGAGCGCGGCCACGGGCCGGACCGTAAGCGCGAAGATCGTCAGGCCCGGAAGGGACCAGACTCGAGTCAAGGCAGTGGCCACGGACGAAATCCGGACACCCAAGAGCAGAACGCTACCGGGCGCCCGCGCCAGCCGACCATGTTGCCGTAAGCGTCATAGACCGGCATGCGGAACCAATAGCAGTTGGGCCCTGGCAGCTGCTGCCCATAGCCGGGATAGTACACATAGCCGGGAGGCGCCTCGGCCGGTCGTTCGCCGGCGCCGACCGCGCAGCCGAGGCAGCGCGCATGCGCCGTGGATAGCAGGGCGGGTGTCGCAGTCGCCAGAGTCGCGGCCGCAAGTAGAGCAGTGACAGCTTTCGTCATCAGGTCACCGTTTAGCGTTGAAGGATGGCGATACCTCTTTCGAATTTCACCTCTTCTTGGTTCCAGACGGCATTTGACTCGTCGATCTAAGCGAAATGCCTGTCTGCTTCGCTTTCCTATAGATGGCTTCGAGTGTCCGGCCCATCGTGAGTGCGATCAGGCGTGGCGGCGTGTTCTGCTTTGCGAGCGTATCGAGCTCGCTCACGTCCTTGCTGGTCCACGGCTTGCCCTGGCTCGACGGCTTCTTGGCCATAAATCGCCCTCCTGCGGTCGGATCAGTCGTAGAGCCAAGTTATTTCGGGATCGAACTTGTAGTTCACGCCGAGCCGCACGACGTTGTCGGTGACGCGGGAGTTGAACGCCGCTGCGGCCGTCGCGCCGGGCGCCGGCACGGGCACCGTCGTGACCGATCCGAGATCGAGGTAGAGATACTCGATCTTGCCGGTCCAGTTGCCGATCAGCCGCGCTTCGATGCCGCCGCCGGCGGTCCAGCCCGCCTTGGTGTTGTGGCTGCTGACGATCGTGTTGACGGGATCGCCGTCGCCGTCGAAGCCGAACACCATGCCGGCGGTCATGACCTCGCCCACCGCCAAGCCGCCGGTGACATACGCGACGGCGTCGGGCGTGACCGTGGCGCCGAGCCGGCCGCGCAAGGTCGCGAACCATTCGAGCTTCTGGCCCTGCTCGAAGAGCGCCTGCACCGACGGGTCGCCGACCACGCCGACGAGCGCGGGATTGCAGATCTCGCCGGGGCAACTGGACGCGAGGCCGGCGCGCTGGCCGGAGTAATTCAGGTCGGCCTCGACGCCGGCGACGAGGTTGCCCGCGAGCCAGTTGTAGCCGGCCTGGGCGCCGCCGATCGCGCCGTCGAGCCGGTTCGAGCTCGTGGTCGCCAAGAGCTGGCTCGTGCTGGCAAGATCGCTGAACACCGTGTCGGTGTTGGAGGTGCCCCAGCCGTAACCGATGCTGCCGCCGAGATAGAAGCCGGCCCAGGTCCAGGCCGAGCGCATCGGCGCCTTGAACACCAGCGGCCCAGCGGCGCCGGCGGGCGCGTCGTAGACCGCCCCGAGCGGATCGAATTTGTAGTTGACGCCCAGCCGCACCAGATTCTCGGTGACGCGGGAATTGAAGTTGACCGCCAGCGGCGTCGAGTTCTGCGGCAGGCTTGCGGCGGTCGAGACCGTGCCGAAGTCGAGGTAGAGGTACTCGACCTTGCCGGTCCAGTTGCCGCCGAGACGAACCTCGGCGCCAGCGCCCACCGTCCAGCCCGCCTTGGTCCTCTGGTTGAAGAAGGTGGCGCTGGTCGGGTTGGCGCTGGCGATGACGATGGGGGTCTCGACCGGGACTTCGACGGGGACCTCGATGGGGTTGCCGTCGGCGTCGACGTCGAAGGCCACGCCCTGCTCGACGCCCTCGATGACGCCCTCGGTGAGACCGAGACTGGAGCCGCTGATGGCACCGGAGGTCTTGATCCTGCCGACGGCGAGGCCGCCGGTGGCGTAGACCAGCGAGCCCGGCGTGGGAGTGACGCCGAGCCGTCCCCGCAGCGTGCCGAACCATTCGAGCCTCTGCTCCATTCGCGCGCTCACCGGCGCGTCGAGCCCAAAGGCACTGATGGCAGGATTGCAGGTCGCGCCCGCGCAATCGAATGTCGTGACCCGCCCGGACTGGCGCGAGTTCTGGATGTCCGCCTCGATGCCCGCGACGAAGGCGCCCGACTGCCAGTTGAAGCCGGCCTGGGCGCCGTAGGTCATGCCGGTGAATTTGGCGGAGGTGCTGGTGGCGACGAGCGGCGTCCCGGCGATGGCGTCGCTGATGGCGGTATCGGTATCGGACTTGCCCCAGGCGTAGCCGGCGTTGACGCCGAGATAGGGGCCGGC
The DNA here is from genome assembly GCA_035714005.1 of Hyphomicrobiaceae bacterium. Taxonomy (GTDB): domain Bacteria; phylum Pseudomonadota; class Alphaproteobacteria; order Rhizobiales; family Hyphomicrobiaceae; genus AWTP1-13. The sequence goes on from DASTMQ010000005.1 coordinate 4,143, forward strand.
CCAGGTCCATGCCGTCACCACCGGGGCCGCCAATGCCGGACCCTTGTAGGGCGGCGCCTTGTAGACCAACGGCGCCCCGATGCCCGTGAACACGTCATAGAGTCCGATCGCGGGATCGAGC
>DASTMQ010000006.1:0-13535 GCA_035714005.1 Hyphomicrobiaceae bacterium
CGGCAGGGACCGGTCGGCCGAACAGGGCCGCCAGGAGCGATCGGCGCAAGAGGGCCGCCAGGAGGGCCGCAAGGAGCGCTCGGCACAGGAAGGCCGCGAGCGTAACCAGGATAAGGGGCAGCGCGCCGGTCGCGACAAGGACCAGGACAAGGCGCAGGCGCGTGAGCGGGATCGCGAGCGAGCCGCCCAGTCTTCGCGCCAGCGCGATCAGGACAGGGCTCAGCGCACGGATCGCGGCAAGGACCAGGGCAAGGCAGCCCAAGGCCGCACGCCGGACGCAAATGGCGAGCTGCAGCGGGCGAACCGCGTGCAAGCCAGCGAAAAGCAGCATGCGGACGTCCGCCAGCATCTTCTGCGCGATCGCAATGTTGAGCGCACCCGCATCAATGTGTCCGTCAACATCGGTGCTCGCGTGCCGCGCTCGGTGCGGTTGCATTCCCTGTCGGCGGCGATCCTTGGCTTTGCCCCGGTTTACCGTGGCTATAGCTATGTCCTGCTCGAGGACGACACGATCTGCATCGTCGATCCGCGCACCTATGTCATTGTCGACGTCATCCCGGCCTCCACCCAGCGGGCCGAAGGACCGGGTTCGCGCGGCCACCTTATCCTGTCGGCCGACGAGCGGCGCTTTGTCCTGACCAGCATTGACAAGGGGCGTTCCGCCGACGTCAACGTGCGGTTGGCGCTCGGCGCGGAGATCCCCCGCTCGGTCGAGGTCACGACCTTCCCCGATCGCATCATTGAACGGGTACCGAAGTTGCGCTCCTATCGCTACGTGGTCACCCAGGATCAGGTCGTCATCGTCGATCCCGACGACCGCCAGGTAGCGCTCTTGATCGGCGACTAACGCCCTCCACAAAAGCCTGCCGAAAAGCCCCGCCCATGCGGCGGGGCTTTTTGCGTGCCGCGGCCAGATCCCCTCGCTAGCAGCAAAGTTTGCGCTTCTTCACGCCAATGTGATCGACGATCGCGGGAAAGCCTGGAGCCCCTTTTGCGTTGCCTTTTTTGGTGCTGATCGCGGGCACTCAGCATGCTGCATTGCGGCCGCCGCCAGCTCCCCGGCGTTGACGCGGTTTTATCGGCACTTTACCAATTTCATATCAGGCGCCGAAGCGGGTGGTTCTTGCATCTGCGAAGGACCTGGAGGGGAACTGCGGTCTTCAGCCACGGACCGATGCACGATCGGGGGGCTAGCCTTGAAATTTTCGACGTTTGCCCTTGCGGCGGGGCTCGTATGCTCCGTCATCGGCGCGGCCAGTGCGGCCGACGCGGAGAGCTACAAGATCCTGCGGCTCGATGGGAACAATGTCCGCTGGCAGCCCGTCGCGGGCAAGGCCCCGGTCATTTCCTATGCGATTGCCGCCCAGCCCATGGATTTTCCTGGCGCGCGCAACTGCCAGAAGCTTACCGCCCCGGACGAATTGCTGGCCGCTTCGGCGCTCACGATCGCAACCTTTCGTCACGAAGTCGCGGCCGCTTTTGCCATGTGGCAGACCGTGGCCGACATTCACTTCCGTGAGGCGGATAGCCCAGCCGAGGCCGACATCGTCCTTGGTGCGCAAGTGGACCCGACCGGCCATGCCTTTGCGGACGTGTTTTATGATGCCGCATCGCGCGAGCGGCTGAAGCCGATTTCAAAGGCCCTCGTCTGTCTCAATCCCTCCAAGGCCTGGAAGATCGGCTTCAACGGCGACTTGAGGACTTACGACATTCGCTACACCATCGCGCATGAAATCGGTCACGCAATCGGTCTCGATCATCCCAACGGACCCGGCCAGATCATGGGCTACCGTTATGAAGAGCGGTTTCGCCAGCTGCAGCCTGGTGATGTGGCCGGCGCGGTTGTGCTCTATGGGACCGCGCGCGCCGATAGCGTGGAAGTCGCCGCCGAGCCGACAGATCCCGAGCAGGCGGCGCTGGCGCGCAACTCCGCCAACAGCAACAGTTCTGGTACCCGGGCCTTTCCGGCGCGTCCGCAATGAGGCCGATTGGGGCCGGCTAACCCCACAGCTGTGCCGAGGCGATATCGGCGCCTTGGCGCAGGGCCGCAAGCTTCTTCCACACAATAGGGGCGGCGACCCATTCGCGGCCCGCGAAGGTGCCGAAGCCGCAATCGGTGGAGGCAATCACGCGCTCGCGTTCACCCACCACGTCCACCGCCTCCAGCAGGCGCCGCGCCACCACCTGGGGGTGCTCGACGAAATTGGTGGTGGTGTCGATGACGCCGGGAACCAGCAGCCAATCCTTCGGCAAGGGCTGGCCGCGTAAGGCGGCGTATTCATGTTGATGGCGCGGGTTGGCGAACTCGATCGTCAGCGCACCGGCGTGCGCCTGATAGAGCACGGGCAGAATTTGTGCGAGCGCAACGTCGTGAATGTGCGGACCTTCCCAGTTGCCCCAACAACAATGCAACCGCACCCGGTGCCTTGGTATATCCGCCAATGCCGTGTTGATGGCGGCCATGTGCAGTTCGCAGGTTTGCAAGAATTCGCGGTCGCTTTGGTCCTGGAACGTCATGGTGCGCTCCATCGCCAAATCGGGGGCATCGATCTGTAACAAGAGACCGGCTCGGTGGATGGCCACATATTCGGGCCGCAACTCCTTGGCGAGCGCCATCAGGTAGGCCTCGTGCGACTGGTAGTGGGCATTTTGCATGGTCGTGGCCACGATGCCCGGCGATGGCGCCGTCATGAACATTTCCGCAAACGAACTCGATTGCGCCTGAGCGCAGGTCTTTAAGCGCCCGATCTCGTCTTCAATGCCCTTGGTGTCCCTGTAACGTACCTCGCCGATCGCCTGCGGGGCGTTGGAGATTTTGCTGCGCGTTGGAAAGCGCCGCAGGAACATGTCGATCAGTTCGGGCACTTCGGCGAAATCGCGCCCCACCTTGCGCTTTGATTCGCCGCCGAAGCCGGACATGCGTTCCGGAATATAGGTCTGGAAGCCGACGCGTTGCTGCTCGCCGTCGTTGCCGATGTCGATGCCGGCTGCCGCCTGTGCCGCCACCGTCGCGCGCACCGCACGATCCATCGCCTCAGCCATCACGCCGGCGTCGATGGCCTCGCCTGCTTCGCGGCGGATCAAAAGATCCGTCAGTACCTTGTCACGCGGTAAGCTGCCGACGTGCGTCGTCAAAATGCGATCATCACTGCGGATCATGCCTGCTCCCTGAATTTCCTGCGCCGCAGTTGCCAGTATATGGCCAAGTTGCGGCCCGTGCGAACGGGCGCGGCGATTAGCTCTTGCGGATGGTGCCTACGCTGCCTGCCATTGGCCGCCCGCTCGCTTCTTGCTGCCAGCGCCCGGTGCCCGCTCTCGCGGCCTTACTCGCTGTCCTGCCTGCCTGTGCCGAAGCTGAAGAGATCCAAGGGATCGGCACGCGCGGCGGCTTCGATGTCGCCGACGCCGACACCGATCAGCCTGAAGCTGCGACCGTCGGCGGTTTTGTCGATGAGTGCCGCCACGTTTTGCCAGATCACCTCGGTTCTTTGGGTCGGATGCGACAGCCGCCGGCTCCGGCTGAGCACGCGGAAATCCGAGGTCTTGAGCTTGAGGACGATGCTGCCGCCGGCCACGCCCTTGCGCACCAGCTGGCCGGCGACGCGTTCGCTCAGTCTGCCCGCAATGGCGCGCAGCTCGCCCGCCGAGGCGGTGTCGTGCTCCAGGGTGGTCTCGGCGGAAATACTCTTGAGCGGCTGCTGCGGCGTGACGGGGCGGTCGTCGCGGCCGTGCGCATAAAGTGCAAGCCGGTGACCGAATTTGCCGAAGCCTGCAACCAGTGCCGGGGCACTGAGAGCTTGCAGGTCGGCGATGGTCCTGAGGCCATTTTCCTCCATTCGGCGCGCGGTCACGGCGCCGACGCCGTGGATCTTGCGCACCGAGAGGGGTGCCAGGAAGTCCCTGGCTTCGGCGGCACCGATCACCGAAAAGCCGCGCGGCTTTTCCAGTTCGGAGGCGAGCTTGGCCAGGAACTTGTTGCAGGAAAGCCCGATCGAGACGGTGATGCCGATCTCGTTCTCGACCCGCGCCGCGATCTGTGCCAGGGCCTCGGCCGCCGGCGGCGCCTCGGTTCGATAATCATCGGTGAGGTCGAGGTAGGCTTCGTCCAGCGACAGCGGCTCGACGATATCGGTCGCCGCTTGGAAAATGCTGCGAATCTGCGCACTCACCCGCTTGTATTTCGCCATATCGGGCTCAATCACCCTCGCCTGCGGACAGCGCTCCAGCGCCTGGAACATCGGCATCGCCGAACGCACGCCGTAGCCGCGCGCAATATAGCAGGCCGTTACCACCACCCCGCGGCTGCCGGCGTGCCCCACAATCAGGGCCGCATCGGCAAGCTCCGGCCGGTCCCGTTTTTCGACGGAGGCATAGAATGCGTCGCAGTCGATGTGGGCGATGCCGAGGCTTTCCAGTTCGGCATGGGCAACAAGCCGCCCCGCTCCGCAGCGCACACACACGCCATCGCTGACCTCCCCGATCTGGCAGCAGCTCCGACACAAGGCGCGGTTGAGTGGTGTTGGCTCGCCCCGAGACATGCCGCAACGCTGCCACGAGTGGCGGGGTGACACCAGAGCAACACCGCAGCTTTCCCCGGTTGCAAACGGGGTAGCTTGTCAAAGCCGAGGGCCGGCGCGCGCGCCAAGCCGGGAGACCAGGCTAGAGCCCCCGCGCCACCAGCTCCTTCATGATTTCGGTGGTGCCGGCATAGATGCGGTGGACGCGGGCATCCGCGTAGGCGCGGGCGATGGGATATTCCAACATGTAGCCATAGCCCCCGAAAAGCTGCAGGCAGGTGTCGAGCACCTTGTTGTCGAGTTCCGTCAGCCACCATTTGCTCATGGCCGCGGTCGTCGCATCGAGCTTGCCTTCAAGGAACAGCGCCAGGCAGTGATCGAGGAACACGCGCGCCACCGTCACCTCGGTCTTCACTTCGGCCAGTTTGAAGCGCGTGTTCTGGAATTCGGCCAACGATTTGCCGAAGGCCTTGCGCTCGCGTGTATAGTCGATGGTCCATCCGAGCGCCGCCTCCATGACGGCCACCGCGCCGATGGCGACCAACAGGCGTTCGCGGGGCAGCTGGTTCATCAGACAGGCAAAGCCGCGCCCCTCCTCGCCCAAGATGTTGGACGGCGGCACGCGTACGTCCTCGAAGAACAGTTCGGCGGTGTCTTGCGCGTTCTGCCCGATCTTCTTGAGGTTGCGGCCGCGCTTGAAGCCCGGCCGCTCGGCCTCCACCAACACGAGGCTCACCCCCTTTGCACCCGCCGCCGCATCGGTCTTGGCGGCAACAACGACGAGATCGGCGAGCCCGCCGTTGGTGATGAAGGTCTTCTGCCCGTTGAGGACGAGCTCATTGCCTCGGCGCAAAGCGGTGGTGCGAATCGCCTGCAGATCACTGCCCGTGCCGGGCTCGGTCATGGCGATGGCGGTGATCACGTCGCCTTTCGCCATCTTTGGCAGCCACGTGCGCTTCTGCTCCTCGCTGCCATAGTGAAGGATGTAGGGTGCCACGATATCGGAGTGCAGGCGAAAACCGGGCGCGGTAAACACGCGCTTGGCCATCTCCTCGATCATCACCGCGCTGTATAGGAAGTCCGCACCCCCGCCGCCGTATTCCTCCGGCGTATCGGTTAGCAGCAGGCCTGCTGCGCCCGCCTGGCGCCAGACGTCGCGGCTGACATGGCCCTGTTTTTCCCAATCTTCGTAGTGTGGGGCGATCTCGCGATCGATGAAGGCCTTGACGGTCTTGCGGAAGAGTTCGTGCTCTGCCTTGAAGATCGGAGCGGTCCTCGACATGGGGTGTGCGTTCGTGTCCGGCTAATGTTGCGGTTGCGGCATCAGCCTAGCGAACCGCGCCCGCTCGCGCCACGCCGTTAACGCTTGCCGAGCGCATTCAGCTCTTCCTGGCTGAGCGTGCGCGCTTCCTCCTCCAACATGACGGGAATGCCATCGCGAATGGGATAGGCAAGGCCGGCGGCCCGACTAATCAGCTCTTGCGCCTCTTCATCGTAAAGCAAGGACGTTTTGGTGCGCGGGCACACCAGCAACTCAAGCAGACGCCGGTCAACGCGCTGGGCGACCGGCTTTGGTTGTGAGCTCTCATCCACGGTCACACCCTTAAAGTTCTTTGCCGTCCGCGCCTTACTGCAATCTCGAGCCCGAACCTTGCGAGCCGGCCGCCAAGTCGAGTTCTGCCAGCGCCACCAGCATGTCCGCCCGCGTCCCCAGATCGGGGGCCTCGAGCAGCGCCTGCTTCTCCTCCGGCCCGTAGGGGGCGAGCACGGCCAGCGAGTTGACGAGCCGCTCCGTCGAAGCATTGGCGATCGCCGACCAGTCGGCGCTGAGATTGCGTGCCTCCAAGTAGGTCCTCAAGGTGTCCAACAAACCCTGCCGGTTGACGGTTTCTTCGCCGGCGCCGGCAATGAAGTCTCCCTCGAACCGGGCAAAGTCGACGTTCCAGAGGCGATAGGGCCTATCACAGGCGACCTCCACCTCGAGGCGGCAACGCGCAATGCCCGACAGCGTGATCAGCACCCGCCCGTCGTCGAGCTCTTCGTAGGCCGTGAGGCGGCCGACCCCACCGACCGATCGCAGTTCGGCCGATTTGCCCGGCGGCGATTCCTCGCCTTCCCCCTTGGGCTGCACCAAGCCCAGCACGCGATCACCGGAGATGGCATCGTCGAGCATCGCCAGATATCTCGGTTCGAAGATGGTGAGCGGCAGGTTGACGCGCGGGAGCACAATCGCGCGGCGCAGCGGAAAGATCGGCACGCAGCGCGGTAGATCGCCCGGATTTCGATATCGCTCCGACAGGCTCGGCAAAGTTCACCCGCTATTGGTCCACGCTCAGGAAAACAAAATGGACGAGAGCCGGCGTCGTCCTTCCAGCGTCAGGGGATCCTTCGGCCCCCAGGCGTCGAATAGCTGCACCAGTTGCTTACGGGCCGCCTCTTCGTTCCACTTGCGGTCGCGGCGGACCACCTCGAGCAGTTGATCGAGCGCCTCGGCCTTTTTGCCCTTGGCGGCGAGCGCCGTCGCCAGATCAAGGCGAGTCTGGTGGTCGGCGGGACGCGCCCGCACTTGCGCCTCGAGCTGGGCCACGTCACCGGCTTTCTCAGCGCTGCGCGCCAACTCAAGGGCGGCACGAACGCTGGCCACGACCGCAAGGTTCTGCTTGTCGGGGGGAACTAGCCCGATCGTCTGCTCGGCGCGGGCCAGATCATTCGTTTGCATGTAACAGCGCGCGAGGCCCGCGAGCGCCGCTGCATTTTGCGGTTCTTCCTGCAGCACGGCGGCATAGGCTTTGGCGGCGCCCTGCACGTCGCCGGCGGCCAAGGCCGCATCGGCCGATTCCAAGACCGCGGCGACCTCCTCGACCGCGTCGTCGCCCAGCAAGCGATCGACAAAGGCCTTTACGGCCGTTTCCGGCTGGGCTCCCATAAAGCCGTCGAGCGGCCGGCCATCGCGGAAGGCATAGACGGTTGGGATGGATTGGATGCGCAATTGCGCGGCGATCGCCTGGTTCTCGTCGATGTTGATCTTTACCAGGCGGACCTTGCCCTTGTAGCTGCGCACCACCTTCTCGAGGATCGGGGTGAGCTGTTTGCATGGTCCGCACCACGGCGCCCAGAAATCTACCAGCACCGGCACATTGCGCGAGGTCTCCAGCACGTCCTTGGCAAAGGTGGCCGTAGTCGTATCTTTGACCACGTCGCCGAGTGCGCCGACCCCGTCCTTTTGCTCCGTGCTCTTGCCAAAACCGAAAACCATCTCGCTCTCCAGCTGCAGCTCGCGCGCAGAATATAGTGCACGCCCGCCAGAATGCTATGGTGGGGAGCTAATGCCGCTCCTCGGCGCCGTTCTCCTCGGCCGCTACGGCCAAGATCCGGGGCGTGTGGCCGCAAGCTCGAATGAACCGCAGTAGGTCTTCCCCCGCGATATTGGTGGTCGCCGAATTCTCCAGCGGATGATAGTTGAGCCGCTCCTGACGCATCATATCGGCATCGAGGATCACCGTCACGCGCTGATGGGTGTCGTTAATCAGCGCAAAGGGCGTCACCGACCCGGCGGGCACGCCCAACACCTCCAATAGCAGTTCAGGCCGGCCGAAGCTGAGCCGGTCGCTGCCCAATACCTTGTGCAGGTTCTTTAAATCTATGCGTGCCCTGCTGAGAGCCACCAGCAAGAACAGCCGATCCTTCTTGTCCTTCAGAAACAGGTTTTTGGTGTGGCCGCCTGGCAGCGTGCGTTCCAGCTTGGCGCTCTGGTGCACGGTGAAAACGGGCTCGTGTTCGACCGTCTCGGTCAGGATGCCGAGGCGCGCCAAACGCGCAAATAGGTCCTGACGACTGGCAGGCATGATGCTCCACAGCAAGGGCGCGCGGACAACGTGGGCGCACTCCTACTCGATCAATAACCCCGAGCACAATGGCGCTGGCCGCCGCCCGCGGGGGAGGCCCTGCTTGCCAACCTTAGGGCTTTGCTGCATATACCGACCGATGGACGCGGGTGTAGCTCAGGGGTAGAGCATCACGTTGCCAACGTGAGGGTCGAGGGTTCAAATCCCTTCGCCCGCTCCAACTTCCAAAATGTCCGACCGGACGCGGCCCCGACCTCGGGCACCGCCGTTGCGGTCCGCCCGACCCTCGCAGCCCAAGCCCCGCGCCGAGGCTTGGACCGCGCGCGAGAGCTCGACCCTGCCCCGCGAGCCTGCTTGCCAAGGGGCAGAAGTTCATGCTGGGGCTCAATCACCGAGCGTCCAAAGGCAAGGGATCCATCTTTGGCGGATGCACGGCCGAAAGGCGTCTATGGTGAGGGCGGGCCGACGCGGGCGGCGAGCCGGCAAAAGAGGCTCAAAGTCCGGCCAAGGACAAAGCTTGCAAAAACGGCGGCCCGATGCTGCCCGGCGAGCCAGGCCATCGCTTTGCCGCCTGCAAAATGTCTGTGAGATCAAGGATATTCGCGCATGGGTTGCGCTGTCCGCGCCGAGCCGCGGTTGGCTGCGGCGGCGAGCCAAGTGTCGCAACCATGCCGCTCGCCGCGACCGGGAACCGCGACCGCGACCGGCAGGCGGGTTGGCGCCGACGCTGCGCCCGGCAAGGTTTGGCGGCCCCGCCCACACCTGCCACTCACGTTGCAGCCCAGCGCCGCAATGTCGGCACTGGCATCCACGGCCGAGGCCCCTTATTTTGCCTATTAATCCGCTGCGCCGTCAGGGCGGGCGCCCGCCGTTGCGTGCCGACGACCCTTTTTTCTCAGGCAAGAGGCCAACACCATGTCCGAACCCCCACGCGCACTGCACCGGGCGCAAACCCATGACGTCTTGCGGGCGGCACGCGACTGGCTCGACGAGGATGGCCGAATTGCCTTGGCGACGGTGGTGGGGACTTGGGGATCGGCGCCGGTGGGTATCGGCGGGCAGATGGTGGTGGCCCAGGATGGGCGCTTCGAGGGTTCGGTCTCCGGTGGTTGTGTCGAAGGTGAGGTGATCGCGGAAGCGGAAGACATTCTCAGCAGCGGTGAACCAAAGACCCTCGATTTCGGCGTGGCGGACGAGACGGCTTGGCAGGTTGGCCTCCCCTGCGGCGGGCAAATCCGCGTTTTTGTTGAGCGCCTGGAAAAGCGGGACGGACTGCCGTTGATTGAACGCGCACTCGAGGCGCGCATTGGCCGCCGCGGCCTGTTGGTGCGAACCCGGCTCAAAGACGGCCACCACGACATCTTTGCCCGTGACGATCAGGATCTCGATCCCGGCGTTCGCAAACGCTTCGAAAGCGGGGAAAGCGAACTGGAGATGACGCCCGAGGGCGAGATCTTTCTGCATGCCATGGTCCCACCCGCGCGCGTGCTCATCATCGGCGCCACCCATATCGGCCAGATCCTGGCGCAGCTGGTGACGATGGCCGGCTACGAGGTCGTGGTCATCGATCCGCGTACCGCCTTCGCCGCCGCGACGCGCTTCCCGGACATTCGCCTCGATACCGAGTGGCCGCAGGACGCGGTTCCGAAGATCGGGCTCGATCCCTACACCGCGGTCGTTGCCCTGGCGCATGTAGGTCACATTGACGACGAGGCGCTGAAGCTCGCCATGCGCTCCAACTGCTTTTACATCGGCGCGCTCGGCTCCAATCGCAATCACGCCAAGCGCCGGCAACGCCTCAAGGAGGCCGGCTTCAGCGACGCGGAAATCGGGCGCATCCATTGCCCGATCGGCTTCAATATCGGCGCCCAGACGCCGCAGGAGATCGCCATCGCCATCATGGCGGAGCTGGTGCTGGCCTTGCGTGGCCCCAAGGAATACAAGCCTGCCCAGGCGGCCTGAGCCTGCTTCGCGGTGCGCCGCCCACCGAGCACGTAGCCGCCGGGGAGTACCCACATCATGCTTGACGCTTATATTTACGACGGGTTGCGCACGCCCTTCGGACGACATAGCGGCGCCCTCTCACGCGTGCGGCCAGATGATCTGCTCGCCGGCGTTGTCAAGGATGCCGTGGCGCGCTCGGGCTTTGCCCCGGAGCAGATCGACGACGTGTCGGTCGGTTGCGCCAGCCAAGCCGGCGAGGATAGCCGCAACGTCGCTCGGCACGCGATCCTGCTCTCGGGCTTGCCGGTGTCAACGCCAGGCTCCGTGCACAATCGGCTGTGCGGGTCCGGGCTCAATGCCATCGTCGCGGCGGCGCACGCGATCACCTGCGGAGAGGCGCGAGTGTGCGTCGCCGGTGGGGTCGAAAGTATGACGCGAGCGCCGTTCGTGGTCGGTAAGGCGGATCAAGCCTTCAGCAAAAGTTTCACGGTCTATGATTCATCGCTCGGCGCCCGTTTTCCCAATCCGAAGATCGAGAGCGAGTTCGGCGCCGACACCATGCCGGAGACCGCCGATAATCTTGCCCGTGATTATCAGCTCTCGCGCGAAGCCTGCGACCGCTTCGCGCTTGCCTCCCAGCAGAAGTATGCCAAGGCCAACGCGGCCGACTTCTTCAAGGACGAGATCAGGTCCGTGACAATCCCGCAGGGCAAGGGCAAAGCCGATATTATCGTTGCGAGCGACGAGCACCCCCGTCCTCAAACCTCCCTTGAGAGCCTGCAAAAGCTTAAGCCCCTTTTTAGCGACGGCGTTACCACAGCCGGCAATGCCTCCGGTATCAATGACGGGGCCGCCGCGCTTGTCATTGCCAGCCGCGCGGCCGGCGAGAGGGCCGGCGTGAAGCCGATGGCACGCATCCTTGCCTCGGCCGTGGCGGGCGTGCCACCACGCGTCATGGGTTTCGGCCCAGTGCCGGCGAGCAAAAAAGCGCTGGAGCGCGCCGGACTAGAGCTCAAAGACATCGATGTCATCGAAATCAATGAAGCCTTTGCGGCGCAGGTGCTGGCCTGTCTGAAAGGGCTCGGTCTCCCCTTCGAGGACTCGCGCGTCAATCCCAACGGTGGTGCGATCGCGATTGGGCATCCGCTGGGTGCCTCGGGCGCCCGTCTGGCACTGACCGCCACGCGCCAGCTGCAGCGCTCCGAGGCGCGCTACGGCCTGGTGTCCATGTGTATTGGCGTTGGCCAGGGCATCGCGGTCGTCCTTGAGCGCGTATGAGGTCAATGGGGTCTAGTGGGCCAAGCGCGAGGCTTTGGTCGAGGCCGCGCCGCCGCCAACTCCGCGCAAACATAAGCGCGGCAGCGTTTGGGGAGAAACTTGAAGCCCCGATATTGCACCGCCGAAGTGACGGGCTGTTAATAATGCCTCGTTTTGATAGCGTAGCGCGGACGGAGGGGGATACAAGCCGGTAACGTGGGAAGGGGAGAGAGACGAACGACCAAGGAGGCCGGGCGTGATCACCACGAAGCGTTGTCCCCACACGGGCGTTGTGAACTTTTTTGTGCGGGCCGATCCCCATCTGGCTGTTGGGTCGGTGAGCCAAGACGCAAATCCCCGACAATTCATCTGGCGCTGCTATCTCGACGGGCAAGGCGCAGGCATCGCCGATGATCCCGCGATCGCGGAGGCCAACCTTCGCCGTGCCATTGCCCGCGGCCGCGAGCTGACCGCCTCAATGTGAATTGACGGCGCGTCCACGCCCCCGTGGGTTCCGCACGGGGGGTGCGACCGCCTCGACGACGGAACGGTGACTGGCCCCCACGACCAGCAGCCGGACGCCATGAGGTCCACGCCAGGAGCAACCGAAAATGCGCACAAGTGCGCGCCGCTGCCGCGCCCTTTTTTGCGCATTGCAGGGAGGAGAAGCCGATGAGCTCACACCATCTCCCTTGTGGGACGTGGCTGGTCATCGAGCCGGGTGCCCGCGATGGTGGCCCGCTGGTCATTTCTCAGCATGCCAGCTGCGGGGAAGCGGAAGCAGAACGCGACCGGCGCAACCGGAACAGGCGCGAGGCGCATTTCCAAGCCTGCATGGTCCTTGAGCCCATTGCACAGCGCATGGGCGGACGGCAATCACCGGCGGCACAACGGCGCTGACGGCTCTAGCTGCTCAAGCCTTGCTGTCAGGTGGCAGGCGCTCCGCGCGCGTTCGCGTGCCGGCGATCTCGGCCTCGCTAAAGCCCGCCTGCCGCAGCACGTCGGCGGTGTCTGCGCCAAGCAGCGGCGGCGGCAGGTCGGCTTCCACGGGCAGGTGTTCGATGTTGACCGCCTGCCGCAACGTGCGCGTAACCGGCGTGTCATGGGCGAAGTTGGGCGTGAAGAAGCCCACGTCCGCCAAATGCGGATCCTCCAGCAAATCGCGCGGCGTGCGCACGGGCTGGGAGGGAATGTCGAGCTGTTTGAAGCATGCCAGCCACTCGGCGGAGGTGCGCGAAGGCAGGGCCGCCGCCAGCATGTCGTAAAGATCGTCGACGCGGCGGCTACGCTCGGTGGCATTGCTGAACCACGGCTGCTCGCAGACATCGGCGCGGCCGATCTCGCCCAACACCTTGGTCCAGTTGCGCTGCGTATAGGGCAACACACCGATCCAGCCGTCCTTTGTCTGGTAGGGGCGCCGACCCTGGGAGAGGACCCGCGTGTAGCCAATGCTGCCACGATCCTCAAACGTCGCCGCCCCGAGGTGCTCGCTCAAGCTGAATGCCGCCATCAGCTCAAACATCGGCACCTCGATGTAGCCGGGCACTTCCCCGCTGCGTTCCCGATAGAGCAGGGCCGCCAGCAAAGCATAGGCAAGATGCAGGCCCGAAATCTTGTCGGCGGCAATCGTTGGGGCGTAACGGGGCGTGCCGTCCCGCAGCTCGAACAAACCGGCAAAACCCGACGCGGCCTGAATCACATCATCATAGGCCGGCTTGCCGGCGTAGCGGCCGTGCCGACCGAAGCCGACCGCTGCCGCATAGATGATTTTCGGGTTGGCGGCGCGTACGGCCTTGAAGGTGAAGCCGAGCTTGTCCATGGCCTCCTGGCGCATGTTGTGCACGAGCACATCGGCCGTGGGCAAAAGCTTGAACAGGGCGGCTTTGCCCGCCTCGCTTTTGAGATCGAGCGCTATTGAGCGCTTGTTGCGATTGTTATTGGCGAAGATGGCGCTGATGCCGGGGCCAGCCAC
>DASTMQ010000007.1:0-8327 GCA_035714005.1 Hyphomicrobiaceae bacterium
CCGGACGCTCATACACCGGATTGCCGGTCTTGGGGCTGTGCCGCGCCTGCCAGACGCGCGCCAACAGCGGCTCCAGCGCGGCGATCTGCTCGCTGAACTCGGCCCCCGTGCTGCCCGTCAACGCCACCTCGTGCCAAGCCAGCGAGGTGGCCGCCGAGACCGCGTTGGGCGCCAGCCACGGTGCTTCCGTATAGTACATGTTGGTGACGACGAGCACGGTGGCGGGATGCTCGTGAAAGCGATCGGCCATCTTGTCAAGCGAGAGGCGCGTATCCTCGAGGCTGATCTCTTTGCCCACGACGTAGAACGGCAGGGTCGGGTAGCGCCGGTGCATGTCGCGCAGCACCCGGGTCAATAGCGTGCCATCGCCCATGCCGGCGTCGAACACGCGAATTGACGGGGGTTCGGGATGCAGGTGCGCGAGCTCCATGCCGACGCGACGGGCAATCACCTCCTTCTCGCTGCAGGTGTTGACGAACAGCAGGTACTTCTGTCGATTGTCGAAGAAGCGAAAATTGCGCGAGGGCTGCTCCTCGACGGAGGCCCGCACTTCGATCGCGCCCGCCGCCATCTGCACGCGCAAAAGCGGCTTGAGCTCCGGAGGGCTCGCCGGCGCCGCGACGCCCCGGGTGGTGAGAAAGGCGCTGACGCGTTCGAGCGTCTCCGGGGTGATGCGGGCGCCATCGCGCAGGCGGGCGACGAACTTGCCGTCATTGACGGCGCGCCGACCGAAGGTCGATTCGGCCATGCCGGCGCGTCGGCAAAATTCCGAGATGCTGTCCAGTAGTCCGACGGCGGCATAGGCCATCAGCTTCAACCTCCTTGGCGCGCCCGGCCTCCCACGCCGTTGGGCAGCCCGCCAAAGCTAGGGCCGCCGCCAGTGGGATCACAACCACAAACACCCAGACGGTGAAAGTGGGATATTTCCCACTCTGCTGCGGGGGGGCGGGGGGTTCGCCGGCTCCGCTGATCCCGGCGATCGCCGGCGGCGCCGACGGCGGGCGCCTTGTCAGGCCCTTGAAGCTGGGCTAGATCGGGCCTCGCCTTCAGCTCCCAAACCCTGGACGTGCCGCCCGCTGATGCCGGCCTCAGCCCTGATGAACGTCATGATCGCCGCCGCGCGCAAGGCCGGCCGCGGCTTGACGCGCGACTTTGGCGAAGTCGAGCAGTTGCAGGTCTCCGTTAAGGGGCCCGGCAATTTTGTCACCGCCGCCGACCACCGCGCCGAAGACGTGCTTTATCGCGAGCTGGCGCGGGCGCGGCCGGGCTACGGTTTTTTAATGGAGGAGCGCGGCGCCATCGCCGGCTCCGACAAGACGCATCGCTGGATCGTCGATCCTCTTGATGGCACAACCAATTTTCTGCACGGCATTCCGCTGTTTGCAATCTCGATCGCGCTCGAGCGCGAGGGCGAGATCGTCTGCGGCCTCATCTACAATCCCATTCTCGATGAGCTCTATACCGCCGAGCGCGGGCAAGGCGCCTTTGTCAACAGTCGCCGGCTGCGCGTCGCCAACCGCAAGAGCCTCGCCGACAGCTTGATCGGCGTCGGCATTCCCCACCGCGGCCGCGCCGGCCATGAGCGTTTTTTGACCGAATGCAAGGCCTTGATGGGCGCCACCAGTGGACTTCGCCGCACCGGCTCGGCCGCCATCGACCTCGCCTGGGTCGCCGCCGGGCGCATTGACGGCTTCATCGAGCGTGACCTGAAGCCTTGGGATCTGGCGGGCGGCATGATCCTGGTGCGCGAGGCAGGCGGCTATGTCACCGATCTGGCAGGCGCGCACAGGATGTTTGACGAGGGCTCGGTCGTCGCCGGCAACCAGGCGATCCACCGCGCCTTGCTGCAGACGCTGGCGAGCGCTAGCGCCGGATCCGGCCAGAATTCCGTGTCCGCCTAAAAGAAGGCACAAAGAGCATTGACAGACCGAGATTGGCACGAAGTTGCCGGTTTGTGATGCCATGGACTTTGGCTAATGTCGCCCTCAATCGAGGCTGGGAGTAGGAGCATGGCACGAGCGAGATCGGGAGAGCGGGCCCCACCCTCCCTGCACCGCAGCCTATCGACCCCGGGACTCTATTTGTGGCGCATGTTCGTCTTCCTGGTTTTGGTCGGCCTTTTGGTGGCCGTGCTGCACAACCAGCTCTGGGCCGCCATGCTCAACAACCCCGGCCTCAACATGCTGATCTGCGTCGTCATGATCGCGGGCATTCTTTATGCCTTTCAGCAGGTGCTGCGGCTCTATCCGGAAATCCGCTGGGTCAACGCCTTCCGCATCGCCGACCCGGGGCTGGCAATTTCGCACCGTCCCGTGCTGCTGGCACCGATGGCAACCATGCTGCGCGACCGCACCGGCGCCCTGTCGTTGTCGGCCACCTCCATGCGCTCGATTATGGATTCGATCGGCTCGCGCCTCGATGAGGCGCGCGATACCGGTCGCTATCTCGTCGGCCTCCTGGTCTTCCTCGGCCTGCTCGGCACCTTCTGGGGACTTTTGGACACCATCCAATCGGTCGGCAAGACCATCGGCGCGCTCGATACCCGGGCAGCCGATAGCGTCACCGTGTTCGACGAATTGAAGAACGGACTGGCCGCGCCGTTGCGCGGCATGGGCACGGCGTTCTCCTCCTCGCTCTTGGGCCTCGGCGGCTCACTGGTCCTGGGTTTTCTCGAATTGCAAGCGGGCCACGCGCACGGGCGCTTCTATAACCAGCTCGAGGAATGGCTCTCGGGCATCACCGAGCTGGCGCCCGGCTCGCAGGGCGGCGACTATGGCGCCCACCAGCTGCAAGTCGCCGTGCTCGACATGCACCGCGCCATCTCCGAGCTCAGCGAACGGCTGACCAGCATTCCCAGGCTCGAAGGCGGCACCCCTCCGGCCGAGGAGGCGGTCAAGGAACTGGCCAAGGGCGTCGATCAGCTGGTGCGGCAGATGCGGGCCGAGCAGAAGGTGGTGCGCGAATGGGTCGACGAGCAGGCGGCCCAGCAGTCCGAAGTTGCCTCCGTGCTCAAAGACCTCGCCGCCAACGTCTCGCGAAAAAAGTAGGCCGCCATGCCCCGTGCACGCCGCACGACCACCTATGGTGAGTTCTGGCCCGGCTACGTCGACGTGCTGTCGACGCTGTTGCTGGTGGTGACCTTCCTGCTCTCGGTCTTCATGGTGGCGCAGTTCTATGTCAGCCAGGAAGTCTCCGGCAAGGACAGCGCGCTCAAGCGGCTGACGCGGCAGATCGCGGAGATCACCAATCTGCTCAGTCTGGAGAAGGGCAGGGGCAGATCGCTGGAAGACGAACTCGCCAGCCTGCAGGCCTCGCTTGCCACGCTCAGAGCCGACAATGATCGCCTGGGCGGGCTTGCCGCCGGCGGCGCCGAAAAGGATGCGCGCATTGCCGGTCTCAGCAAGGAGTTGAGCGAGCAAAAGGGCTTTTCCGCCGACGCGCTCGCCCGCGTCGATGTGCTCAACCAACAGCTCATCGCGCTGCGTCGGCAGTTGGCCGCGCTGCAGGAGGCGCTGGGTGCCGCCGAGGCCAAGGACAAGGAAAACCAGGCCCGCATTTCCGACCTCGGCGCCCGCCTCAATGTCGCGCTCGCCCGCCAGGTGCAGGAATTGCAGCGCTACCGCTCCGACTTTTTCGGCCGGCTGCGTGAGCTGCTCAAGGATCGCAAGGACATTCGCGTGGTCGGCGACCGCTTCGTGTTTCAATCCGAGGTCCTGTTCCCCTCCGGCCAAGCCACCATGACCGCGGAAGGCCTTGCCGCCATCGACCAGCTGGCAACCGCCATTATCGAACTGGAACGCTCAATCCCCAGCGAAATCGACTGGTCGCTGCAGGTCGACGGCCACACCGATGTGCGCCCCATCGCCAGTTCGCAATTCCCCTCCAACTGGGAGTTGTCGAGCGCGCGTGCGACCTCGGTCGTGAAATACCTGATCAGCCGCGGCGTCTCGCCGAAACGCTTGGTCGCCGCCGGCTATGGGGAGTTCCAGCCGCTGGAGGATGGCATCGGCGAAGACGTGCTGCGGCGCAACCGCCGCATCGAGCTCAAACTCACCAACCGCTAGGCGGCGAGGCGGAGCGGCCTTGCCTTGCAGCTACGCCTTTCTGCGTATCTTGGCCGAAAAATTGGCCAAAATGGCCGCCAGGAGCGTTCTACTCGCGCGGCGGGCGCCGACGGTGCTAGGCTCTCAGCGCGCGCGGCTCAGGTGCACCGGTGATTCGGGCGCCTGAGCCCATCCCGCGCGGCCGTCTTGCGCAACGATCAGAGGCCTTGAAACGTGCACGATTGGTTTTTCAAGCACGGTGGTCGCAAGGGCCCCATCGACTGGCTCAGGGTCGACGCCTGGATCGATTCCTCCCTCGCCGAAAGCTGGGAGGCCGCCAAGGATCGCTGGAACGGCATCACCAGCTTTTTTGCCCGTTTCCGGCTCACCGGCTGGAAGCGACTCCTCAACGAGGGCGCCTCCGAAGCCTTGACGCTCGGGCTCGGCGGCTTTGCGCTGCTTTATGTGCTCGCCATCCCGGCGCTCACCGAGTTTGACGAAGAGCGCATCCTCACCGGCAAATACAGCGTCACCTTCATCGATCGCTACGGCAACGAGCTCGGCAAGCGCGGCATCCTGCACAGCGACGCCGTGCCGCTGGAGGAGATTCCCGACCACCTGATCAAGGCCACGCTCGCCACCGAGGACCGGCGCTTTTTTGAGCACTTCGGCGTCGACTTCATCGGCACCGCCCGCGCCCTGGTCGAGAACGCGCGCGCCAACGAGGTCGTGCAGGGCGGCTCGACCATCACCCAGCAGCTGGCGAAAAACCTGTTCCTCTCCTCGGAGCGCTCGCTGCAGCGCAAAATCAAGGAGGCCTTTTTGGCCTTCCTGTTGGAATCGCGCTTCAGCAAGCGCGAAATCCTCAAGCTTTACCTCGACCGCGCCTATCTCGGCGGCGGCGCCTTCGGCGTGGAGGCGGCCTCGCAATTCTACTTCGGCAAGTCCGTGCGTGAGGTGAACCTGGCCGAGGCGGCCTTGCTCGCCGGCCTGTTCAAGGCGCCCTCGAAATTCGCACCCCACGTCAATCTGCCGTTGTCGCGCGCGCGCACCAACGATGTCCTCAACAACCTCGTCGATGCCGGCTACATGAGCGCCGGCCAGGTGCACGCCGCCCGCTTGAACCCGGCGCGCATCATCGAGACACGCCCCGCCCACAGCCCCGATTGGTTTCTCGATTGGGCCTACGAGGAGGTGCAGCGCATCGCCGAACGCAGCGGCCAGTACGTGCTGACGGCGCGGGTGACCGTCGATTTGGCCCTGCAGCAGGCCGCCCACGACGCCCTCATCAACACCTTGGGCCAAACCGGCAGCAAGCGCCGCACCCCCTTCAGCGGCGCCTTGGTGTCGATGGAGCCCGACGGCGCCGTGCGCGCCGTCGTCGGCGGTCTTGACTATGACGACAGCCAGTTCAATCGCGCGACCCACGCGCACCGCCAACCCGGCTCCTCCTTCAAGCTTTATGTCTACGCCATGGCCTTTGAGAACGGCTACAACCCGCGCTCGATCGTGCGCGATGCCTCGGGGCCGTGCGGCAACTGGAGCCCTAGGAACTACTCGGGCGGCGGCGGTTCGGGACGCTCCATGATGGCGATCGACGCCTTCAAAGTTTCCCTCAACGTGCCCGCCGTCGACCTATCGCTGCGCCTTGGCCGCGACAAGCTGTTGGAAATGACCCAGCGCCTGGGCGTAGAGGGCGTCAAGAAGACCTGCTCGATGGCCTTGGGCGATACCGGCATCACGCCCCTGCAACACACCGCGGCCTACGCCACCTTCGCCAACGGCGGCAAGCTGACGCGGCCCTACGCCGTGCTCGAGCTGTTCAATTCCAAGGGCGACCTCATCTATTCACGCGAGCGCGACGAGCCGGAGGCCCCGCAGGTCGTCAGCCGCCGGGTCGCGGAGAACATGAACATCATGATGAAGGCGGTGGTCGACGAAGGCACCGCCAAGCGGGCGGCGTTGGACTTCACCTACGCCGTCGGCAAGACCGGCACCAGTTCGAGCTACCGCGACGCCTGGTTCCTCGGCTTCACCGGCGCGCTGGTGACGGGCGTATGGGTCGGCTACGACGACTTCCGGCCGATGTCGTGGAACGGCTCGGGCGTCACCGGCGGCAGCTTGCCGGCCGGCATTTGGCACAGCTTCATGTCGGTCGCGCACAACAACATCAAATTCATTCCGCAAATTCCGGGCCTGCCGTTGCATCCCAACCAGGTCGCCGAGCAGCAGCGGCTCTCGGAACTGAAGCGGGTCGATCCCGCCCTGGCCCAGGCGCAGATCGCCCAGACGGCGCAAAAGAAAACCAGCGTCATGCCGGATCAGACCCGCGACATGCTGAAACGGCTGGCCGAGAGCCTGCGCCGGGCCAACGGACAAGAGGCGGTCCCGGCCAGCACGACGCCCGCCGCCCCGCCGGGGAGCCCACCCGCCGAGCGCACGCGGCCGACGACGGCGGCCCCCGAGCGTCGCGCCGAAATGCCGCCCCCCGCCGTGCGGCCCCGACCCTGAAGGCCGCCGCTCCCCCATGCGCCAGTTCGGCAACCTCATCGTCAATCTGCTGGCCATCGTCGTGCTCGGCATCGGCGGTGGGCTCGGCAGTGCCTGGTACATGGTGGAGGCCGGTTCGCGTCTCACCACGCGCAGCTTCGGCCCCTGGACCACCTGGATCGCCGCCGGCCGCCCCGATGCGGACCCCTACACGCGCGCCCACACCGCGCGCAATGGGCTGTTGCCCATTGCCTCGACGCTGGAGCTCAGCTTTTATGCCAAGACCGACAGCGACGGCGGCCAGCTGCAGTCGGCTTGCGACTATGCCGTGACCGTAGAGGGATTGGACGGCGCCTGGTGGGACCTGGCGGCCTTCGATCGCAGGGGCGGCGTCATCCCGAACGGGGCCGATCGCTTCACCTTCAGCAGTGACACCGCCATGCGCGAACCCGACGGGCGGGCGGTGATCGTGCTGGCGCGCGATGCCCGACCAGGCAATTGGCTGCCGGTCGGGGCCGGCAAGGTGACGCTTGCCCTCACCATCCAGGACGCCGTGCTGGCGGCGGCCGTGTACGCGGCTGGCCCCATCAAGCCGTTGCCCACCATACGCAAGCTTGGTTGCCGATGAACCCGCGATTTCCCACGCGATTTCCCACGCCGGCGCTGCCGGAGCGATGGCCAAACCTCGCTCCTCCCCGCCTCGATGTCCGCCAGCCGGCACGGCCGGCGCCGCCGGGTTGGATCCGCAAGATCCATTGGCGCGCCGCCATCGGCGCGCTTTTGCTCGCTGGCATCCTGCACGTCACCGCCACGCTGGCCGTGCCACTCGTCGGACCGGGCATGGCCTATCAGAAATTGCGCGACCTCTTGCCCGCCAACACCATGGTGGTGGTGCCACCGGCCCGGCCCGGCAAGCAGCTGCTCCCGTTCCTGATGCCGGACGCCTACTACGGCATTTGCCGCTACAGCCTTGCCAGTGAGCCGGTCACCGTCAGCGCCCCCTTGGCCGACCTCGGCTGGACGCTCTCGCTGCACACGCCCCAGGGCGACAATTTCTACGTCATTCCGGGCCAGCAACTGCGCGCAACGGACCTTTCCCTGGTCATCGTGCCGGCGGCGGAGAAGAGCGGCGATCTCATTCCGGCGTTCACGCGACGCCCCGCGGCTGCCAGCGAAGATCAAATCGCCTCCCCCAGCGAGGAGGGCTTGATCATCATTCGCGCGCCGCTCAAAGGCTTGGCTTGGAAAGGCGAAGCGGAGGCCGCCCTCGCCCGGGCGAAGTGCACCCCCGGCCTCAAACCCTAAGCTGCCCCGCAAGCTTTGGGCGCGCACGGCGGCAAGCCCCTGTCCTCAGTCCGGCAGTTCGAGCCGGTCGCGCTTTGGCCGCACCTTGTCCTTGCGGCGCGGCTTTGCCGGCTCGAGCTGGCGCTCGCGGCGCACGCCCGGAAAGATGATGATTTCCGCACCGGTTGTACTGGCCTCAAGGCGCGGCTCCAAGCGCAAGGCATGCGCGCGAAAGTCGATGATCATGGCGATGTCTGTCCCCCTAACCGCCGCCGGACGTTGCCGGCCGCGGGTGCCCCTATCGCGCGATTGAAACCATCGCGACGAATCGCACCATTTGACGGCCGCACACGTTAATGGATCGTTAATCCTTGAGCCGCGGCGCGGGCGCTCCCGGCCTCAGATCGCGGCCAGCCAATCGTCCAGAAAATGCCGGCCCAGCCGATCCTCCACCACGATGATCCAAAGGTCGGGATCGAAGGCCACCTGCTGCGCCAGGTAGTGATCGGC
>DASTMQ010000008.1:0-4864 GCA_035714005.1 Hyphomicrobiaceae bacterium
TCCTTGAGCCTGTCGCCGCAGCCGCCGATCAGCAGCGCGGCCAGGATGCCGGCCAGCTTTTTCATGAGCGCTTTTCCTTCAAAGCCACCGCCCCGCTGTCGTTGGGCGTACGGGCGGCCCCGGCAATGATGCTCGTCAACCGCGCGGCCTTTGCCGGCTCCATCTCGCTCATGATGCCACTGGCATTGCGCGGCTCGAGCCGGTTGATCACGGCGGCCGCCGTCTCCTCGTCCATCGCCGCCAACTGCGCCGCCGCCGCATCGGGGCGCATGCGCGCGTAGATCAAAACCAGCCCATCGCGCGCCTTCCTGGCGAATTCATCGCGGCGCGTCAGCCAGTCGCGCGTCTCGGCGGCCTTTGCCTCGAGCAGCACCATGCGCTTGTCGAGTTCCTGCTCCAGGTCCGCCAGCGTCTTCCTTTGCCAGGCGAAGCGCGCATCGGCCGTCGCATCGGCGACATTGACGCAGTACTGGCGCACAAAGTTTGACCGCGGCGCCGGCGGCGAAGCGGCCGGCGGAGCCGGCGCGGGCAGCGCGGCGGTCGACGGCGGCTCCGCCGCCGCAACCCCTGCCGGCGGCCCGTTCGCGGCCGTCGTCCAGATCGGCGGTTTGCCCACGGCCGCGGATACGTGCGCGCCGGTCGCCGGCGCCGGCTGGGCATCCGGCCCGGCGAGGCCGCGCGCCTGGCGAACCGGGATCGGCCGCTTCGGGGAGAGTGGCAGTAGCGGGGTGACCTCGGGCACCGCCACGGCCGTCACGGCCGCAGTCACGGTCGCATCCCAGCCCTGGGCCGCCACGCCGTCGGCGGCGATGGCCAATGAGATTGCGACCGCCCCCGCGGCAAGCCGGATGGCACCGGGGCCTTGTGATTTCCTCCTGCTCCGCAAGCGGCTCATTGCACGACCAGGTCCGCTTGCAGGGCACCGGCCGACTTGATCGCCTGCAGAATGGCGATGATGCCGGTGGGCTTGAGGCCGATCTTGTTGAGACCGCCGACGAGCGTTTGCAGGTTGGTCCCGCGCACGATGGCGAGATTGCCGCCGGTCTCTTGCGCCAACACCTGCGTCTCGGGGGTGACCACGGTCTCCCCTGCCGTGAACGGCATTGGCTGGCTGGCCTTGGGCGTCTCGGTCACCCGCACGGTCAGGTTCCCGTGCGACACCGCAACGGTGGAGATCTGCACATCCTTGCCGATCACGATCGTGCCCGTGCGTTCGTCGATCACCACCCGCGCGGGCACGTCGGGCTCAACGGGAAGTTCGCCGATCTCGGCCATGAAGCGGGCGGCCCCGAGGTAGAATGGCCGCTTCACCGTGATCGAGCGTAGATCATCCTCGCGCGCAAGCTCAACGCCGTAGCGCTGCTGCGTAAAGGCATTGATGGCATCCGCCACCCGCACCGCAGTCTTGAAATCAGGATTGCGCAATTCCAGCACCAGGACCTTCTCGTCGGCGAAGCGGCCCGGGCCTTCGCGCTCGATCAGCGCGCCGTTGGGAATCCGGCCGGTGGTCGGCACGCCTTGGGTCAGGGTTTCGGCCTTGCCGCCGTTGGCAAACCCGGACACCGCCAGCGGGCCCTGCGCCACCGCATAGATCTGATTATCGGCCCCCGACAACGGGGTCATGACCAACGAGCCGCCTGCCAACGAGGTGGCATCGCCCAAGGAAGAAACGGTCACATCGATGCGCGAGCCCCTACCGATGAAGGCCGGCAACTCGGCGGTGACGATCACGGCCGCCACATTGCGCGTGCGTCCCCTGGAGTTGCGCACGTTGATGCCCATGCGGTCGAGCATGGATTGCAGCGACTGTTCGGTGAAGGGCGCATTGCGCAGGCTGTCGCCGGTGCCGTTGAGCCCAATCACCAGGCCGTAACCCACCAGCTGATTGGCGCGCACGCCCTGCACCGAAATGATGTCCTTGATGCGCGTGGCGGCGGCCGCGCCGACGGCCGGCAGGCATAACGCCAGCGCCAGGGCAAAGCGGAGGATCATGGCGCCCTCAGCCGAACGCTGCCGTCGGACGCCACGGCGCCCCTGATCAACAGCCCACTGTCGTTGTTGCGCAAACTGACTTCATCGCCGACGCTGCCGTTCTCGAGCGCGGTGGCCTGGCTGGTGATGGTCAACCCCCGCGTTTCGTAGATGACCAAGACGGCCTTGCCCTGATTGACCAGATAGGGCTCGCGCACGGCATTGATGGCGATCGGTTGCAGGGCCAGCAAGGTGCGTCGTGCGACCTTGCCGACCAGCGCCTCCCGTGCTTCGAAGACGGTGGCGCGTGCAACGGTGCGGGCAATGAAGGCACGCTCGACCAGGTTGTCCTCGACGATGACCTCGCCGGGGTAGATGGTGGCGCGCGGCACCGGCAACGGCAGCTCACTTGCCGCCACCGAGCCGGCGACGGCCACAAGCCAAAGCAATCCGCAGGTCAGCGCGACGGTCGACGCGACGACCGTCGCCATGCTGGCTGAGCCTTTGCGCACGATCCCTCCTTTGCGCACCCTCGCTTTGCGCCCGATCCCCGCCATGGCGTTAGCGCAGGCCCTTGGCAACGGTGGCAAACATTTCATCGGAGGCCTGGATCACCTTCGAGTTCATCTCATAGGCGCGCTGGGCCGAGATGAGCTCGGTAATTTCCTTCACCGGATCGACGTTGGAGTGCTCGAGGTAGCCCTGGTTGACGCTGCCAAAGCCCGCTTCACCCGGCACGCCGAGGACGGCTGCGCCCGACGCCGTCGTCTCACGGTAAAGGTTGCTGCCAAGCGGATCGAGGCCGGTTTCATTGGTGAAATTGGCAAGCGTGAACTGACCGATCAGCTGCATGCTCGTATCGGTGCCGAGGCGAACGAACACCTGGCCGGTCTCATTGATGGTGATTTCGCTGGCATTTTGCGGGATCGTCATGGCCGGCTGGACCACGTAGCCGTCGGCGGTGACGATCTGGCCGGTCGCATTTTTGTTGAAGGCTCCGGCGCGCGTATAAAAGGTTTCGCCGTTGGGACCGGCGATCTGGAACCAGCCGCGGCCATTGAGCGCCAGATCAAGCTTGTTGCCGGTGCTGGTCATGGCGCCTTGCATGTGCAGGTTGCGCACGGCGGTGGTGCGCACGCCGAGACCGATCTGGGCGCCCTCGGGAACCGGCTCCTGGCCGCCGCGGTTGGGCGTGCCGGCCGCGCGCTCGGCCTGGTACAATAGGTCGGTGAACTCGGCGCGCGACCGCTTGAATGCCGTGGTGTTGATGTTGGCGATGTTATTGGCAATCACCTCGACGTTGGTCTGCTGGGCGTTCATGCCGGTGGCCGCGATGGCGAGTGATCTCACGAGCAACTCCTGTCAGATTTGCATGCGGCTGAGTTCGAGGTAGGCGGCAACGACCTTATCGCGCACGGCGATCGCCCCCTGCAGGGTCTGCTCGGCGGTCATCACCGCCTCCACCACTCCAGCGACGGGCACCTGACCCTTGAGACCGGCAAGCGAGGCCGCCTCGCCGGCACGCAAGGCACCCGCCAGCGAGCTCAGCATCTGGCCCAGCAGGCCGGCGAAGTCGGCGCGACCGGCCTCGCCCAAGACCGATGGCGGGCCAACGCCGGCCGTGGCCAACGGGCTCTCCGCCACGGCCGCCGTGCTCCCCGGCGTTGCCGCACCGATCGGGTCGATGTTCATGTGCTCCTCAGCAGATCGATCGTCAGGGCGATCATCTCGCGCGCCTGTTTGACCACTTGCAGGTTCGCTTCATAGGATCGGTTGGCCTCGCGCATGTCGGTGAGCTCGACCAGGATGTCGACGTTCGGCAATTTGACATAACCATTGGCATCGGCCGCGGGATGGCTCGGATCGTGATTGAGTCGGAAGCTCGGCCGCGGCTGCTCGATATTGCCTGCCCGCACCAGATTGGCACCCAACGCATCGTCGAACTCGGCCTCGAAGCTGAGGATCTTGCGCGTGTAAGGGTCGCCGCCCGATGTCGTCGCCGTCGACTGGGCGTTGGCAAGGTTTTCCGAGACGACGCGCAGTCGCGTCGACTGCGCCTCGAGGCCGGATGCGCCGATCTTCAGGGTCGCCTGCAGCGGATCGGCCATCTCAATTAACCCTTGGCGCTGGCGAGCAGCATGCGGTGGAAGGCTTTGACCACGTTGGCGTTGAGCCGGTAGGCGCGGCCAACCTCGGAGGACTTGATCAACTCCTGCTCCAGGCTCACGCTATTGCCCGAGTGCGTCACCTCCCAGGCTTCCGCCGCGCGCAGCTCGGGGCCCGCCGCGGCAGCGGCCGGCACGCCGATGTGCGCGGCGTGGGTGGCGGCCATGGCGAGCCTGGCGCTATCGACCACCTTCTCGAAGGGGTCGACGTCGAGCGCCTTGAAGCCTTTGGTGTTGGCGTTGGCGATATTGCCGGCAATGGTGGCCTGCCGGACCGACAGCCACTGGTTGTGGCGGGCAACGGCGCTGAAAAGGTAGAGGGGGCCCATGGCCGGCTTCCCGCAAGTCGTCCTTGCTCGCTGTTCTAAGCGCTTAATCTTGTACGAAGCTTGCGCTCAGGCCGGCCAGAGCCTGGGCTCAACCGACGGCTTGGACGTGCACGGGCTCGCGGCCGGCGCAAGCGGGCTCAGCCGCGCATTGGCAATGGCCTCGATCAGCAGCCGGGTATTGTGCTCGGGGTCCGCCGCAGCATCCTCGAAATTGATGTAGGTGATCTCGACAGCGGCCTGCAGGGCTTCCAGCAGCAAGCGGAAATACACCTTGACGCGCGCGTGATGGAATTCCATGTCGAGGGCAATGCTGGGCACGCCGCCCCACTTTAGGCTGACGTCGCCGGATTGGCCGAACCTGACGCTTCCCGGTTTGAAGTAGAGCTCGGTCGACGAGTT
>DASTMQ010000009.1:0-3253 GCA_035714005.1 Hyphomicrobiaceae bacterium
CCGGAGCGTTGATGAGCTGGCCGCGATTGTGGAAGCCAACCCATTCAAGACGGAGCCGGCGAGCAAGACGGTCACCATCTTTCTCGGCGAGCCGCCGCCGCGTGATGCCCTGCTCAATGCCACCGGTCGGCAGCGCGAGCAGTTCCGTCTGGGTAAGCGCGAGATTTTTGTGCACTACCCGGATGGCATCGGTCGGTCCAAGCTCGTCCTTCCTGCCGCGCGCAGCGGCACGGCCCGCAACATGAACACGGTCGCGCGGCTAGCCGCCTTGGCGGCCAAGAAGCGCGCGGCCCCAGACAACTAGCAGGTGGCAGCTAAAAGGTGGCGGCTAAAACGGGTGGATGTGTGCAGGCGGCTGCGCCTGCCCCGCTTGCGCTTGGTTAGTCTTTGAGAAAGCGGGGCGGGACCGATCGCTGGAAGCCGGCAAAGCGGCAACCGGTAGCACGAGCAAACCGGAGGTGTTGCGGCCAATGCGGGGCTGCGGGGGAATATCCTAGACATCGCGACCTGGCCGCCACCACATGAACCTGAAGCCGCCCTTTACGGGATAAGGTGCTGGCGCAGGGCTTCGGCGACGGCTTGGGCTCGGTTGCGAACACCGAGCTTGATTTGCGCCTTTTTTAGGTGACTGCGGATCGTCTCCTCGCCAAGGCCGAGCTCGTGGGCAATCTGGCGGAATTGCGCTCCCGATGAGACCAGCCGCAAGACGGCCAATTCCCTGGGCGTCAAATGACGGTGTGCCCCAACCATGGTCGGATCGGGCTCCACGATTTGGTCGAGGCGCAGCGCCGCAAAGCTGACGGCGGCGCAAATCACCACCCGCATCGGTCGCGTCACAATGCCGGAGAGCTCTTTGCGGGACCAGAACGACACCACCCAGCGCCCACCGACGGGACACGTCAAACCGTCACGCATCCCGTGCTTGAAAGCCAAGTCGTAGGACCATTTGTCAATTCCGATCGGTTGAAACATGCGCCGAACTTCCGTCCAGGTATGGATCGCCATGCTGGTCGCCGCCAAGAACAGCAACGGCTGGAATCTCCCCCGGGCGAGTGCGCTGTAATCTTCCCACCAGCCCACAGGCACACTCTGGTGAAGAAAGGCCGACTTGCCGAGCTGCACGGCGTTCCAATCGCCGGACTTTAGGGGGAAGCGTGCCGCCCCCATGACCTGCAGCGGCAGGTAGCGCGTCGTGACGGCGTGCAGTTCGTTCAACACCTGCTGCGGGGACGGTAGGTCTTCGACCCGTCCGGCGTAATCAATGAGTTGGGTCTGCAGGTCAACGTGCGCGTGTCGAACGGGAGTGAGCAATTTCAGGTCGGGCATCACGGATCCCCTGGCTCTGTTGCTAAGGGGGATGTACGCACCGACGTCAAGGTGGCAACCATCCGTGTAACTACTCAATTGTGGGCAGCAGTTCCCGCACGGACCCGGCGCGTGACGTGATTAACAGACGTCACCATGACGGGGCCATCGACGCATCGCCGGCAACGCTTGATCGGTCAGCGCCAGTGCTCGGGCAGCGTGCCGGTACCACCCAGATCCCCGCTGCCGGGTGTTGGGATTGCGGCTACAGTGCTCGCGATCGCACCGAGCGGGAAGAGATCTGCCTGCCGGGCGCGTGTGGAGCGCCAAGGTGGTCATGACTGCCATCGATCTTGAGGCCTATTTTGCCCGTATCGCCTATTCGGGCGCGCCGGTTCCGACGCTCGCGACGCTACGGGTTCTCAGCGGGCGGCATCCGGCCGCGATCGCATTCGAGAACCTTGACCCACTGCTGAAGCGGCCCGTCTCCTTGCAGGTGGACGCGCTCATGACCAAGCTCGTTGCGCAAGGGCGCGGCGGATACTGCTATGAGCAGAACACGCTTTTTGCGGCGGTGCTGCGCGAGCTTGGTTATCGCGTTGCGACGCTGGCGGCACGCGTACAATGGGGCCTGCCCAAGGGTGTCGTGCGACCGCGCACGCATATGCTGCTTCGGGTCGAGCTCCCGCAGGGATCCTATATTGCCGACGTGGGTTTTGGCCTTTTGACGTTGACCGCGCCGTTGCAGCTTCGGCCCGACCTCGAGCAACCGACGCCGCACGGGGTGTATCGATTGGTTTGCAGCAACGATGAATTTCAACTGCAGGCAAAGCATAAGGACGACTGGTTGCCCGTCTATCAGTTCTCGCTACGGGAAGAACTGTCCGTGGATTTCGAGGTCCAGAACTGGTTCAGCTCCACGCATCCCGATTCGACCTTCACCAACAACCTGATCGCGGCGCGCCCCGTTGCTGATCTGAGGTATGCGCTTCTGAATGATCGGCTGAGCGTCCATCATGCCGATGGCAGCGTTGAGCGGCGCACCGCTCACAGCGCTGCCGAGCTCGCCTCCTTGTTGCGGGACATCTTCGACATTCGTCTCCCTGGCGCAGCCGACGAACTCTTGCGGCGATTTGCCAAGGACCAAGCCCGCGGCTAAGTCCAAGCGCAATGGGCATGTCGGCGGGTGCACGCCTCGGGCCACGCCGTGCAAGCTCGCAAACCGGCGGCATCTGGCGGGGTCGTTGCCCCGGCCGGATCGCCTTTCCACGTCATGCCCGCGCCGGTGGTGCCAGGAGCGACTGCCCCGAAGGGCCGCTCTCACGCCAGTGCGGCGTGAGAGATCTAGTAACCCTTTTGAGCTGCGCTGCCCCGCGCGTTGCTCCGGTCAAGCCCGCCGGTTTGCCTCAACGTGGCGCGCGAAGTTGTCGAGAATGGCCTGCCAGCCGGCACGCTGCTGCTCGATAGAATGGGTTGACTCACTATCGAAGGTGACCTGGACTTTGACACCGTTCGATACCGGGGCAAACTCGACTTGGGCCGTGCGATCACCGAAGGCGTATTCAATCAATTTGTGCTCGACAAGCTTCGTATAGGTGCCTGCGAAATCAAAGCCCATGCTGCCATCTTTGGCCTCCATGCGGGAGGAGAACGCCCCGCCCTCGCGCAGGTCGACCGTGGCGGCGGTGGTGTGCCAGTCATCGGAGGCCGCATTCCACTGTTTGATGTCCTCGGGCGTGGTATAGGCGCGCCAGACAGCCGCCATAGGTGCAGCGACGGTTGTTGCAACGGTAATCTTCATCGTGTGCCTCTTCGATGCTGTGCTTCCACTCGGGGCAGCCGGCTCGGGTGCCATGAGCCAAGGACGATCAAGCAAGGCTCTCCCCGACAGGCCTGTGCCGGGACTGCAACGAATTAATTTGTTGCCGTCATGGCCAGGCGCGCGGGT
>DASTMQ010000010.1:0-16947 GCA_035714005.1 Hyphomicrobiaceae bacterium
TTCTTTGCCTTCTACCGCTCCATGCAGGCCTACGAGGCCGGCATCAAACCGAGCGACACGCGCATGCTGCTGGCGCCCGACAGCGAGTTTTTCAAGTATTTCAACAGCCCCGGTACCAACCCAAGTCCGCCGCAGCAGGGAGCTCAACCCAAGCAATGAGCGACCTTCTCGTTGCCATCGGGTTGGTTATGGTAATTGAGGGATTGTTGTGGGCCGTCGCCCCGCAAGTGGGGTTGCGGCTGTTGACGGCGGCTCAGCAAATGCCCGACCAGGCCCTGCGCGCGGCGGGCGCGGCTGCCGTGGCGGCGGGCGTAGTACTGGTTTGGCTGGTTCGAGGCTAAGCTGGGGCGCGGGCGGGCCCCGCGCGGCGTGGAATTTCTGATCGGTGACAGTCGTTGTCGGCGAACGGTGAGGAGACAGTGGCCATGAGCCGGCTTGTTGCAGCAAGGACAGCCTTCATCAGCAGCACCTTAGGCCCAAAGCGCCGCGCCGGAGCGCGGGCATTGCTTTATCGCGGCGGTGTCGCCGCGGCAATGTGCGTGGGCCTGCTGGCGCCGGCCGCATCACAGATGCGCAACGGGCCGACCAGCGTGGCGCCCGTGGCCGAAAAGCTGATCGATGCCGTCGTCAACATATCGACCAGTCAGACCATGAAGGGTCCCGAGGGCGTGCCATTGCCGCGCGTGCCCAAGGGCGCACCCTTCGAGGAGTTTTTCGAGGACTTTTTCAACCGCCGCGGGGGGCGTTCGCCGGCCGATCGCAAGGTCTCCTCGCTCGGCTCGGGCTTCGTGATCGACGGCAAGGAAGGCCTGGTTGTCACCAACAATCACGTCATCGACGGGGCCGACGAAATCATCGTCAACTTCCACGACGGCAGCAAGCTCAAGGTCGACAAGGTTCTGGGCAAGGACACCAAGACCGACCTCGCCTTGCTCAAGGTGACGCCCAAAAAGCCACTGCCCTCGGTCGCCTTCGGCGGCTCGACCAAGATGCGGGTCGGCGATTGGGTGATGGCAATCGGCAACCCCTTTGGTCTCGGCGGCTCGGTGACGGTCGGCATCATCTCCGCCAAGCAGCGCGACATCAACTCCGGTCCCTACGACGATTTCCTGCAAACCGACGCGGCCATCAACAAGGGCAATTCCGGAGGACCGCTCTTCAATATGGATGGTGAAGTGATCGGCGTGAACACCGCCATCATCTCGCCGACCGGCGGCTCGATCGGCATCGGTTTTGCGGTTCCCTCCGATACCGCGGTGGCGGTGATCGATCAGCTGCGCCAATTTGGCGA
Source organism: Hyphomicrobiaceae bacterium (assembly GCA_035714005.1). GTDB lineage: Bacteria > Pseudomonadota > Alphaproteobacteria > Rhizobiales > Hyphomicrobiaceae > AWTP1-13. The sequence continues at coordinate 1,292 of DASTMQ010000010.1, forward strand.
AACGCGCCGCGGCTGGCTCGGCGTCAAAATCCAGTCGATTACCGATGAGCTCGCCGACACCCTCGGCGTGCAGGACAACACCGGGGCGCTGGTGGCCAGCGTCACCGCCGATAGTCCGGCCGCCAAGGCGGGCATTCAGGACGGCGATATCATCTTGAAATTCGACGGCAAGGACGTGAGCAGCATGCGCGGCCTACCGCGCATCGTGGCGCAAACTCCGATCGGCAAGGAGGTCGACGTTGAAATCCTGCGCAAGGGTCAGCGGCTGAATTTGCGCGTGGCCGTAGCCCGTCTCCTCGAGGACGATGACGCAGCCAAGGTCGCCACGCCCAAGGACACGCCCAAGGGCAAAGGCAAGAGCCGCGGCAAAGAAAAAGACAAGGACAAGGACAGCGGCAACAAGCCGGCGGGTTCATTGATCGGGCTCGTGCTGGCACCACTGACCGACGAGCTGCGCGAGAAGAACAGCCTCGGCAAGGAGGTCAAGGGCGTGATTGTGCTCGAGGTGGATCCGGCTAGTCCGGCCGCCGAAAAGGGCGTCAAGCCCGGCGATGTGATCGTGGAAGTGGCCCAGGACGCCGTCAGCTCGGTCGACGACATCAGCAAAGGCATCGACAAGGTCAAAAAGGCCGGCCGCAAGGCGGTGCTGCTGCGCCTGGAGAGCGGCAAGGGCGGATTGCGCTTCGTCGCCATCCCGGTGGAATAATCGCCGGCTGATCGGCAAGGGCCGAGGCGGAGAGATGATCGCAAGGGCAAGCGGATTGCCCTAAGAGCGCAGCGGGAGGCAGAGTGCCCGAACGCCACAGCCTGATCGATACCATCGCCGATCAGATCACGCCGGTGCATGCAGACGGCTACAAGTTCCTTGCGCTGGCGGCCGGGGTGACCTTGCTGTTCTTTTTGCTGTGGCCGCCGCTCGGCTGGGTCGGTGCGCTGGTGACGGCCTGGATCGCCTATTTTTTCCGCGATCCACCGCGGGTCACGCCGCTGCGCGAGGGGCTGGTGCTTGCCCCCGGCGACGGCAAGATCTGCGCCATCGAGCGCCTGCGGCCGCCGGGCGAACTGGGGCTCGGCGATACCGAACGTCTCAGGATTTCGATCTTTCTTTCCATTTTTGACGTGCACATCAATCGTGCCCCGGTGGCGGGGCGCATCGCCCGTTCCGTCTACGTGCAAGGCAGTTTTCTCAATGCCGCGGCCGACAAGGCCAGCGAACTCAACGAGCGCCGCGCCACCGTGATTGCCACCGCGGACGGCAGCGAGATCGCCGTCGTGCAAATCGCCGGCCTCATCGCCCGTCGCATCGTCAGCTTCGTCAACGAGGGCGAGAGCGTCGGCACCGGGCAGCGCATCGGCCTCATCCGGTTCGGCTCGCGCGTGGATGTCTATCTGCCGCCGGCACGCGAGGCGTTTGTCGCCGTCGGCCAGCGCGCCATCGGCGGCGAGACCGTTCTTGCCGATCTCAAGTCGCAGGAGCCCGAGCGCGAGGCGCGCCTGCAATGACGTGCTGACAGAGGACTAGGCCAAGCCATGGATCCCTTCCTGCCAAAGCTCGAGGATGCCGAACGCCGGCGCCGCGGCCGCTTGCTGTTTCGGCACAACAAGATCCCGGTACGGATGCTGGTGCCCAACTTTTTCACCCTGCTCAGCCTTTGCGCCGGGCTGACGGCGATCCGGATGGCCATCGAATTGCGCTACGAGATGGCCATCGCCTTGGTGGTCATTGCCGCCCTGCTCGACGGCGTCGACGGCCGCCTGGCGCGCGCGCTGAAGGCGCAATCGAAGTTCGGCGCCGAACTCGACAGCCTTGCCGACTTCGTCAACTTTGGCGTCGCCCCGGCGGTGATCGTCTTTATCTGGGGGCTCGGTACCCTGCGCGGGCTCGGCTGGATTTCGGTGCTCATCTTCGCCCTGGCGATGGGACTGCGGCTGGCGCGCTTTAATGCGATGCTCGATGTGGACAAGCCCAAATGGCAGGGCAACTACTTCACCGGCATGCCCGCACCGGCGGGCGCCATTACCGTGCTGCTGCCGCTATATCTTGACGGCCTTGGCCTGTTCGACGTGCGCATGTGGCCGGTGCCGATCGCCTGCTACACCTTGCTGATGGCCTTTTTGCTGGTGTCCACCATTCCAACTTTCTCCGGCAAGCTGCTGGGCGAGCGCATAGCCCGCGAATACGTGCTGCCGGCTTTTGTGGCGGCGGCGGCGCTGGTGGCCTTGCTGGTGACCTACCCCTACGAGACGCTCGCCCTCGTCAGCATCGTCTACTTGGGCTCTATTCCGGTGAGCTACAGGCGCTACCAGCAGAATATGCGTCAGCCCGCCGCGGAGATGGCGACGGCGCAAACCGTGAGCCAGCTTGGCTCGGAGACGCCGCCCGGGGCGGGTGCGCCGGCCGGCGAGACCAAGCATTGAGGGCTGCGCGCAAGCGCCGGCGCTTGCCGCACGGGGCGCGCCTAGCGCGTCTCTTCGGGGGCGCGCTGGTAGATGTCGTCGGCGCGCACGATGTCGTCCTCGCCCAGGTAGCTGCCGATCTGCACCTCGATCAGCTCGAGCGGGGTCTTGCCGGGATTTTCCAGCCGATGCCACTGGGTGGCGACGATATAGACCGACTCGTTTTCGCGCACGAGCCGCTCCGCATCGCCGATCACCACCTTGGCCGTCCCCTGCACGACCACCCAGTGCTCGGAGCGGTGATGGTGCATCTGCAGGGAAAGCTTGGCGCCCGGCTTGACGTGCAAGAGCTTGACCTGAAAGCGCGGGCCAAGGTTGAGGGTGGCAAAAAATCCCCACGGCCGATAGTTGCGCACGTGCTGCTCGTGCTCCTTGCGCTTGGCCGCCTTAAGCTTGGCGACCAGGGCGCCGACGTCTTGCGCCTTGGTCCGATCGGCGACCAAAACGGCGTCGGGCGTGTCGACAATGATGAGATCCTTCACGCCGATGGTCGACACCAGTCCGCGTTCTGAGCGCACGTAGCAGTTGGCGGTGTCCTCGAGCAGAGCATCCCCCATCACCGCGTTGCCCTGACCGTCGCGGGCGGCCAAATCCCACAGCGACGACCAGGAGCCCACGTCGCTCCAGCCGAACGCAACCGGCATCACTGCGGCGGCCTGTGTGTGCTCCATCACCGCATAGTCGATCGAGATGTTGGGCACCGCGGCGAAGGCTTGAGCATCGAGCCGCAGGAAGCCGAGATCGGTGGTGGCAGCGCCGACGGCGGCGCGCACCGCCTCCAGCAAGCCAGGGGCCAGACGCGACAGCTCGGCAAGAAAGGCGCGCACACCCAGCACGAAGATGCCGCTATTCCAGGCGTAGGTGCCCGCCGCCAGATAGTGCGCGGCGGTCTCGGCGTTGGGTTTTTCCGTAAAGGCATCGACCGCGAACACATTGTCGCAGCCGGGCAGCGGCGCCCCGCGCCGGATATAGCCATAGCCGGTGTGCGGCGCGCTGGGTTTGATGCCGAACAGCACCAACTTGCCTTTCGCTGCGACCTCGGCCGCACCGCGAACGGCGGCAAGGAACCGCTCCCGATCGGTGATGACGTGGTCGGACGGCATCACCAGGAGAATGCCGTCGGCATCCTCGGCCTCGAGCAGGACGGCGGCGGCGGCGATGGCCGGGGCGGTGTTGCGCGCAACCGGCTCAAGCACGATCGCACGCGGCTTCACCCCGGCAAGGGCTGCCTCCTCCTCCACCAGGAAGCGATGATCGCTGTTGCAGACGATGATCGGGCTGGCGATGTCGGGCTCCGTGGCCGTGCGCTGCAGCGTGGCGGCCAACAGGCAGGGACCAGGGCCGGCCAGGGCGCGAATGAATTGTTTTGGGTACATGGCCCGCGACAACGGCCACAGCCGCGTGCCCGCCCCGCCAGACAAAAGCACGGGATAGATGTGGCCCATGGCCGCACCTCATCGATTTGGCCTCACATTGTCGCCGCACCATTAGCAGTGCGGCAGCGCCGCGGGCAAGTGCGGCACGCTTCGGCGGCACCACGGCTGGAAACCGTGCCGGAGCAGGGCGGCAAGCGCCGCCCGGCAGCGGTCAGGGTTGCTGCAACTTCTCACGCATGCTGCGCACCGCGCCGACAGTTTTCGCCGGCGTGGCAGCGCTGGGCTCGCGGCGCAGGGCGAAATTGCGCCGTTCGCCATGGCCATCGCGTGACCGCGTGTGTCGGTCCTCGCAGACGGCCGGGGCGGGCAGCTCTGCCGCCTGCGCCGGTAGGTTGACGCTTTCGGCAAACATGGATGCGCCCTGCACTGCGTCCGCCGACGCCGAGGCATTGCGCCAGCGATCGACGATGCAATCGAGGAAGCCCTCGTCGCCGACGGATTTCTGCCACATCTCGGTGAAGCGGGCGCTGGAGCTGCGCGGCATGGCGTGCGCTGGCAGTTCGTCGAAGGTGATGCGCACCGGCAGGGTTACGCCGTCGCCGAAGGCAATGGCCTCGCGCTGGCCGAGCGCGGACAGGAACTCCAAGAGGCCGGCGCTGGTGTCGGCAATGGCCGACTTGACGATCTCCTGGTCGCGGTCGTTCGCCATGCGTAGCGCGAACACGGTATTGCACTGCGATAGGATGGTAGGATCGATCTCGGCCGGGCGCTGCGTGACGATACAGAGCGAGGCGCCGTATTTGCGGCCTTCCTTGGCGATCTTGGCGATCGCCCGCTTGCAGGGCTCGAAGCCAAAACTCGGATTGGCCGGCACATAGCGGTGCGCTTCTTCGCACACGAGGGTCACCGGCACCTGCCCCTCGCTCCAAAGGGCAAAATCAAAGGTCATGCGGCACAGCACGGAAACCACCACGTTGACGATTTCGGTGGGCAGGCCGGTGAGCTCCAGGATGGTGATGGGTTTGCTGTTGACGGGGACGCGGAACATGCGGCCAAGAATCTGGGCCATGCTGTCGTAGATCGTCAGCGATCCGAACATGAAGGCGTAGCGCGGGTCGAGCGTGATCGACTCCAGCCGCGTCTTCAAGGCCCGATAGGGCGACAGGTCGCGTCTGTTCTCGAGCTTGCCCATGCGCTCGTCGATCACCTGCAGCAGGTCCGACATGCGGTAGGGCACGGGCGTATCAACCGTAAACCTTGCATCGCCGGAGGCGCGGCGCAGATCGCGCGCCGCATGGCCCCGGCCGCTGCCGTAGCGGCTCTTGGCGAGCGGGATCAGCTCCTGCAGGATTTCGATTTCCGCCTTGCGCTCCTGCGGATTGCCGATCAGCACCTCAATCAGTTCCTCGAAGGTCAGCAGCCAGTAGGGTAGCTGCATGTTGCGTGGGCTGATCACCTCACCCCACTCAGCGAAGGAGGAGGCGTACTCGTTGTGAGGGTCGAGCAGCACAATGTGTGCAGCCGGGTTCTTTTGCAGAATGGAGCGCAGGATGAGAGCGGTGGTGCAGGACTTGCCGGTGCCGGTGGTGCCTAGAATGGCGAAGTGCTTGCCGAGGAGATCGTCGACGCGGATCATGGCGGCGATCGAGGGGTCCTGGCGAATTGAGCCGACCCGCACCGAGTGGCGCTTATCGTCGTAGAAGGCCTGCTCCAGCTCGGCACGCGAGGCGACGCGGACCCGATCCCCGAGCGTTGGATAGACGGAGACGCCGCGGTTGAAGGCGGTGGTGCCATTGGCGCGCTTGACCAGCTCGCCAACCAAGCCCAACTCGGCAATCCACAGCTCGCCCTCACCCTCGCGATGGGCGGGCACCGGTACATTCAAGGCCGAAACGATCGACAGCACCACGGTATTGGGCGTGTCGATGGCGAACAGCGTGCCCATCTCGGGCTTGTCGGCGCTGACTTGCAGGCGCATTCTGTCCGCACCGCCACGGCCATCCAGGAGCACGATGGCCTTGGCGCCGGTAACGGAGACGATGCGACCGATCGATCGATCGCCCTCGCCGAAGCTGGGCTCAAGGGCTGCCGCTGTCGACTGCATGATCATCCTCTCCTAGCGGAACCAGCTACCGGCCTGGGGCGCCGCGGCCACCGGACCCGAGGTCAGCGGCGGTATTGGTGGCCGTCACGTGCAGCCTGGATGGCAGCGTGATGAGCACCTCGGTCCCCATCGTCTTGGCGCTGTTGATCTCGAGCCTGCCGCCGTGCAGCTGCACCAGCGCCTTGGCGATCGGCAGCCCGAGACCGGTGCCCTCCTGCCAGCGGGAAAGCCCGGCATCGACCTGGGCGAAGGGCGTGAGCGCCAGCGCGACCTCCTCCTTCGTCATACCAATCCCGGTATCGCAAATGCGCACGCCGACGCCGCCGTCCTCCAGGGCGTGGGCGGCGACGGTAACGCTGCCGCCGGCCGGCGTGAACTTGATGGCATTGCTGATCAGATTGCCGAACACCTGGCGCAGCTTGCCGGCATCGCCGCGCACGCTCGGCAACTCCGCTTCTAGAATACTCTCCATCAAGATGCCGCGGGCGATGGCCGCGGGCTTGAGCGCGGCGAGCGACAGCTGCAACACCTCCTCGAGATCGACCTCTTTGGCGTCGACGGTATATTTGCCGCTTTGCAGCTTCGAGATATCGAGAATATCGTTGATCACGGCGAGCAGGTGCGTGGCCGCATCGCGAATGAGGTCGGCATACTCGACGATCTGCTCGTCCTGGTGCCGGCGCATTTGCTGTTCGCCGAGCAGTTTGGCAAAGCCGATGATGGTGTTGAGCGGCGTGCGCAGCTCATGGCTCATGTTGGCGATGAATTCGGATTTTACCTTGCCGGCGAGCTCGGTTTCGATGCGCGCGCAGTGTTCGGCAAACCAGGCGCGATGGCGCAGAACGGACTAGGCCAGCACGGCCGAGTAATCCCGCATGAGCGAGGCGCTCCTGCCCGCTTCTACCCTGTCGCGCAACATTGCTGGACCGAAACTTCCCCGCCTGATGGTCTCCACCCTAGGTGCCAGACGATAAAGTGAGGTTAACGCCGGCCTTCCGGCCGCCCCCGCGGGCTAGGCTTTTGTTAAGGATTTCAATCTGCGCCAGGACCTTATGCCCCGGCGCGTGGGTCGGGGCCGGGGTTGATAGGGGATCAAGCGGGTGCTAATGGGCAGCGAGCCGCCGCGCATCCAGCCATGCGGGAAGCCGAGTTTGCCGTAGGAGGTCTCAGCCATGTCCCTCAGAATTGGAGATACCGCCCCTGACTTCGAGGCCGAAACGACGGCCGGCCGCATCACGTTTCACGATTGGATCGGCAGCTCCTGGGCCGTGCTGTTTTCACACCCGAAGGATTTCACGCCCGTGTGCACCACCGAACTGGGCTACATGGCGAAGATCAAACCCGAGTTCGACCGCCGCGATGTGAAAATCATCGGCATCAGCGTCGATCCGATCGATAGTCACGCCAAATGGGCCGACGACATCAAGGAGACGCAAGGGTTTGCGCCGAACTTTCCGATGATCGGCGATCCCGAGCTTAAGATCTCCAAGTTGTATAGCATGTTGCCGGCCGAGGCGGGCGGATCGAGCCAAGGGCGCACCCCCGCGGACAACCAAACGGTGCGCAACGTTTTTGTCGTGGGCCCAGATAAGAAGATCAAGTTGGTGCTGGTCTATCCAATGACCACCGGTCGCAACTTCGATGAAGTGCTCCGCGTGATCGATTCCCTGCAGCTGACGGCCAAGCACAAGGTGGCGACGCCCGCCAATTGGAAGGACGGCGACGATGTGATCATCGCCGGCTCCGTTTCGGACGAGGACGCCAAGAAGCAATATCCGCAAGGTTGGAAGGCACCCAAGCCCTATATCCGGATCGTGCCGCAGCCGCGCTAGCCAGCGGGACGGCCGGGCCGCACCCTCGCTACCCCCGGGAGACGGGCCTGCAGCAAACACGGGGCCATGGGGACCTGACACCCACTGGCGACGCGCATGCGACGCCGTTTCTCTTGCAAAAAGTTGTGCAGCGGGGGGACAAGCGCAGGCCCCCGAGCGGGGGCGCCCCTTATGCGGCCACCTGCGCCCGGGAGTTTGGGGTAGCCCTAGAATATCTGCCTAGCTCGGGGGGACTATGGTAGAATAATCGTGTGCAATCTGCGCGGAGGTTGCGATGATTTTCCGTCAACTGTTCGACAGCACCTCGAGCACCTATAGTTATCTGCTGGCCAGCCGGCGGGGCGGCGAGGCCTTGATCATCGATCCCGTCCTGGAAAAGGTCGACCGCTACCTGCAGCTCGTGAGGGAGCTCGACCTCAAGCTGGTGAAGGCCGTCGACACGCACATTCATGCCGATCACATCACCGGGCTCGGCGCCCTGCGCGACCGCACGCATTGCATCACGGTGATGGGCGAGAACGCCAAGGTCGACGTCGTGTCGATGCGCGTCGGCGAGGGGGACATGATCACCATCGAGGGGGTGGCGCTCGATGTCCTGTACACCCCGGGGCATACGGACGATTCCTACAGCTTCCTGCTGCGCGATCGGGTCTTTACCGGCGATACCCTGCTGATCCGGGGCACCGGGCGGACCGATTTCCAGAACGGCTGCGCGCGCGCCCAATACGAATCGCTGTTTGGCAAGCTTTTGAAATTGCCCGAGGAGACGTTGGTCTTTCCCGCCCACGACTACAAGGGCGACATGGTCTCCACCATCGGCGAGGAAAAGCGCCACAATCCCCGGCTGCAGGTCAAATCGGTCGACGAGTACGTCGACCTGATGAGCAAGCTCAACCTCCCCAACCCGAAAATGATGGATGTGGCCGTGCCCGCCAACCTGCGTCAGGGTCTGGCGCAGGACGAGGTTGCGCGCAAGGGTTGGGCGCTCACCGCCCCCGAGGCGATCGCGCTCCTCGGCACACCGAACGTGGCCCTGGTTGACCTGCGCGAACAAGCCGAGCGCGACAAACACGGATCCATTCCCGGCTCCCTGCACGCACCCTACCCCGATCTCCAGGACAATATTCGCCGGGGCGGCGTCCTGCACGAACTCGCCGACACCACGGGCAAGCGCATCGTTTTTTACTGCGCCTTTGGCGAGCGCTCAGCGATGGCCGTCCAGGCCGCTCAAGACGCGGGGCTGACGTCGGCGTGTCATATCCACGGCGGCATCGCCGCCTGGCGCCAGGCGCGCGGCGCCCTCAAGTCGCCCTAGACTGGTGCGGCGGGGTTGGCTCCCGGGTCAACGGGTAAAAAAAACAAAACCCCAGTTTCGGCGCCACACGGGGTGGCGCCCCCTCTCCATCGCCACTCAAAAACCGGCGTTGCTCAGTGCCGGGTTTGCTTTTGAAGCTTCGCCATCTCGTCTTTGAGCTTCAGTTTCTCGAGCTTCAAACGCGTGATCTCGAGATCGTCGGCGCCTGGACGCGCCAAGGCTTCTTGGATTTTCATTTCCAGAAGCCGGTGCTTTTCCGAAAGCTCAGCGAGATGTGCCGCAAGCGTCATCTTGCCCTCCGGGGGGTAGTTGAAGGGACTGCAGTGTGACATGATTGCGACGACTTGTCTAACCGTTGCTGGCCCGTCTTAAGCGGTCGCGCGAGGATTTGCGGGGATTTCCCCGCCGCCCATTTTTCTGCCTTTGACACAAGGGCTTGCCTAGAAACTGGGGCTTGCCTGGAAACCCATCTCGGCGATAGATAGAGGTCACAAAAGTGCAGGCGGCTTTCCCGGTTGGGGTGCCAGACGGCAGATGCAGCGACCGGACGAGCGCGAATTGCGCGCGCTATTGGCGCGCCTGAGGGCCGAGCACCGCGATCTCGATGTCGAGATCGTGGCGCAGGAAGAGCTGTCATCCGCCGATCAGCTGCTGATCAAGCGCCTGAAAAAGAAAAAACTGGCCCTCAAGGATCGCATTCAAGCCGTCGAGGATCAGCTCCTGCCGGACATCATCGCTTGAGCGCGCTCGCTTCCTCCAAAGCTCGGCTAGCGCGAGCGGCTTGCCATGGTATGGGCTTCGGCCCTAAGAGCAGCGGTCGCGACAACGCCAACGGTTAGCCATGGCTCGGCAGGCCAAGATCGGCATCATCATGGGCAGTCTTTCGGACTGGCCGACCATGAAACGCACCGCCGAGGTCCTCGACGACCTCGAGGTTGCCTACGAAGCCAAGGTGATATCCGCCCACCGCACGCCCGATCGCCTTTATCAATACGCCAAGAGCGCCAAAAAGCGCGGCCTCAAGGTGATCATTGCCGGCGCCGGCGGGGCTGCGCATCTGCCCGGCATGACCGCCTCCATGACCACGCTACCGGTACTTGGCGTGCCGATCACCAGCAAGGCGCTGTCCGGCCAGGACAGCCTGCTTTCGATCGTGCAGATGCCGGCCGGCGTGCCGGTCGGCACGCTGGCGATCGGTGAGGCGGGAGCCAGCAATGCCGGCCTCCTCGCCGCCCAGATCCTGGCGCTCGAGGATGAGGAGCTGGCCAAGCGCCTCGAGGCGCTACGCGCCAAACAGTCGGCCGCCGTCCCAGAGGTACCGAGGGACGATGCCTGACGGCACGCGGCGCGCCCCACTCCCGCCGGGCTCTACCATTGGCGTTCTCGGCAGCGGTCAACTCGGCCGCATGCTCGCGCTGGCGGCGGCCCGCCTCGGCTTTAAGACCCACATTTATTGCGAGGACAGTGGGCCCGCCTTCGACGTCGCCAGCCGCACCACCAAGGCATCCTTTGCCGACAGGGCGGCCTTATCGGCCTTCGCCGGCGAGGTCGATTTGGTAACCTACGAGTTCGAAAACGTCCCGCTCGACGCTGCCCGCCACTTAGCGACCTTGCTGCCCGTGCGACCCGGCAGCAAGGCGCTGGAGGTGGCACAGGACCGGCTCGCCGAGAAGACCTTCATGACCGCCCTTGGCATTCCGGTGGCGCCGTTTCGGGCCGTCGACAGCGCTGGGGCCGTGCGCACCGCCCTGGACGAGATCGGCGCCGCGGCCATCCTTAAGACCCGGCGCTTCGGCTACGACGGCAAGGGGCAGTTAACCCTGGTGCCCGGGGATGATGCCGCCCGAGCCTGGGCCGAAATCGGTGCCCGACCGGCGGTGCTGGAGGAGCGCCTGAGCTTTGTCGCCGAGCTTTCCGCCCTTGTCGTGCGCGCCGCCGATGGGGCGCTGGCGTTCTACGATTGCCCCGTCAACGTCCACCGACATGGCATCCTCGACCGCTCGATTGTGCCATCGGGATTGCCGAGCGATGATCTCGCCGGGGCGCGCGAGATCGGCGCCGCCATCGCCAAGGCGCTCGACTACGTGGGCGTGCTGGCGGTCGAGATGTTCTACCTCGGAGCCGATGCACCCACGCGCCTCATCGTCAACGAGATCGCCCCGCGCGTGCACAATAGCGGACACTGGACCATCGATGCCTGCGGCGTGAGCCAGTTTGAAAACCACATTCGCGCCGTTGCGGGTTGGCCGCTTGGCAGCCCGGAGCGGCACTCCGGTGCCGAAATGACCAACCTGATCGGCACGGCCGCGCTTGATTGGCAGGCGCTTGCAGGCGAGCCTGGGGTCTGTCTGCACCTTTACGGCAAGCGCGTCGCGCGCGATGGGCGCAAGATGGGGCATATGACGCGGCTGTTCCCGCGCGGCGCCGGCGGCTAGTCCGCCACCGGCGGCCCTTGGCCTGCCCCGGGGAACTAGCGTGCCGTTGGATCTGGCCCGAGCTTCACCTGCAATTTGCCGAAATTCTCGCCCCGCAACAGACCGATGAAGGCGCGCGGCGCCTGGTCGAGGCCTTCGACGATGTCCTCTTTGTACTTGAGGCGGCCGCTGCGCACCCATTCGCCCATCTGGCGCATGGCCCCGCCGTACTGGCCATTGAAGTCCCAGACGATGAACCCGCGCATCGTCACGCGGCGGCCGACGAAGAGACCGAGCAGGCGTGGTCCAAGCTCCGGCGCGGCCACGTTGTATTGCGAAATCGACCCGCACAGGGCCACGCGCGCCCAAAAGTTGAGGTTGAAGAAGACGGCATCGCTGATGGCGCCGCCAACGTTATCGAAATAGACGTCGACGCCAGCGGGGCAGGCCCGCTTGAGCGCCTCGTTGAGGTCGCTCTCGGCCTTGTAGTCGATGCAGGCATCAAAGCCCAACGCGTCCTTGACGAAGGCACATTTTTTGGGCCCGCCGGCGATGCCGACGGCGCGGCAGCCCGCAATCTTGGCGAGTTGGCCAACCAGTTGGCCAACCGCGCCCGAAGCCGCCGACACCACCACGGTCTCTCCCGGCTTCGGCCGGCCCACTTCGAAAAGGCCGAAATAGGCGGTCATGCCGGGCATGCCGAGGACGCCGTTGGCCGTCGAGATCGGGGCAAGCGTCGGATCGACCTTGCGCGCCGCTGCACTCGGGCCGATGCCGTACTCCTGCCAGCCCAGTCGATCCTCGACGATATCACCCGCCTTGTAGTCGGGATGATTGGACTTCACCACTTCGCCGACCGTACCACCCGTCATGACGTCGCCGATTTCCACCGGGGCGGCGTAGGACTTGGCATCGCGCATGCGGCCGCGCATATAGGGATCGAGCGACATATAGATGTTGCGCACGAGGATCTGGCGTGGCCCGGGCTCCGGCATGGGCACCTGTTCGATGCTAAAATCGGATTCGGCAGGCTCTCCGGGCGGACGGCGCACCAATACGACGCGGCGGTAGGCGTTGGGGATCATGGGTTTGCTCCAGCCAAACGACGAGGTTTGCCGCAGCCTAGCCGGTACGCAGGCGAAGAGAAACCCGCCGGTGGCAGATTCGAGGGCCGCAAGCGCGGGTTTGCGTCAGCTGGCAACCGAGCGTTCGGCGGCAACAACGCGGTTGCGGCCGGCGCACTTGGCTTCGTAGAGCTTGGCATCGGCCCGTTGCACCAGCTTTTGGGCATCCTCGCCGACGCTGAGCTGGGCGATGCCGAACGAGGCGGTGACCTTGCCGATTTCCTCGCCGCTCTTGTCGATGGCGAGCTTTTTGCCTTCGAGCTGGCGGCGCAGGCGTTCGGTCAACGCCTTGGCGTCCTCGAGCTCCGCACCCGGCAGGATAACGGCGAATTCCTCGCCGCCGTAACGGGCGACGCTACCGGCGTCGCGCACCGTCTCGGCCAGGACCGCGGCGAAGATCTTCAAGATTTCGTCGCCGATCGGATGGCCGAAGGCATCGTTGACCTTCTTGAAGTTGTCGATATCCCCCATGACCAGGCAAAGGGCGGTGCCTAAACCCTGCGCCTGGCCGATGGCCTTGGCGAGGTTGGCATCAAAGCCGCGCCGGTTATCGAGCTGTGTCAGGGGGTCGCGCAGACCCATCGCCTGCGCCTCGGCAAGGGTCGAATGCAATTTCTCGATCTGCGCCTTGGAAGCCTGGAGCCGGGTCTTGAGGTCGGCGGCCTCGTGCTGCATGCGGGCGTTCTCGGCGATCAGAAACTTAACGATGATGCCGATCTCTTCCGGGGTGGCCACGTTTGGAAGGCGCTTGTCGGCCTGCGCCAGGCAAACCGAATATCGCTCCTGGGCCTCAACATAGGCGCGCATGAGCCGCAGCACGGCTGCAGCCTCGCTGTCGAGTTCCAGGGCCACGGCGGCAACTGGGACTGCGGGTGGTCGATCGACGGCAGCCGTCTTGGGCGCCGCCCGGTGCTGCCACAGCAGGAGGCCGCTGCCAACGACGATCGAGGAGAGCGCAATTAGCGTGATCAGCCACGCCTCGGCCGGGCCCAGCGGTGCGGTAAAGATTGCCATCATCATGCGCAGCCAACGCCTTCCCCAAGAACGCCTTTCATGGCCGCACATCACCCGCGCGGTCCCTCGACCGCCGGGCAATCTCCCCGCCTGGTCCGGGCATCTTGGCCGCAAAAGTCTCAGATCTGGTTAATGCCGCCACGGGGCGCCGAGAGGTCTGGCGCTGGACCTCGCCGGTGGCGATGGACAGAAGCGCGCCAGTTTGCTAGAAGCTCGCAACGCATGAGGCGTCAGCTCCGGGCGCAGCTCGTTTTGCGCGCTACGCGGCGCCGTCATGGGGACAGGCAGCTTGGCATTAGGCACTCATTAAGCACAACGAGGAACGCACCGCTTGCTGGTTCAGGTTCGCGACAATAATGTTGATCAGGCCCTCAAGGCGCTGAAGAAAAAGATGCAGCGCGAGGGGATTTTCCGCGAGATGAAACTGCGGAATTATTACGAGAAACCCTCCGAGAAACGGGTGCGCGAGCAGGCCGAGGCCGTGCGCCGCGCGCGCAAGCTGGCGCGCAAGCGCGCCCAACGGGAGGGGCTGCTGCCCGGTAAGGCGGCAACGCCCAAGCCTGGGGCACCCAAGGCCGGTGGCGGTCGTCCCGGTGGTCCGCCGCGCAGCGGCGGCTTCGGCGGCCCGCGCTAGGCCCTCGGCGCTCCGCCAGGAGCCGAAAAAGGCACGCGCCGATTTAGCGCGCCAGTGCGCGAATCCATTCGCGCACGGCAACGATAGCTTCGTTGCCGTCGAAGTAGAGGTTGTTGTGCCCGGCGTTCGGCAGCACGACGAGCTGCTTGGGTTCATTGGCCAGGCTCGCAATCTCACGGCCCATGGCGACCGGCACGGTGCGATCGCGGGCGCCGTGAATAACCAGGATCGGCACTTTGACCTGGGTGATGACCTTGTCCGTGTCGTAGCGATCGATCAGCAAGAGATCGACGGGCAAATAGGGATAGATCTGGCCGCCGACCTTGGCGATGGAGGTATAGGGCGCCTCCAGGATGAGGCCGCCCACGCGTCGCTCGACGGCAATGCGGGCTGCTACGTTGGTGCCGAGCGATTCCCCGTAGGCGATGGTCGCCTCGGGAGCAACGCCTTCCAGCAGCAGGGCACCATAGGCCAGGCGTGCGTCGGCGACGTTGGCAACCTCGGTCGGGGTCCCGGTGCTGCCGGAATAGCCGCGGTAGGCCATCATGTAGACGCCCCAGCCCTCGCGGCTGAACTGGCGGATGCGCTCGGCACGCTCGCGCAGTCCGCCACCATTGCCGTGGAAATATAGGAGCGTCGGCTCGCCCGGCTTGGCCTTGGCGTACCAGGCGACAAGCCGCTCGCCGTCCGGCGTTTTTAAAATGCGCTCCTCGACCCCGACCAGGCCGAGCGCGCTCGGCAGCACTCGGGTGCGATCGGGAAAATAGATGAGCTTGCGCTGGCCGAAATAGGCGACAAGCACGAGCAGCAGGCAGCCGCAAAGGGCAGCGACGACAAGCTTGAGAAGAAACCACATGCCGCGCCTTCTCGCCCGCAGGCTCTGGGTGGTCAAGCGTGGCCGCGGCACCCTCGTGCCGCCACGCCGTCACGGGGAGTGACGCGATCGCGGCGGAGGGCCCTTGAACCCGGGGCGGGCGAGCCGCCCGCAGGCCCCTTCTGGCGGGTCACGCTTCAAGTTTGAGGGCTTACACGCGCGGCCTCTCCCCCACACGTGGGGCCCCGCAGCCTAGACCGCCAACCTCAGGCCCCAGTCTCAGGCCCCAGTCTGAGTCCCTGGGCTCAGGCCCCAGTCTCAGTCCCTGGGCTCAGGCCCCTAGTCTGAGCCGTCTTGGCTCCGGCCCCTGTCCCAGGCTCCTGGTCTCGGCGACCATGCTGGCAACAATGCGCTGCTGGCTTCGCAAGCGAGCGGCATCGAGCAGCATCTGCCCAGCCCAACGGTAGACGTTGCGCACGCGCACCAAATCGCGCATCAGGCGCAGGCGTTCGCGCTGCTCGGCGGTCGGCATCAGGAGCGCCTGCTCCAAGGCCTCGCCCATGGCAAAGGTA
>DASTMQ010000011.1:0-5539 GCA_035714005.1 Hyphomicrobiaceae bacterium
GTGGTGATCCGACAAAACGATGAAGCTCGAAAAGGAGTTGCAGGCGCAGGTCGTTTTATTTCTCCATGAACGAACGTTCATCTGGATAAGCCGCAGGACTGAAAAAGAAAAACGCTAGCGCGCGCGCCACTGCATACCGCGCGGCGTGGTGGCGAGGCGCGCGCTTGCCCCAGGTCTTGCCATCACCAGCGCAAACACACCCTCACGCGTCGCTGCCATCCGTGTTCTGGCAGGCGCGGCCTGTGAGGAGAGGTGAGCGGGCGGTCACCGCGCCAATCCGCAGCGGCGTTGTTCTTGCCATCGCGGGCACGGCGGAGATTTGAACGGCGCCGTTGCCACCGCGAAGGCACGGCAAGCCGGTGTGGCACGCGTTGGCCGATAACCCCAAGCTCCAGCTAGTGTCGGGTATCCCTCTTGTTCGTTAATGTACTGAGTTATATCTTTAATTGGTGCATGGCCGGATCGATGATGGCAGCGGCGACCCTCGGCGATAGGAGAAACGGATGAGGCGCGATGGGAGCATCCAACCTCCTGATCGAAGAGGCCGCCCGGCTGATTGAGCGGCTTGAAACACGTTTGGAGCAACAGCGGGCTCAATTGCTTTATTGCTCGCCGGATGGTGAGACCGCTGCCCGCACGGCCGCCAAAATCGCGCGCATGGAAAGAGGCCTGGAGCGGCTGCGTCTGTGCAGCGAAATGCTGAGCCATGAACAAGGCCGTCGCGACGATCGACTGATCCGCGAACGCAACGCCTTCGCCAAGCAATACAAGCGCAAATGGCGGCCTAGTCGGCGGCCGGAGTAGCCCTATTCGCACTAAACGGCGGCGCGACTTTTCAAGAGCGGGCCTCCTCGCCCATCGGCGCCGGCGCGGACGCCACGGGCGCGGTCGACCAGGTCGGTACCATGAGGGCTCGGGCGCTCGCTTTTTTGCTTGCGGGGGGAATGTTCGAGCTGCCGAGCGCCAGCCGGCGGCGGCCTGTGGATAGATCGGTGGCGCGTCACACAACTTTCAGACGGAGATCGTAGCAACGGCCTTGCTCATTAGGCACGGGCCTGGCTTCCTGTGCCTCCGTGCGGGGGCCGGTGCTGCGCGCGCCCTCGTCAGAACCCGCAAAGCAAGGGGATGCTCCCAGGATCCTTGGCGGTCTGGGGCGTCCGGGAGGCAGCGAAGTGCGTGGTCTTTTCGCCTGCGTCGTCGTCGCCTGCGGACTTCTCGCCCACGACCTTGGCGTGCCGGCGATTTCGGCCGAGGCTCAGGTCGCGACCTATACGGCGCGGCGCGCAGCCTTGGCGTGTCGATCCTCCGAGATCCTCGCGCGCGCCAACGATGTGTTGGGCTCCGGCGATGGCGAGGCTTGGGCGAAGTTCACGGCCATTGCCGTGTTCGCCGGCGATTGCATTGTCATTCCGGCCGGCGCCTCGGTGGTCGGCGCGCTGGAGGACTTTTGGGGTGACGCGCTCCGCATTCATCGCCACGGCGATGCGGCATTCTACCTCGCCAATCCCGATGAATTCATCTTGGTCACGGGCGAGCCCGTCGGCGACACCATGAGCAACCCTGGCAGGTAGCCAAGGCGCAGCCGACGTCTTCACAAAACTGTCACTTCGAGCGGCCGTCCGGTGCTTCTCGGCTTGGTCTTGACGTCGCCATGGGCTTGCTCCGACAGTGCCTCCAGTCGCAGTCACGGAGATATCGATGCCCAGCGCTAAGCGTGCAAAGGATTTGGATAGCCGCGTACGTGACGAGCTCGTCGATAGTTTCGACGAAGAGCTCGAAATGGAGATCGATGATGTTCGGCTTAACAAACTGAGTCAGGAATTTCTGGAGCGCCCCGATCCTGAAAGCATGGATCGCAGCGCCTACTTTCGCGAGCTGTTCAGGCTGCAGGGCGAGTTGGTCAAGCTCCAGGATTGGATCGTCAATAAGGGGCTGAAGGTCGTCGTGATCTTCGAAGGCCGCGATGCGGCCGGCAAAGGCGGTGTGATCAAGCGCATCACGCAGCGCCTCAACCCGCGCGTTTGCCGGGTGGCGGCCTTGCCGGCGCCCAACGAGCGTGAGCGCACGCAATGGTATTTTCAGCGTTATGTGGCGCACCTGCCCGCCGCCGGCGAGATCGTTTTGTTCGACCGCAGCTGGTACAACCGCGCCGGGGTCGAGCGTGTCATGGGCTTTTGCACGCAAGAGGAATGCGAGGAGTTTTTGCGCACCGTGCCGGAATTCGAAAGAATGCTCGTTCGCTCCGGCATCATCCTCATCAAGTACTGGTTCTCAATCAGCGATGACGAGCAACATTTCCGGTTCATGATGCGGATTCACGATCCGCTCAAGCAATGGAAATTGAGCCCCATGGATCTTGAGTCCAGGCGGCGCTGGGAGGAATACACCCAGGCCAAGGAGGTCATGGTGGAGCGCACGCATATTCCGGAAGCGCCGTGGTGGATCGTCGAGGCGGTCGACAAGAAGAAGGCCCGGCTCAACTGCATCCGCCACCTGCTCGGGCAGATCCCCTACCATGAGGTGAAGCGACCGCCGATCGTGCTGCCGCCACGCACGCATCACGCCGACTATCAGCGCCATCCAATTCCCAAGGAAAGATATGTCGCCGATGCCTACTGAGGCGCAGCGCGCGCGCTAATGCCGAGGCGGGGATGCTAGTTTCCGGTCGCTGCCTGCAAGATAGGCGTGCAGCATGGCGACCACTTGAGCGCCTTCACCAACCGCGGCGGCGACGCGTTTGACGGATCCGGCTCTGACGTCGCCAATGGCGAAGACCCCGTCCCGGCTGGTCTCAAGCAAGTGGCGGGCGCTGCCGGCCTCGCGTCCCGTCAGGATAAAGCCGTTGGCGTCGAGCTTGAGGGCGCCGGCGAGCCAATTGCTGTTGGGCTCGGCGCCAATAAAAAGAAAGAGGTGGCGGATCTGCCGCTTCACTTCGCCGCCCGAGGTGAGCCGCCAACGCACGGCGTGCAGGTTGCCGTTTGATCCCTCGAGCCCAACGATCTCGGCTTCCGTGACCAGCGTCACGTTTTCCAGGCCACGGATCCGATCGACGAGATAGCGCGACATGCTGGCCTCAAGCGAGCTGCCACGCACGATCAGCCACACCTTGGCCGCCTGCGCCGCCAGATAGACGGTGGCCTGGCCGGCGGAGTTTCCGGCCCCGACCAGGGCGACTTCCTGTCCCGCGACGAGCTTGGCTTCGAGCGGAGACGCCCAATAGTGCACGCTGCTTGCTTCGAAGTCTGCGAGTTCAGGCACGTTGAGGCGCCGGTAGCGCGCGCCACTGGCAACAACGATCGAGCGGGCGCGCGCCCGCTCGGCATTGAACAAACTGAGAGCAAACTCGCCGCCCCCCGCCTGCAGGCCAGCGAGCGCAACGGCCTCGTCGGGTATCGCCATTTCGGCCCCGAATTTCTGGGCTTGATTGTAGGCGCGTGCCATCAGCGCCATGCCGGTAATGCCCGTGGGAAAACCCAGATAGTTTTCGATGCGCGCCGAGGCGCCGGCTTGGCCGCCGAAGGCGCGGCAATCCAAGACCAAGACGGTGAGCCCCTCGGAGGCGGCATAGACCGCCGTTGCGAGCCCTGCCGGTCCGGCGCCGACGATGGCGACGTCATAGATGCGGTCGGGGTCGATCGGGCCCACCATGCCAATACAGCGCGCGAGCTCCGTCTCGCCGGGATTGCGCAGCAATTGCCCATTTGGGCACAGCACGATCGGCAGCTGACCCGGATCGACATGGAAGCGTTCAAGCAGCGCCCTTGCCTCGGGATCCGTGTCGGGGTCGAGCCGCTGGCGGGGATGGCCATTGCGGGCGAGGAAACCTTCGAGCCGAAGCACGTCGCCATCGCCGGTGCGGCCGACAATCACCGGTCCGCCGGCCCCGGTCTCGAGCAAGCCGACCCGCCGCAAGATCAAGGCACGCATGATGCGCTCCCCAACCTCGGCCTCGGCGACGAACATCGCCCGCACCCGTTCCGGTGGAATTATCAGCGCCGCTCCGGTCTCTTGCGCGCGGGCATCGACCAGGGCCGGACGGCCGGCGAGCTGTGCCAATTCGCCCATCAGTGCGCCGGGCCCATGCGTGACGATCGGCGTGCTTGCGGCGGATCGATGGCGTTCGGTGATCTCGACGCGCCCCGACAGAATGATGCTGAGACCGTGACCGACCTCGCCGACCCGCGCCAGCACATCACCTTTGGCAAAAGTCCACACCTCGCCGAAACGATGCAAGCGGGCGATGTCTGCCGGCTCCAAGGTCGGAAACATCTGCTGCCGGCGGGTGTCGATGATCGAGGGGGCGGTGGCCATGACGTGTCTCGGCTTCCGGTTGCTGGTCGGCGCGCTGGGGCGGGTGACGGACGGCGCGGGCCCGGCGCGGGGCAAGCGACGCCGTCGCATCAACGGACGGCCGGAGGGTCATTGCAAAGTCTGGTTTTTGCCTGTGCTTGCCTGGAGCACGCCGCCGACCTCGGCGCTTGCCTCGCATAGATGGGGCGTCCCGCGCAAGCCATGCGATCGGGGCCCCAACGCTTGCGGCCGGCACGGCGACAACGCCGCTGGCCAAACCTTGGGCGGCTTGGGCAGCGCCGCCCGCAAGCCGCCCCGGCAGCGCCAAACGGCGCCCGGAAACGGCAGGGGGCGAGAGGTGAGGTGGGGCCTGGCAGCCGCTCAGCCTGTTGCGTAGTCGGGGCGCAAGCTCGTAGATGTGGCGGCGGTGACCTGAGCTCTGGTGTAACGGAAAGGGACAGACCCGATGAATATCGTCGCCATCTGCGGTAGTCTACGTAAGGGTTCCTTCAATCGCATGCTGATGCAGGCGCTTCCGAGTTTGGCGCCGGCCGGCATGAGCATCAAAGAGGCGCCCTCGTTCGCCGAGCTTCCGCTTTACAATGCGGATATCCAGAACGGACCGGGCTTTCCCGCGGCCGTCGGCACGCTGGCGGAGGCGATCCGCGCGGCCGATGGCGTCATCTTCTGCACCCCGGAGTACAATTTCTCCATTCCCGGCGGCCTGAAAAACGGCATCGACTGGGTCTCGCGTTTGCCGAACCAACCCTTCGCGGCAAAGCCGATTGCCCTCCAGTCGGCGTCCCCCGGGCCGCTGGGGGGAGGGCGCGTGCAATACGACTTGCGCCGAACCATGGTGTTTCTCGACGCGCTCACGCTCAATAAGCCGGAAATTTTTATTGGCAGCTGCGCCACCAAATTTGACGAAAAGACCGGTGCATTAAAGGACGAGACCACGCGCACGTTCGTCAAGCAACAGCTCGAAGCCTTCGGCAAATTCGTGCAGCGCTACGGCGCCAAGGCGTGAGGCCTGCCTTCGCGGGCCTGGCGCCGCGCGCGCGTTTTTGCGGCGCCGCGCTCGCCGCGCGCTTGCGCGCATCAGACAAACACGTCGAGCTGCGGCGGATCAGCCGTCGGCGCTGAGCGCGCGTTTGCGATCGTGGCTCCAGGTCGCAAACGGGCACGCTGAAAGCGCGCTGTTATAGAATTGGGCTTGACCGGTCACCTCGGGCCCCGCCCACATCGGCAA
>DASTMQ010000012.1:0-5971 GCA_035714005.1 Hyphomicrobiaceae bacterium
CGCGCTTCTCCTGGGCCCGCTTTTCGAGAATCTTGAGGCGCAAGGAAGGATCGAGCGAGCTGATCTCCGTCACCAGACCGCGCTGCAGCCGCGAGCGCATACGATCGTTGAGGCCATCGAGTTGCGCGGGGGGCCGCGCCGAGGCGACCACGACCTGCTTGCCCCCATCCAGCAACGAATTGACGATGTGTTCAAATTCCTGCTCGGTTTTCTCCCCGCGCATGAACTCGAGGTCGTCGATCAGGAGAATGTCGATCGAACGGAACTTGTCCTTGAAGGCCAGGGCATCCTGGCTCTTGATGGCCTCCACGAACTGGTAGCGGAACCGCTCGGCTGTCAAATAAAGCACCTGGGCTTTGCTCTGCCGTTTCACTTCCCAGGCAATGGCGTGCTGCAGGTGCGTTTTGCCGAGCCCGACATTGGAATGCAGATAGAGAGGGTTGAAGGCTCTATCATCGGCCAGCACGGTCTCGGCCACCTGCGTGGCGGCGGCGTGTGCCATGCGATTGGCCGGACCGACGACGAACGTATCGAAGGTATAGCGTGGGTCGAGCGGGGAGCCCTCGAAGCCGCTGGCGTGCGTGCGCCCGACGAGGTAGGCCGGGCTCGGCCGCGACAGTGGCCGGCGCTGCTCACTCGTCGGCAACTCTGCTGCCGCTCCCGCGTTGGGCTGCCCAGCGGTTTGGCTTGCCTGGCCCGCCGGCTTCGTCATGCCCGGCTGGCGCACGACAATGTCGATCCGCTCGGCGCCTTCGAACTCCGCGGCGCAGCATTCCAACAAGTCGTCGGCGTAGTGCGATTGGATCCAGCTTTTTAGGAATTTCACGGGCACCGTCGCAACGACCAGGCGACCGTCGAAACTCTCAAACTCCAACGCATTAAACCAGCTGGAGTAAATGTCTTCCCCCAGCCGTGCCTTCAAAATCGCACGTACTTTTTCTCCACGCTCATTGCAGGACTTGCGCTCGCTCGGCTTGGCCGCTGACTCGGACTTGCTGCTACGCGCATCTACTCCAGACGGAACATGACCCTCAACGGAATGAGACATTCGACTTCCCCGCCACTAATGGCCGCAGACTGCAGCCGTGCCGCCTCCAAATCGTGCGACATTGCAGACTCCACCATCCGCCGTACATGTTGGACGGAGCCGCCGCATCACACGTATTTCAAGTTGCGCGTTGGCGTTATCCCTGAGCCCAGGGAAGCCCTCTGGCTTTCCAACCCGCTACTTGCCCTCTGTGCCGATCCGGGTCCAATGGTCCCTCAAACCCGTCCGTCACATTGCGACAACGGCGATATCCTGCCGCTGCCATCGCCCGTGCAGCCCTTAGGCTCCGGCTGCCGGAACGACAAATGAAAAGCAGTTCGCAGTCTTTATTGGCGCCGATGTCGCGTAGCGCTTCTCTGAGCCGCTCCACGAATGCGGTGTTCGGACGATCGCCTGGAAATCCTTGCCACTCGACAAGGACCGGACGCTTGCCCATTGCGTCGAGGTCTGGAAGCCCAACGTAAGCCCACTCGGCGATGGTTCGCACATCGATTAGGACTGAGGCCGAATCCGCCTTGAGCCTCGCCCACGCATCCTCCACAGATACACCTTCGATGTGGATTTCTTCCACGCCGCAACCCTCAACGCCGCATAGTTGCCGTGAACCCCGGCTCCCCAGTGAACCACAGATAAGGCTATTGCCTAACCTTGGTTCGCCTGAGATTTACGCACGAAACGCCTTGCGTACAGCAAAGAGGCCAATGGTTGCCGAGCTACGCACACACCCAACGCTCGTACAACAACGCGGACCAACTCGATGGGGACTTCGCTAGGGCCGCCCATCTGGAACGTATCTAAACCACAGCTGCGCGAGCTGGCAACATTGCCCGGCCCATTCACATTTTCTTGCAGGGGCTCTGGGTTGTTCACAACACCAGTGCAAAAAGCCTGCAAGCAAACCTCAAGTTTGGGGAAAAGCCTGTTGAGTCTACGTTGAGATTCGCTGGACAGGGTGGCCACAATGGGGCGCCGAATGACACCTTAAGCATGAGCGTCGTTCAGCCAAGATTCCGTTTGTGCCGAGTCCTGGCTCCGCCCCCCTAGCCCCTGGGGATCTGCAGTAAAGCTAACACAACCCGTTGGATTCACGCCGCTTCGCCGAGCCCCCGACAATCGCGGCGAGCGCAACTTTTGCGACAAATGTGCAACAGCTTCATGAACCGACTGGAGGTGGGGATGCTTGCGAAACGTGGCGCCATCAGCCCATCGCTTTGATGCGCGCGGCCAGCCGAGAAACCTTGCGCGCGGCGGTCTTCTTGTGGACGACGCCCTTCTGTGCGGTGCGCACAAGAACGGGCTCGGCTGCCGCCAGCGCGCTGCGGGCTGCCGCTTTGTCGCCGGCCGCCAGGGCCTCCTCGACCTTGCGCACCTGCGACTTGAATTGCGAGCGCCGCGATTTGTTGATCTCGGTACGGCGGAGCATCTTGCGCGTCGCCTTTTTGGCCGAACTGGTATTGGCCATTGGGCCACCTCCTTTTGGCTACATGCGGGTTGGGCGGGCGCCCCGGGGCGCCGCAATGCCGGCTGCTATAGACTGTCACAATTGGCAGGGTCAACAACGGCCAGCTGGGCCAAGCCCAATCCGCCGGGCCCCAAGCCGTCTCAACGGTGCTTGAAGTCGGGCTTGCGCTTCTCGACGAAGGCCGCCATGCCCTCCTTTTGATCGGCCGTGGCGAACATGGCGTGAAACACGCGCCGCTCGAAGCGGATCCCCTCCGCCAGCGAGGTCTCGTAGGCCCGATTGATGGTTTCCTTGGTCATCATCACCGACGGCAGCGACATGGAGGCGATGCTGCGCGCCGTTTTCAAGGCTTCCTCCATTAAGCTCGCGGCCGGCACCACCCGGCTTACCAGATTGGCACGCTCGGCCTCGGCCGCATCCATCATGCGCCCCGTCAGGCAAAGCTCCATGGCCTTCGATTTGCCGACCTGGCGAATGAGGCGCTGGGTGCCGCCCGAGCCCGGCATGACACCAAGCTTGATTTCTGGCTGGCCGAACTTGGCGGTGTCGGCAGCGATGATAATGTCGCACATCATGGCGAGCTCGCAGCCGCCGCCGAGCGCAAAGCCTGCCACCGCGGCCACCACCGGCTTACGCACGGCTGCCACGCGATCCCAGCGCGCGATAAAGTCCTCCTTGTAGGCCTGCATGTAGGATTTTGACTGCATTTGCTTGATATCGGCGCCGGCGGCAAAGGCCTTGTCGTTTCCCGTAATGATGATGCAGCCGATACCATCATCGGCTTCAAAGCCATCGAGCGCTTGCCGCATCTCCTCGATCAGCTGCACATTGAGCGCGTTGAGCGCATCGGGTCGATTGAGCCGGATGATGCCAACGCGGTCCTTGCTCTCGACAATGATCGTTGCGTACGCCATGGCGAACTCCTTTTGGGCAGGGGCGGCTGCGCGCTTACCGCTGGCAAACCGGACAGTAAAAGGTCGAGCGACCGGCTTGAGTTTTCCGCCGCACGGTGCCCCGGCAGCGGGGCTTGGCGCAAGCTTGGCCGTCGCGGCCATAGACGGCAAATTCGTTCTGGAAACGGCCGATACTGCCATCGGCCTGCTTATAGTCGCGCAGCGTCGAGCCGCCGGCGCGGATTGCATCCTGCAGCACGGCCTTGATGGCAGGAGCCAGGCGTTGGGCCGCAGGCGTGGGCTTGCCGCTCCGCGTGGCCAGGCGTGCGGCACGACCCCATGGGTTCAGCCCAGCGCGATAAAGCGCTTCGCAGACATAGATATTGCCGAGACCGGCGATAATGCGCTGGTCCATCAGAAACGCTTTGAGATCCGTCTTTTTCCCGCCGGCGCGCCGCGCCAGATAGGCGGCGTCGAGTTCCGCGCTCAATGGCTCGACGCCAAGTCCGTGGAAGAAAGCGTCGCGCGCGAGGTCGCGCTCGGGGATCAAGGTCATATAGCCGAAACGTCGCACGTCATTGTAAGTGACCACCGGCCCCCCGGACATGGTGAAGATGAGGTGATCGTGCTTGTCGAGATGGCCGTGGTCGTGACGAAACTCACCGAGCAGCTCCCTGTCACCTGCGGTGCGCGCGCCCTGTCGTACCAAAAAGCGTCCGGTCATGCCCAGGTGTACGGCCAACACTTCGGCGCCATCGAGATGCACGAGAATATATTTGGCGCGCCGATCGAGGCGCGTCACCCTACGTCCCGTCAGGCGTTGCACAAAGCCTTGCGGCAGGGGAAAGCGCAAATCCTTCCGGCGCTGCTCGACTTTCACGAACCGTCGTCCCGCTAGCACGGGGGCCAGCCCACGGCAAACGGTCTCAACTTCTGGGAGCTCCGGCATTTCCGACTGTCAGCCCCGATAGCTCGCAAATTGGCCGCGCGGCCGGAACGGTTCCAGATATTCAGGTACGATCGCCTCCATGCTGCTGGGATGCGCGACCCCCAAGGCCGCCAGCGTACGCCCCTCCTTGAGCGCGGTGGCGCTCACGACGTTGGGGATTTGCAGCATCCGGATTTGATCGACGGTCAGCGGCCGCATCGAGCTGGGCAGCGGAGCCGTCAACGCCGCGCCCAGCTTGGCAAGCGAGAACGGAATAGGCGCATAGACGCGCTTGCGGTCGGACCATGCCAGCGTCTTATCGAGCAGTTCGCGGAAGCTGATGACCTCAGGTCCGCCGAGTTCGTAAATTGTGCCCCCCTTGGCCTTGCCGGCGCAGGCTGCGGCAATCGCCATTGCCACATCGCCCACATACACGGGCTGGAATGTGCTGCGACCCCAGCCGATCAGGGGCAACACCGGCGAGCGCGTGGCCATCGCCGCGAACCTATTGAAGAGCTGATCCTCCGGACCGAACACGAGCGAAGGCCGCAAGATGATCGCTTCGGGGAATTCTTGCAGCACGGCGGCTTCGCCGGCAGCCTTGGTGCGCGCATAGACCGCGCTCGATTGCGGCGAAGCGCCGATTGCCGACACGTGCACGAATATTTTGGCACCGGCCTCGCGCGCGGCCCTGGCCGCGGCACGCGCGCCCGCGACGTGCACCGCCTCGAAGGTTTGGGCACCTGAGCTCGACAGGATGCCAACGAGGTTGACGACCGCGGCCGCCCCCTCCGCTGCCCGACGAGTGGAATCGGGAAAACGCAGGTTGGCTTGTACGGCCATGATCTGGCCGACGCTTCCCATCGGCTGCAGATGGCCAGCAAGATCGGGGCGACGCACGGCTGCGCGAATGCGCCAGCCATCGCGCGCCAGGGCACGCACGGCATGCCGACCGACAAAGCCCGAGCCACCAAAGACCGTCGCCAGGCTTCCCTGCTCGCGCCGCAGCATGCGCATCATCTCCGGGTTCAGTCGCATTTGAGGGCGAGCAATAACGCTACCGCGCGCGGGTGTGAAGCGGCGCCGGCGCACAGGGTGAGCCTACTGGACCAAGGGTCCGCCGGCGCTGGCCTTGCTTGCCCACGCCGCCGGGTGCCAAGACACCCCTGCAATTGACAAGGGCAGCCCCCGGCTCTAGGTGATGCCCGCCATGGCCGAGCCTGCCCAGGTGGCGGAATTGGTAGACGCACTAGTTTCAGGTACTAGCGGTGTAAAAGCCGTGGAGGTTCGAGTCCTCTCCTGGGCACCACACACCAAGGCGTTGATCGGCTAACCTCCGGGTAGAACAGGGAAATTCGACCGCCCGCGCGGGGCCTAGGGGCAGGTCACATTGGGGGCTGCGTATACCCGGGGCCGACACGCGGGTCCTCTGCCATTCGGTCTGCTCCCGGCGCAAGCGCCTACGTACTCGCCAAAGGTCGGTCTGCGGCTTGGCGCTTCCCACGCCGGCAAGGGTTTTTCCCGATTTCGGGCAGCAGCTTCGTCGAGGACCTATGAGGCCTGCCCTGCGGCCCTGACGCGGCCGCGCAACCCTGGCGACCGGGCGCAAGGATCACGGACAGATCCGCGTGGCCGCCGGC
>DASTMQ010000013.1:0-4562 GCA_035714005.1 Hyphomicrobiaceae bacterium
AAGTTGCGGCAGAGGTTGGCTACCTCGAGCAGCGGCAAGGCGGCGCCCGTCATGGCTCGCCTTTCCGTGCCGCCCTGAGCCAACCCTTGGTCTGGCTGAGCGGCAGCAAGGGCGCGCGCGGCGCCTGCAGCGCCGGCTCCGACGCGCGACCGGCGGGGCGGCGGCCATCGAGGCGTTGGGCGAGGCCGCGCAGGAGGCCCGCCAGCCGTTCCCTGGCGGCCAGCACGCCGTCGCCGCGTGCCAAGCCGATCAGGCCGCCCGGAACCAAAAAGACGATGGCCAGCAGCACCAACCCCAAAACCACGCTGAAATAGTTGGGCACGGTGACGGAGAGGAAGTCGGAAATCAGCACCAGAGGAATGACGCCCAGCATCGGACCCCACACCGAGCTGGCACCGCCCAGCAGGGCCATGATCACGGTCAGGAACGAGGTGTTGGGATTGAAGGCAACGGTGGCGTCCATGTAGCTCCAGCGGGGGGCCAGAATGGCGCCGGCGAGCGTCATGACGAGTGAGCTCACGACAAAGGTGGAAATCTTCAGCGCCACCGTGTTGATGCCGATCTGGCGGGCCACGGTTTCGTCGGCGCCGAGGGTTGCCAGCGCGAAGCCCATGCGGCTCCGATCGCGCCAGAGCCACAGCGCGATGATCAAGGCGCAGAGCGCCAAGAGCTGGTAGTAGATGTGCGTGGTGGTGATGGAGAGGAATAGGTGCCGGCCGGCCTTGTGGGCGACATTGAACTCCCACCAGGTCACGATCTCGCGCACCAGCGTGGCCAATCCGAAGGTGAAGATCACAAAGTACATGCCCGACAGGCGCAGCGTCGCCAAGCCGACGAAGGCGGACAAGACGCTGGCGATGGCGAGCGCGGCGGCGAGCGCCAGCGGATAGGAATAGTCGGGCGCCAATACCGCCACCGCATAGGCGCCGAGGCCGAAGAAGGCGGACGCCGCCAGCGAAACATAGCGCGTCGGGCCGCAGAAAAACGCCCAGCCTGTCGCCAGCGCGACGTACATCAGGATGTTGACGAGGAGGGAGAGCCAATAGGCGTTGGCGAAGGCGGGTGCCAGCAACAGCAGCGCCAGCACGCTGGCGGCGGCGGCGTAGCGGCCAAGCCGCAAGGGGGTGGTGGTGCCCGAGGCGCGCGCGAACAGGCCCTGCGGTCGCCACAGCAGCACGATCGAGAAGATGGCAAAGTTGATGACCGTGATCAGGCCAGGGTCGATCAGCAGGGCGGCCATGGTCTCCGCCATGCCGAGCACCAACCCGGCGACCAGCCCACCCAGCACGTGTCCGATGCCGCCCATCACCACGACGATCAGCGCCTTCATGGTGAAGGCGGCGCCGATGCTCGGGTTGATGCCGATGAAGGTCGACAACAGCACGCCGGCGATGGCGGCAAGCGCACCGCCGAGCGCAAAGGCGCCGGCGCTGTAACGGGCAACGTCGATGCCGACCAGGGGCGCGGTCTGCGGGCTGGCGGCGAGCGCGCGCAGGGCTCGGCCGATGCCGGTCAGCTGCAGCAGCGCGAAGGTGGCGCCCGACAGCAAGAGAGCAGCGAGCAGCACCAAAAGGCGGTTGGCGCTCATGACGATGCCAAGCACGTTCACCGGTGTGGCAAGAAAACTGTAGAAACGGTCCGTGCCGGACCAAGCCACCAGCGCCACCCCTTGCAGCACGAACAGCAGGCCAAAGGTGGCAAGGATGGAATCGATCTCCCGCTTGCCCGCATCGCGCGACCGCTTAAGTAGGGGATGCAACACGTAGCGGAACAGAAGCCAGCTGGCGGCGAAGGCCAGCGGCGCGCCCGCGAGCAAGCTGATGAGCGGCGGCACGCCGATCAGCGTGACCCCCCAGAAGGCGCCGTAGCCGGCCAGCATCAAGAACTCGCCGTAAGCGAGGTTCAGGACGCGGGCGACCCCGTATTGCAGGTTGAGGCCGATCGCGATCAGCGCATAGATGCCGCCGATCACCAGACCTGCAAGAAGGAAATCGAACAGGAGCATGACTCGGGCTGCGGCTGGGTCTCTTTGCTCGGCGGCTGCGGCGGCCGCGAGCGGGTCTGGTTGGTCTTAGCTGGTCTTGGCTTGTTGCTCTTGGCTTGTCGGTCTTGGCTTGTCGGTCTTGGCTGGCGACCTTTATAGGCGCTGAGCGTGCGCGTCCGGCGAAAAAAAGGCCCGCGTCATAAACGCGGGACCGATGCCGCCATTAAGCGTCAAGGCATGTATAGGCTACTTCAAGCGCGGCTTTGCGGCACCCGGCAGGTCGGTGGGCGCGATGCCGCGATATTCCCCGTCCTGCCACTGGCCGACCCACCAGACTTTGCGCAAAACGCCGGCTTCGAGCTTGGTGTCGCCGAGAATGGTCTTGAAGCTGCCCGTCTTGATGGCCTCGACGATTTTTGCCCGGTCGATCTCGCCAACCTGTTCGATCGCCTGCTGCAAGACTTGCAGGGAAGCATAGGTGTTGGAGGAGGCCCAGCGATCCGGCTCCTGATTGGTCAGGCTCTTGTGGCGGGCAAACCAGTCCTTGACGCCGGGCCCGTCGGGGTTCCAGGCGCCAAGGCCGAAGGTGCCCTCCACCTTGTCGGCGAACTTGGCCTTGTAGTTGGGAAAGGCGACGCCGACGCTTAAGAATTTGACCTTCGGGTTGAACTCGTTGGCGATCGACTGCTCCGTCAGCATGAAGGTGTCGGGCGGGTAGGAAAAGGCGACCATGGTATCGGGCCCTGCGGCCTTGGCCGCCTTGATCTGGGCGGAGAGGTCGGACACGCCGAGCGGATAGGTGGTTTCGTAGGCGAGCTTGAAGCCGGCCTTTTCCAACATCGGCTTGGTCGGGGTCACGAACTCCGAACCGAAAGGATGCTGCACCACGAACAGCGCCACCTTGTCGTTGATGCGGCCGGCCTGCTTTAGGTCCGACAGAAGATCGACCAGTGCCTTGGCGCCGTCGCTGGGCATGCCGAGGAACCAGAAGGTGGTCGGAAAGCGCTGCACGAGCTCGGGGATCTTGTCGGAATTGCCGGTGCCGACGAGCTGCGGATAGCCGTTCTTGGCGAACACGGGTGCGGCCTGCAGGTTGGGGCCCGTGCCCCAGGGGGAGAGAACGATGTCGACCTTGTCGACCGTCATCAGGCGCTCGACCAGGCGCACCATGTCTTCGTTGTTGGAGCGGTCATCGATTTCGGTGACCTCGATGGGGATGCGCTTGTTGAATTTCTTGAGCATCAGGCCGCCGGCCTTGTTCACCTCATCGACCCACAGCCGATAGTTCGGCACCGTCGTCAGCATGGCGCCGGCCGACTGCGGGCCCGACAGCGAAATGACGTAGCCGATCTTGATGGATTTCGGCGCCTCTTGCGCCGCCGCTCCACCGCTAAGCGCAACGGTGATCGCCAGCGCCGCCGCTAACGCACTAAAGCTCGATCTGCGCATGGTTGGCCTCCCTTTGCTCGTTGTTGGTCTTTACACCAACCTATTAGTTGGAGGTCCAACTAGTCAAGGTTGGGCGCCGCAGAAGCGGGCGCGCCGGCAAAGCCGCCCGGCGTGCGCTGCGAACAACGAGCTAGCGTGGAGCGAGCGGCTAAGGCGACCAGCGCCAGGGCCACCACGGCTGCTCAACCTGAATGCGCCAGGAGGGGCCGGACGCCTCGCCGCTCGGCCGTGCCGGCGGGCTCGCCGGCAGTTCGGCGGCGGCGGGCTGGGAGGGGATGGTCTTGGCGGCCGGCCAGGTCAAGGACCGCCGCGCCAGGGGTTCGCCGCCGAGCGCGGCGCGACGCCGGCCCAGTTCCTGCTGCGCCTGGCCGTCGAATTCGGCAATCGTGGTGGCCTCGCCTTTGGGGGTGATGTGCACCACCTTGTAGCCCTTGGCCTTCAGTTCGGCGAGCAGACCCGGCAGTGCCCGCGCCGTCGAATAGTGGATGTCGTGGAACAGGATGATGCCCTTGCGCTGCCGCGCCAGGTCGGCCATCACCTTGCGTTGCACGGCGGAGGGATCACGGGTGCGGTAGTCCTTGCTGTCGACGTCGATGGAAAAGGCCGCGAACTGTCGGCCGGCCAGATAGTCGCTCGTGCCCTTGGTGTCGCGCAGATAGGGAAAGCGGAAGAAGGGAGCGATCGGCCGTCCCATCGCGCCCTGCACCGCTGAGAAGCCCAGCTCGATTTCCGCCCGCGCCCGCGCCGGTGACATCGCCTGCAGGTTGGCGTGCGACCAGGTATGGGTGCCGACCGTGTGGCCTTGGCGGGCATATTCCTGCACCATCTCGGGGTCGGCGACGGCCATGCGTCCGACCAGGAAAAAGGTGGCCTTGGTGCAGTGCGCCGCCAGCGTCTCGAGGATCGGTCTCGTATAGGCGCGCAGCGGCCCGTCGTCGAAGGTGAGGATCACCTCGCCGTCGGCGAGGAGGCCGGGATCCTGGTATTGAAAGCCAAAGCGCGGCCCGCCGCGCGTGTCGATCTCAAGCGTGCGCGCGACGCCGAGCGCCTGTGGACCGCAGCTCTGCGGAGAGGCCAACACCGGTGCGCTGGCCAGCAGGCACAGCAGCAACGCCCACGCGCAAGAAAC
>DASTMQ010000014.1:0-3958 GCA_035714005.1 Hyphomicrobiaceae bacterium
TGGCGGGGCCGCCGGCGCGCGCGCTTGCCATCAAATGAACGCGATCTGGCGCCAGCCTGGGTTATCATCCGACGGCATCGGGGGTGGCGGCGGAAGCTTGGCTCGGAGTTTCCCAATCGGTTTGGCTCCGACTTGAGGCAAGGCAGGTTGCAAGGCTTCGGGCGGCCCATCTCGTCCGAGCCGTTGCCAGGGTCCCAGGCGATTTCTGCCGTCGCAATCCAGACGCCGCCTCCGAGGCGTTGGGAGCTCGCAATCTGGCATTGGCCGTGCGACGCTTTCAGCGCGCGCCGAACACGGCATTGAAGGGAGGCATTAACGTGTATCGCATTGCTTGCACGCTCGGTTATCTGGCCTGCCTGGCCATGACGGCCAGCCCCGCCACCGCCCAGTTGCTCTGGCCTGGAACCGCGGAAGTCGCACAGGCCGCCGTGCCGCGACGGGCGGTGCCGATCCCCAACAAGCCCGTGAGCGAAGAAGAAGCCGCCAAGGCGGCCCGTATCAACAATTGGACGGTCGGCGTCGCCGGCGGCCTGCTGGAGGGAACCTTCGTTCGCTACGCCGCCGATCTGGGCAAGGCGCTCGATGACGGTGATAACTTGCGCGTGCTGCCGATCGTCAGTTACGGCGCGGTGGGCAACGTCAGCGATCTCATCTACCTCAAGGGCGTCGACATCGCCATCACCTACTCCGATGTGCTCGATCATTTCAGGAACGTGGAGCGAATCCCCGGCATCGAACGGCGGGTGAACTACATCATCCCGATGTTCCAGGGCGAGGTCCACGTCTACGTGCGCGAAGAGATCAAAAGCTTCCAGGACCTGGTCGGCAAGAAGGTGAATTTCAACACCGTCGGCAGCGCCGCCAATTATACCGGCGGCATCGTCTTCGATCGACTGGGGATCAAGGTCGAGCGGCTGTTCCAGAACAACTCGGTCGCACTCGAGCAGATGCGCAAGGGCGAGATCGCCGGCATCGTGCACGTGGTTGGCAAGCCCAACGACCTGTTTTCGAAATTCAAGCCGGAACCCGGCTTTCATTTTCTGCCGATCGAGTTCGGGGCTAAGTTTGAGGACTATTACGTGCCTGCCGAGCTGACTGCCGCCGACTATCCCAATCTGATCGCACAGGGCGAGACGGTGCAGACCATCTCAGTGCCGGCCCTGCTTGCGGTCTACAATTGGAACAAGGACACCGATCGCTACCGCCGCTGCCTGCGCTTTGTGGAGTACCTGTTCGAGCGTTTCGACAAGTTGCGCGAAAAGCCCTACCAGCCGGGGTGGAAGGACATGAACCTGGCCGGCACCATCCCGGGCTGGACCCGCTTTCCTCCCGCCCAGGCCCTAGTTGCCAAGGCCGCCGCGCAGGCGAGTGCCGAGGCCAACCTCACTCGCACCCAGGGCGCACGCGCGACCGCCGACAACAGGGTCGAGCAGGAGCGCATGTTCAAGCAATTCCTGGAGTGGAGCAAACAGCAAAAGAAGCGGTGAAACGAGCGCACGCTTGCCGACGCTCGCCTGACAGAGGGGCTGGGCGGCCAATCGAGCGTTGCGTTCCGTCACTGCCGCTTCCTCGTTTAGGTCGGCGGGGTGGTTAGCCAAAGCCACCCGCCTTGGGAAACAAAGGAGAGGCGCCTGCGCCCAGCCTAGCCTGGCACCGCCCGAGCAGGACGGCGACCAGGCCATGGCAGCCGGTGCAGGCCAACGCAGGTTTGCAGGTACGCGTGCCACTGAGAGTTGGCGTTTTCGCCCTCATCCTTGCCGCCCTGTTGGCGGCCGGACGCCCCGGGGCATACGCCCCTGCCGCCGCACAACAGGGCGAGGTCGCCCTCGAGGTGGCGCCGGTGACAAACACCACACCGGCCTCGCGCGTGCGCCTGCCGATCCAGGTACGCCCGCGCGATGGGCTCGCCAAGAACTCGTTTATCCGCATTCGCGGGCTGCCGGCGACCGCGGCGCTGTCGGAGGGATACGCCATCGCGCCCGGTTCGTGGGCCGTGCCGCTCAACGCCCTGCCGAACCTGATGGTCATCGTGCCGGTAGGGCTGGAAGGCAAGTCGGAGGTCATCATCGCCCTCGTCAACGTCGAGGGATCGATTTTGGCCGAGGCCACCACGACCCTCGCCGTCACGCGCGCAGCGGCGCCGGCGGCGCCCACCGCCGCAGCCGCCCCGCCGCCCAACAGCACCAGCCGCGCCCTTTCGGCGCCCCAGCTCGCCCCGGCGGACCGCGACCGTGCCCTCAAGCTGCACGCCCGCGGCGAGGAGCAGCTGGGACGCGGCAACATCTATGCGGCACGGCAGTTCTTCGAGCGCGCCGCCGAGGCCGGCCTGGCGGAAAGCGCCCTGGCCTTGGCCGCCACCTATGACGCGGCCGAGCTCGCGCGCCTCAAGGTGTTGGGCCTGAAGCCGGACCAGGGCGAAGCCAAGAAATGGTATGAGAGGGCGCGCGAGCTGGGCGCGCCGGAGGCCGAAGGGCGCCTGCGCCGCCTGGGCGGGCGTTGAGCTTGGCCGAACCGCGCGAGCGCCAAGGCCAGCCCCAGCGCTTGCCCATTGACTAATGGGGAATTTCCCACAACAGTAGCGCCCATGCACACCATGGCGCGCGCCCTGCTCACGGAGATCGAGGCCTTTCTCGCCGAAACCGGCCTGACGGCGACCAAATTCGGCCTGGCGGCGGTCAACGACGGCCACCTCGTCGCCAACCTGCGGCGCGGCAACAGCGTCACCCTCAAAACCGCCGATCGCGTGCGCGCCTTCATGCGCGCTTCATCGCCGGCCCGGCGCGCAGGTGCGGCGGCAGCGACGACGAAGCCGGGCGCGGCGCGCCAGTCCGTGCTCGCGCCGACGCAGGCGAGCGCGGCCAGGAACGTCGGCCCGCCGTCAGCCATCGACAAACGCATCGCCCTGATTATCGGTGGCGGCATCGCCGCCTATAAGTGCCTCGAGCTGATCCGGCGCCTGCGCGAGCGACGGATCGGCGTGCGTGCCATCATGACCAAAGCGGCGCAGGCCTTTATCACGCCGCTGTCGGTCGGGGCCCTGACGGGCGATCAGGTCTTTACCGATCTTTTCGACCTCAACGAGGAGCGCGAGATCGGCCACATCCGCCTCGCGCGCGAGGCGGACCTGATCGTGGTCGCACCGGCCACCGCCGACCTAATCGCGAAAATGGCGGGCGGACATGCCGACGACCTCGCCTCGTGCGTGCTGCTGGCGACGGACAAGCCCGTGTTGCTGGCGCCCGCCATGAACCCGCGCATGTGGCTCAACGCCGCGACCCGTCGCAACGTGGCCCTGCTCGAGGCGGACGGAACCTGCTTCGTCGGGCCGGCAGTGGGCGAAATGGCCGAAGCCGGCGAGGCAGGCCCCGGCCGGCTGGCGGAGGTGCCCGAACTGCTGGCGGCGATCTTCGACACGTTAGGTCTGGCTGCGCCGGCGCCGCCTCCCGCGCACGCCGAGCCTGGCCACCGCGATGGCGACCCGCACCCGCCCCCGCCCGCCATGAGCGCCCACCCGAGCCGAGTGGGTCCGCTGGCCGGACGACACGTACTCGTCACCAGCGGGCCAACGCACGAGCCGATCGACCCGGTGCGCTATATCGCCAACCGTTCGTCGGGCAAACAGGGCACCGCGATCGCCGCTGAGGCACGCGCGCTGGGCGCCCGGGTAACGCTCATCTCCGGGCCGAGCGAGCTTGCCGCTCCAGCCGGCGTCGACCTCGTGGCCGTGGAGACCGCGCAAGAGATGCTGGCGGCGGTGTCCGAGGCCCTGCCCTGCGACGTCGCCATCTTCGCGGCGGCCGTGGCCGACTGGCGCGTTGCCAGCACGGCCTCCGAGAAGATCAAAAAGGGGGCACAATCGACGCCGCCGCGCCTGGAGCTCGTGGAGAACCCGGACATTTTAAAGACCATTGCCCGCGCCCCGCCGGGCCGGCGACCACCGCTGGTGATCGGGTTTGCC
>DASTMQ010000015.1:0-13677 GCA_035714005.1 Hyphomicrobiaceae bacterium
CGCCGCCCGCGCCTGTTGCGCGGGGCTTTGGCACCCCGGCTCGAGCTGGCAACACCGCGGGCAAGACAAGCTGGCTATCGCGCGCGGGCGTGCGCTCGTGCAAGAATGGCGCTGCCTTCGGGCTTGCACCTCGCGCGCGCAGGTGCGGCACCGTCGGTTCCCCAGCAGCGCCCCCAATGCAAAAGGAAAAGCGCAAAATGAGCCCAAGCCAACAGCGCAACAGCGACCTTGATAGCGCGCTCGCGGAGGCCCGGGAGCGCTATCGTTCAGCCCGGCCGGAGAGCGAACGCATCCATCGGACGGCGCGGGCGGTGCTGCCGGGGGGCAACACACGTTCGGTGCTGTTTTATACGCCGTTTCCCACGGCAATGGCGCGTGGGCAGGGGTGTTTTCTCGAGGACGTGGACGGCCGCCGCTACATCGATTTTTGCGGCGAATACACGGCCGGGCTGTTCGGCCACTCCGAACCGCGCATTCAGGCGGCCTTGCATGCTGCGATAGACCGTGGCCTCAACTTGGCCGCGGTCGGCGAACGCGAATCGCAGTTGGCCGCCTTGCTATGCGCGCGCTTTCCCTCGCTCGAGCGCGTGCGCTTCACCAACAGCGGCACGGAGGCCAACATGATGGCGCTTGGGGCCGCGCGAGCCTTCACCGGTCGGCCGGGCATTATTGCCTTTCGCGGCGGATACCACGGCGGACTATTGACCCTGGTTGGCGGCGGCAGCCCGATCAATTCACCCATTCCGGTGACGCTGGCCGACTACAACGACAGCCGACAGACGCTCGAGATTTTGCGCGCGCACGCCGGCGAAATCGCCGCCGTCATTCTCGAGCCGATGATGGGTTCGGGCGGCTGCATCCCCGCTCGCCCCGAGTTTCTTGCCGCCCTGCGCGAGGCCAGCCGCGACCTGGGCGTCCTTTTGCTGTTCGACGAGGTGATGACCAGCAGGCATTCCGCCGGCGGCCTGCAAAAGCTCCGCGGCGTGACGCCCGACCTTACGACCCTTGGCAAGTATATGGCCGGCGGCATGAGCTTCGGCGCCTTCGGCGGTCGGGCCGACGTGATGGACCTTTTCGATGCCCATCGCCCCGGCGCCCTGATCCATTCGGGCACCTTCAACAACAACGTGATGACGATGGCGGGCGGCATGGTCGCCATGGGCGAGATCTTCGATGCCGCCGCCGCCGAGGCGCTGTTTGCGCGTGGCGAGGGGGCGCGTCAGAGATTGAACGCCATTTGCCGTGCGCGCGGCGTCAACATGCACTTCAGTGGCTTGGGCAGCATGATGCAACCGCATTTTCGCGCCGGTCCGATCGAGCGTCCCTATAGTGCCAGCGCCAAGGAGGATGCCTTGCGCGAGCTCTACTTTTTCGATCTGCTGGCCGCCGGGATCTATATCGCGCGCCGCGGGATGATTGCGATGAGCCTGCCGTTGGGGCCTGCCGAACTGGAAAGCCTGTTCGCAGCGGTCGAGGAGTTCTGCAGCGCGCGTGCGCCGTTCCTGTCGGAGGCATGACGCCCGAACTTGGGGGCGGGCGCCGAACTTCGGGCTCGGTTCGCAAGCGTGTTGACCACAATCGGCAGGGCAAGGCATGCTCGTTTGTCTGCGACCTGCCAAAAACTGCCCTCAGGACCTTTCCCAGCATGTCCCCTGTCGTCGATCCGATCACAATCTCTGTGGTCCAGCACCGCCTTCGCGCCATTGTCGAGGAGATGGGCGAAGCCATGTTGCGCACCTCCTATTCACAGATCCTGAATTCGAGCCGGGATTTTTCCACCGCGCTTTGCGATCCCGAGGGACGCTTGGTCGCCCAGGCCGAGCACGTCCCCATCCACGTCGGCGCCCTGCCCTTTGCCGCGCGCGCCGTGCACGACTTCTTCAGGGATCAGATTAGACCGGGGGACGTCTATCTCTTGAACGATCCCTATCGGGGCGGCAACCATCTGCCCGATCTCACCGTCTTTGTACCGGTCTTCGACGACAAGCGCCTGGTGTTCTGGTCGATCAACCGCTCGCATCAGAGCGACATCGGCGGTGCCACGCACGGCGCCTATAACGCCAGCGCTACCGAGATCTATCAGGAAGGCCTGCGCATTCCGCCGTTGAAGCTTTACGAGGAGGGCAACCGGCGCGATGACGTCTACGAAATGATCGTCCTCAACGTGCGCCATCCCCGCGATTTCCGCGGCGATCTGGCGGCGATGATCGGCTCGGCGCGCATCGGCGAACGGCGCCTCGGGCAGCTGTTCGGCGAGTTCGGCTCAACCGTCACACATCGAGCCGTCGCCGCCGTGCTCGATGGGGCCGAGCGGCAGGTGCGCGCCATCATCGGCAGCTGGAAGGACGGCACCTACGAGGGCGAAGCATTCCTCGACGATGATGGTCATGGCGCCCACGACATTCCGATCCGTGCCCGCATCCTGAAGCACGGCAGCAACCTCGACATCGACCTCAGCGACAGCCATCCGCAGGTAACGGGTTTCATTAATTCCTCGTATGCCAACACCTACTCGGCAGCGGTGGTGGCGCTCGCCTACCTGATCGATCCGGACATTCCCAAGAACGATGGCGCCTTTCGGCCGCTGAGCTTGCAGGTCAAGGAAGGCAGCATCGTTTGCCCGCGGCCCGGTGCGCCGGTGACGCTGTGCACCAATCACTGCGGCCAGGAGATCATCGAGGCGATCATCCGTGCTCTGGCGCCGGCCTGTCCCGATCGCGCCATGGCGGGCTGGGGGAGACGCTTTCGCGTGGCGGTGCAGGGCGTCGATCCGCGCAACGGCAAGCCGTTCATTTGGCATCTGTTTCAAGCGCGGCCGGGCGGCGGCGGCTCCTCGGCGGGGGACGGTTGGCCGGGGGCTGGCGAATGGCAGGCCGCCGGCGGCATCAAGTTCGGCAGCCTCGAGGTGCAGGAGGTGCGTTTTCCGCTGCATTTTCGCCGCCACGAGTTCCGCCCCGACAGTGGCGGCGACGGGCGCCATCGCGGCGGTCCGGGCGGTGAACTCGAACTGGTCCTCGAGACGAGCGAGCCGGCGCTCGCCAATACCGCCGGCGATGGCATCAAGTATGGCGCCTGCGGCCTTGCCGGCGGCGAGGATGGCAAGCCGCATCGCTACTGGTTGCAGTCCGCCGGCCGCCCCGATCGCGTTCTCAAGACCAAGGAGACCGGCATCGTATTGAGGCCCGGCGACGTGCTCAACGCCCACTCGGGCGGCGGCGGCGGCTGGGGTGACGGCAAGCTGCGCTCGGCTTGGGAACGCGAGCGTGACAAACGCCAAGGATTTGTCTCGGACAGGCCCGAGTGAGCGATGTTTCGCATTGGCATCGATGTCGGGGGGACCTTCACGGATCTGGTGTCCGTTGATGGGCGGGGCCACGTTACGCTGGCCAAGGTAGCGACGACGCCGACCGACCAATCCTTGGGCGTGATGGCGGGGCTCGATCGCCTGGCGGCGACGCTCGGCATCGATACCGGCACCTTGCTCGAGGGCACCGAGCGCATCGTGCATGGCACAACGGTGGCCACCAACGCCCTCATCGAACACAAGGGCGCCAAGGTCGGGCTGCTGACCACGGCAGGCCACCGCGACATCATTGAGATGCGCGAAGGGCTCAAGGACGATCGCTACAATCTGCGCCAGCCGCCGCCGACGCAACTTGTGCCGCGCGAGCGTCGACTGGGTGTGCGCGAGCGCCTGCGCCCGGATGGTCGCGTCGAGGTCGCGCTCGACCGCGGCTCCCTGGCAGAAGCGATTGCAACGCTCGCGCGCCAAGACGTCGAGGCCATCGCCGTGTGCTACCTCCACAGCTGGCGCGATGGCAGCCACGAGCGCGCTACCGCCGAGGCCATACGGGCGGCGATGCCCAAGGTCTATGTTGCCTTATCGTCGGACGTACTGCCGCAGATCAAAGAGTACGATCGCGTCTCAACCACCCTCGTCAATGCCTACGTCGGCCCGGCGCTGGAACGCTATCTTCTCCGGCTGGAGGCACGCTTGCGTGCGGCCGGCCTCAAGGCGCCAGTCTTGATCATCCAATCGCACGGTGGCGTTGCCAGCATCGCGGAAGCGGTGCGGTTGGCCGCCGGCAGCGTACTCTCCGGCCCGGCCGGCGGCGTTGCCGGTAGCCAATACGCCGGCCAACTCAACCAGCACGGCGACCTCATTCCCTTCGATATGGGTGGCACCTCCACCGATATCTCCCTGGTGGTCGGCGGCGAAGCGGCGATCAGCTCGGACCGGCGCATTGCCGGACAGCGCGTCGCCCTGCAGAGCTTGGATATCGCCAGCATTGGCGCGGGCGGCGGCTCGATCGCGCGCGTCGATCACAGCGGCGTGCTGCATGTCGGACCACAGAGTGCGGGTGCGCAACCGGGCCCGGCCTGCTACGCTAACGGTGGCACCGAGGCGACGGTTACCGACGCCAGTCTCGTCCTCGGCTTTCTCGATCCCGACAACTTCCTCGGCGGCCGATCGCGGCTTGATCGCGGCGCCGCCGAAACCGTGATCGATCGCATCGCGACCAAACTGGGGATCGACCGCTTGAGCACGGCGGAGGGAATCCACCGCGTCATCAACACGCACATGGCGGAGGGCATTCGCCTGGTTTCGGTGCGCCGCGGGGTCGATCCCAGGCGCTTCGCCATTCTCGCCTTCGGCGGCGCCGCCGCCTTGCATGTGACCGACGTCGCGCGCCAACTCGATCTGAAGCGCGTGATCATACCCCGCCTCTGCGCCGTGCTATCGGCGTGGGGTATGCTCGCCAGCAACTTGCGCTGCGAAATAGCGCGCACGCATATCGGCGATACCAGTGGCCTCGATGCCGCGGCGGTGCGCTCGGCCTTTCGCCAGATGGAGGCCGAGGGCCGCCAGCGCCTTAAGGCGGCGTCCTTCGCCGGTCCGATCCGGCTGCGACCTTCCGCCGACATGCGCTACGGCGAACAAGTATTCGAGGTCGGCGTGCCATTGGATCACGTCGATTTCGACAAAAACGACCTTTTGCGGCAGCTGGCGGATGCGTTTCACGGCCGCCACGAGCAACTTTATACCTACAGCCTCAGGGATCAGGAGGTGGTGCTGGTCAACGCGCGGGTGGCGGCGATCGGCGAACTGCCGGCGCTGCCGCAGGAGCCCGCGCTCGCGCGTCGGCCGCCGGCGCCCGCGGCCGGCGAACGCGAGATCTATCTCGGGCAATGGCTGCAGGTGCCGATCTACCGCTTCGATGCCCTGGCACCGGGCCAGCGCCTCGACGGACCGGCGGTCATCGAATCGGCGACCACGTCGGTGCTTCTGCGGCCGGGCGATCGCGCGCGCACCACGGAACTGGGCTGGCTCGACATCGAGGTCGCCGCCGCCTGATGCAAAAAAGGTTTGCGCGCCGGCCGTGCGCGGGAAAAGCTGTCGTTTCCGGCCAGCCGCGCTTGCCGCGGCGGGCGCCGGCCATTGCCCTCGGGGATGCGGGCACGTCAAGATATAAAGAGACTTGCGCAGGCCTTTGCGTCG
This sequence comes from Hyphomicrobiaceae bacterium, assembly GCA_035714005.1. GTDB lineage: Bacteria > Pseudomonadota > Alphaproteobacteria > Rhizobiales > Hyphomicrobiaceae > AWTP1-13. The sequence continues at coordinate 5,501 of DASTMQ010000015.1, forward strand.
AGAGGGGTTAGCGATGGCAAGATCCCAACAGTTGCGGCTTGGCGCCTTTATGCGCCCCGTCAGCATTCACGCCGGCGCCTGGCGCTATCCGGGCGCCTTTGCCGATGCCAATTTCAATTTTGCGCATTTGCGCCGTTTCGCCGAGACCCTGGAGCGGGGCCGTTTCGATGCGTTCTTCATGGCCGATCACCTTGCGGTTCTCAACATGCCGCTCGAAGCCCTACAGCGCAGCCATACGGTAACATCGTTCGAGCCATTCACGCTGCTGTCCGCCCTGGCCGCGGTCACCAAGCACATCGGACTGATCGCCACGGGCTCGACGACCTTCGATGCGCCCTATCATATCGCCCGCAGGTTCGCCTCGCTCGACCACCTGAGCGGCGGACGGGCTGGCTGGAACATCGTTACCACCTCCAATCCCGACGCAGCCCTAAACTTCGGGCTCACCCAGCATATGGAGCACGGCGAGCGCTACGCTCGCGCACGCGAGTTCTATGACGTCGTCACCGGGCTATGGGACAGTTTCGCCGACGATGCCTTCGTGCGTGACGTCGACAAGGGCATCTATTTTGCACCGAACAAAATGCACCTGCTCAATCACCAGGGCAAATACTTCTCGGTCCGGGGCCCCCTCAACATTGCCCGTCCCATCCAGGGATGGCCGGTGATCGTGCAGGCGGGCGCCTCCGAGCCCGGTCGGCAGCTTGCCGCCGAAACCGCGGAGGTCGTGTTTGCGGCCGGGTCCAACCTCGCCGATGGCCAGCGCTTGTACGCCGATATCAAGGGCCGGATGTTGAAAATTGGTCGCAACCCCGAGCATTTGAAGATCCTTCCCGGCGTCTTGGTGGTGGTGGGAGATACCGTCGCGGAAGCGCAAGCCAAGCGCGCGCGGCTCGATGCTCTCGTCAACTATGCCAACGCCATCGGCGCCCTTTCGGTCGCGCTCGGCCACGATGCATCGCAATTCGACCCCGAGGGCCCATTGCCGGAGATCCCCGAGAGCAATGCGAGCAAGAGCGGGCGCGAAAGAGTGATGGCACTGGCAAGACGGGAAAACTTGAACGTGCGTGAGCTGGCGCTGCGTGTCGGCGGCTATGCCGGGCTCGCCTTCATCGGCACGCCAGAAAGCATCGCCGATCGAATGCAGGAGTGGCTGTTTGCTGCGGGCTGCGACGGTTTCAATGTGATGTTCCCCTACCTACCCGAAGGCCTTGCTGACTTCGTCGATCGCGTGGTGCCGGAGCTGCAGCGGCGCGGCATCTTCCGGCTGGACTACGAGGGTACAACCTTGCGGGAAAATCTCGGGCTGCCGCGCCCGGCAAATCGAAACTTTCCGCAACCGGCCAGCGCCGCGGGGGGAAAGGCATGAGGTTTGGCTGGATGACGCTTGCCCACTCGGCCTCGCCGGAACACGATGGCGCGGCCATTTTCGAACAGCTCGAACAAGCAACGCTCGCCGAGCAGCTTGGCTTCGACGGCGTCTGGCTGACCGAGCACAACTTCACCGGCGAGAGCGTCTATGCCGACCCGATCCCCTTTGCCGCCGCGTTGGCGATGCGCACGCAAAAGATCCGCATCGGCTTCGCCGTCATCCAGATGGCGCTGCGCCATCCGGTGCGGCTGGCAACGCAACTGTCGCTGCTCGACAATTTGAGCCGCGGTCGGCTCGATATCGGCGTCGGCCGCGGCAGCATCTTCAATGAATATGAGTTTGTCGGCTATGGCCTCAGAAGCACCGACGCGCGCGAGCGCATGGCGGAAGCCCTGGAGGTGATGACGCGCGCCTGGACGGCCGCCCCGCTCGACTTCAAAGGCAAATATTTCAGCGTGCGCCTACCCGAGCTGCGCCCGGCGCCGGTGCAGCGGCCGCATCCACCGATTTGGCACAGCGTCGCCTCGGCGGCCTCCTTCCGCCACTGCGGCGAAAAAGGTGTCCCGATCCTTACCGTCCGGCTGCCGATCGGCCAGATCGGCACGCGGCTCGGCCAGTACGCCGATGGGCTCAGCGTTAGCGGTCTTGATGGCGCCGCCCAGCTGCGCCTGCTGCAACAGGCGGCGATCTGGCGCTGGATATATGTGGGGGAAAGCCGCGCCGCCGCCGAGGACGAATTCGTTGCCGCCCTCAAGCTGACGCGCCAGCACATGATGCATGCGCGCGCTGCCTTCAACCCGTCCGACTTTCGGGCGGACCCTGCCCTGTTGAACCCTTGGACCGATCCGACCCATGCGGAGGCCGATGGTATCCGCTATGCGCTGAGCTCGGGCAGCCTGATCGGCACCGCCAAAGATGTTGCCGAGCAGGTGGCCGAGCTGCGGCAAGCCGGCGTCGGCCATCTTCTCTGTCAAATGAGTTTCGGCTATCTCGAGCACGAGCGCATCAAGCAATCGATGCAACGTTTTGGCGAGGCGGTGATCCCGGCCTTCGCCTAGCTCGGTGCCGGCCGCAGCAACGGCCTTGCGGCTGAGCGCGACGGGCCCCCAAAACCCTTAAGCCGCCTTCGACTGCGAGGCGCTCGACGGGGAAGCTCCCCCAACCAAGACACTACCAACCATGGCCCGCTCGCTCCTTGCCAGCGCCGTGCGGCACGATCAGCCCAGGCCCGCTTCGGCACGCTTTGGCGTGGCCTTGCCGGAACGGCGGCGCTTAGAAAGAACGCGTACGCGATCTGGCAGCGCGCTCATCAAGAGCGGCTGGCGCAGCGGGTCGCTTGGCTCTCAGCAAACCGCGGTCGGCAGCGCCCCTGCGCCGCAACCGGCCGAGCGCCGCCCGGACCTCCTTTCAAGGGCCGCGGCGCTTGGTCACCGTGCGCTTCCAGGGACCGTCCGGCACCTCGTGCCACTCGACATGCCGCCACTTGACCTCGGCGACGCCCCCCACCTTGAGGCAATCTCTGACCGCCGGTGACAGGTCGATGCCGGCCCTCACCCCTTTGCTGTTTTTCGGCTGGGAGGCGGCGCCGAAGACATAACCCGAATCGTCGTTCTCGAAAGGACCGACGTCCTGCCACTGCGCATAGCAGGTAATGCCATTGGCCCGCACCGCAAGCCAGCGGTTCTTCAGCAAGGATTGCTTGGCCGCTGGGTTGTTCCAGGGGATGAAGCTGTTGCTCACTTTTCTGCTGCCGTCCTCCTCCATGTCGTCGTAGGGAAGTGCGACATAAAAGGGGTTCTCCTTCGGCTTGAAGCCGCAGGGGGCAAAGCCGCAGCGATCGTCCGGATCGTCGATGCCGCCGAAGTGCTCGACCCACTTCGCATCCCAGGCGCTTTTTAGATTGGCGATATGGTCGTTGTCGTCGGTCTCCGATTCACCGACCCAGAACACCGTCGCGCGCGCAGTCTTCCAGCGCGCCATCGCGGCGTTGCCGCCGCCGGCCTTGGTCGCGGTCGCATCGCCCGCAGCCTCGCCGGGCGCGGGCCCAGCCGGCAGCAGCAGCAGGAGGCCTGGGGCGATAGCGAACACCATGCGGAGCCCCGCGCAGCGGAGACCGGAGCGTTGTTGTGCCATTTTCCCTGTCCTGGAGGCCGCAATCATAGCCCGAAAGGATGGGGTTGCACCCACACGTGTGCGTGATTCAGCCACCGAAATGGCTGGCCACGCGACCGGTCCGGATCAGCTTGTTCCAGCCGAGCATATGGCCCTTGAGCGCCGCCGCGGCGGCGCGCAGCGCCGTTACGTAGAGGAGCTGCCGGTAGCAGAAGCGCTGCACGACCAGGAGCGGCAGCAGGCGCCACATGTTGCGGCTCTTGCGCTCGATGGTGATCGCCAAGGCCGCCGTTGCGATTTCTAGGATCTGAAAATACAGCCAATAGGCGGCCACCGTGTGCAGCGCTGGCGGCGGAAAGACCGCGTCGGGAGGGCCGGAGAGATAGTTGTTGAGCGCCGAAATGAAGCTCCAAAGCAACATCGCGTCCATCGCCGGTGCGATTAGGGTAAAGATGAACTGAAAGACGATGATGTTGGGAAGTCCGAACAAGCCAAGCCCGATCGGCCGGGCACGCCATACGGCCGGGAGGTTCTTGCAGGCTACCTGCAAGGTGCCGAACATCCACCGCAGGCGCTGCTTCATGAAGCTTCTGATCGTCTCCGGCGCTTCGGTTCGTGCCGCCGCGCGCGGTTCGTAAAGCACCTTCCAGTCACGCCGCGCCAGACGCACGGTGGCCTCCGCGTCCTCCGCCAGGGTGTCGGGCAGGAAGCCTCCCACGGTAAGCAGCGTATCGCGGCGCCAGGCGCCGATGGCCCCGGGCACCACGGTGATACCATTGACAATTTCGAGAGCGCGGCGGTCCAGGTTCTGGTTGGTGACGTATTCGAGCGCCTGGAAACGGGTAATGAGATTGATTTGATTGCCGACCACGGCCGCGCCCGCAACTGCCGCGACCTTGGGGTCGGCGAAATGGCGGACCAGCCAGCGCAGCGCGTCCGGTTCGAACTGGGTATCGGCATCGAGCGTGACGACCACTTCCGCGTCGGTATGGGCCAGGCCGTAGTTGAGGGCCGCCCACTTTCCACCGTTCGGTTTGCTGAGGACGCGCACGCGCTCAGTATGCTCGAAGGTGCGCCGCACGACCTCGGCGGTGGCGTCGCTGGAGCCGTCGTCGATGACGATGATGTCGAAGTCGCACTCCGGCGTGGCCAGGAGGGCGCGTATCGAGTTACAGATCACCTTTTCTTCGTTATAGGCAGGAATGAGCGCCGCGATCGAGGCGGGCATCCACATGTGATGCTGGCGGCGGCGTTCGCGGCGCGCATGGACGAGGGCAAAGCCGGCCACCCAGAGGAGCCGCACCGTCCCCAGGGCGATGCCGGCGTAAAAGAACAGGATTAGGATGGAGTTCATGCCCTTAAAAAAGGCGAAACCGGCGTAGTTGGAGGCCGTGATCCAGGCGTCCTCGGGCCCAACACGCGGCATCACCTCATCGCGCGACAAACCTAGAAGTTCGTGCACCGGCACGAAGCGGAAACCGGCGTCCCGCAACTTGTCGATGATCTGCGGCAGGGCTTCGATGGTCGAGGTGCGAATGCCGCCGGCATCATGCAGGAGGATGACCTTGCCCTCGCCTTTGCTCGCCTGCTCGATGGTAGCGGTCACGATCTGAGAGGCGAGCGGCCGTCGCCAATCCTTGGGATCGATGTCCATGCCAATGCTGAGGTAGCCAAGCGACCCGGCGAGCGTCAGCACTTGGGCTGCGTCGATTGTCTGCGGCTCGAAATCATCGCCGTAGGGCGGGCGAAACAGCGTGGTGCGGGCCCCAATGGTCGATTCGATTAGCCGTTGGGTGGCGTTGATTTCGAAGGCGAGACGCTCGGGCGAGGCAATGGTCGTATTGAGATGCGTGAACGTGTGATTGCCGATCTCGTGCCCTTCCCGATAGATGCGCTCGAGAATGTCGGTGTTCAGCGCGCCGGCGGAACCGACGATAAAAAAGGTCGCGGTCACGCCTTTTTCCGCCAGAATATCGAGGATCTTGGGCGTGTACCTCGGATCCGGCCCGTCGTCGAAAGTCAAGGCCAGCACCTTGTCGCTGCGCGCGCCCCAGCGCGTAATGGTGGTGGCTTTCGGATAGGTGATGATCTCTTGGCCGGTAATGAGATTGCTGAACGGATCGTGCGAAATTTGCCGGCCGCCCTGCTGCAGGGCCCCCGAGGCGCTCAAGACCTCGCCCCTGCCCTTGTAGAGCACATCATAGCCGGCGTGCAGCGTCTTGATGGCGTCGCGGGCATCCGCATCCGCCAAGCGGTCTCGGCCGAGCACCGACCAGATGCTGGGATCCTCGGTGCCGAGCCGCCAGAGCGCGAGCCCCCTCGGCCGCGTCGGCAATGCCGCGGCGACCTGATCGTAGGCGGTCACGGCGTCGAGATACCAGACCTGGTGGTGCGCTTTGGTGCTGTCGTCCAGATAGCTGAAGGTTGGGTTCAGCGATTTTGCGTCGAAGTTCAAGCTCGCGCGCGATTCTTCCAAGAGCTCCCAGGCTTCCTGTACGGAGATCTCCTGGGCGGCTTTGCCCTCCTGCCAGTCGTAACCATACGAGCCGATGCTGACGATCAGCTTATCGGGCGCAATTTGTTTAAGGTGGCTTGCCAAAACGGTTTCGAACCAACCCTGGCTGGCCAATGGGCCGCTCACGCCCTTTTCGGTATGCTCATCGTAGCTCATTAAAATCAAGGCATCGGCGGCGGCGGCAAGACCGACATCATCGTAGGCGTCGTCCTCCGCCGGCAGAGCCACCAGCACCTGGAGGCCGCGCCCCTTAAAGGTGTCCATGAGCTCGCGCACCAATTTCACGTAGTCCGATTGCGCGCGGGCGGGGATTTCCTCCAGGTCGAGGACCAGCCCGGCGTAGTGGCCATCGGTGACGAAGCGATCGATCGCCGACACGAAGCGGGCGCGCGCCGGGGCCGAGATCAGCATCGCTTCCGCTGCCGCGGGGTCCCAGCGGGCATTGGCTTCATCATAGTTATTGACCGACGGCAGGACCTTGAGGGCGGGGGCATTGGCTTTGAGCCAATCGCCAACCAGCAGCTGCCGTTCCGGCGCATACTGTGCCAGCGCGCCGTCGGACCCTTGCAGGTGCAGCCACTCCACGATCAGGTAGTCGAGCGAGCGCGCGTTGCGTTTCAGCGAGGAAAAGCTGTTGTCATCCCAATTGACGAGATAGGCATAGCGCGCCGCGGCCGCGGCCGCATCGAGCGCGGAAGCGCGAGCTTGGCGCGCACCATACTCCGGCTCGTCCATGCTGGCGGGCGCGGACAAGCGTTGCGAGGAGAGTTCGCGTGGCACGTTCAACCGAGCGAAGCTCGGCAGCGCCGGCCCGACCAGGCTGGTGACGATCAGGCATGCGGCCAAGACGCCCAGCAGCGACCCGCCCGCCCACGTTACCACCGAGACGACCAGGCGGCGGCGCCCAGTGGAATCGAAGAACACTGGCCGGAAGGGCTCCGGTTGGCCACGCTCGTTTACCAAGAAACGCACCCGCACCCGGCCACGCCGGCACCTAGGAAGCCTTTGCGCTTCCCGTTAAGTTCCTAGGCGCTAGGTAATGCAGAGGCGCGAATTTCAACAGGGACTAAAGTGCCTAGATGTTGGTACGTTATCACGCATTCTTAACGCGGGCTCTTGCTTAGAACGACACGCTGAAATTGACGAGACCATAGGTGCCCTCGCCACCACCGATGCCGCCGCCGCCATCGTCGCCGTTACTGTTGCTGCCGGAAACGAACTGATGGCCCGCCGACAGCGTCACTTCCACGGGACGGAAGGAGGGCAGTTTGACATCAAAGCGTACAAATCCGCCCACGCGCTGGGCGTCGAAGTCCTGGTCACCCAGCGCGATGAATTCCGGTCCAAAGGTGAAGCGACCGCGATGCAGGCCGGCCCGTGCCCGCGTCCAATAGGTATTGAAGGCCGTCGAATAATTGCCGTCCAAGGAGAAGTAGTAGGGCAGGTCATTGTCGGTTTCGATGCTTGCGCCGACCTTGAATCCCCACTCGGTGCCGCGAACCTGGGCCGTCGGATCGTCGGGGCTTAGCCTGACGTTTTCATAATCGGCGCCTACATAAATCTCGTAACCGATCTGACGGCGGGTGAACATGTAGCCCAAGCCGAAGTCGGCCTGCCACTGCCGACCGTCACCGGGATTGCGATCGAAGTCACCCCTGGCGCCGTAGGCGCGCACGAAAAAGCCGTCCCGGCCCATATCCCCGTTCAGCGCTACCGTGATGCCGTCGTACCAGTAGCGGGAATCCTTCACGATATCATAGCCCGAATAATAGCTACCGCGCTCGACCGGCTCGGTCTGACTGTCCTTTACGCTTCCACCCCCACTTCCACCCGCGGCGGCGGCCTGGCTCAAGGTTACAAACCCAAGGGCGACAAGCGCCTGGGTCCAAAATCGTACGTTGCGAATCATCCGTTGGATCCTTTGGCGGTCCTTGACTTTCCACAGCCAGGATTCGTCGCCGAAAGCAACGCACGAGCCGTTAAAATCGGCTGCTGTCCTATCAATTTTCCGGGGGCTGTGGCGCGCGCAACAAACAGCGCTGAGAGATTTGCCATGCAACTACAAGTCCCGCGAAGCCGCCCAATTGCGCGAGGAGGACAACCGCAAGCGCCGTGTCGCGTGACATGGCCACCGGCACGGCGATGGCCGTCCAAACCGCGGCTAGCAGCGTCACGAGC
>DASTMQ010000016.1:0-8209 GCA_035714005.1 Hyphomicrobiaceae bacterium
CCAGCCTGAACTCGTGGTCGTGCAGTTCGACGCCCACGCCGACTTGCGCGACGGCTACCTTGGCGAGCGCTATTCGCACGCCGCCGCCATGCGCCGGGTGCTGGACCACAAAGGCGTCTCCCTGATCCAGCTCGGCATCCGTGCCGTTTCCAAGGCCGAGGCGGCCTATCAGGAAGACCACCCCGATCGCGTCAGCGTCTACTGGGCCAAGGATCAGGCGTCCTGGGACCTGACGGGCCTGCTGCGCCGGCTGCAGGGTCGTGCCGTCTACATCACCTTCGATGTCGACGCCCTCGATGCCGCCGTTATGCCGGCCACGGGCACGCCCACCCCCGGCGGCCTCGGCTACTGGCAGGCGCTCGCCATTCTCAGGAAGATCTGCGAGGCCGGTCACGTCGTTGGCGCCGATCTCGTCGAGTTCGCGCCGATTGCGGGGCTGCACGCCTTCGACTACACGGCGGCGGCACTGGCCTACAAGCTCCTGAACTATGCGTTGGCGCGGCGATAGTTCGGGGCCCGCCCGCTAGCGCGTCAGGCTGCGCATCAGCCCGCGCAAGGCTTCGGGATGATTGTGCAGCCGCCAGCGCGAGGCAAACCCCGCAGCGATGATGAGCAGGCCGTTGATCGTCAGCGTGGCCGTGAGGCCAATGCGTTCGGCGCCGTAACCGGCGATCAGGCCGCCGATCGGGGCGGTACCGGCAAACGACATGCTGTAGAGGCCGATGACGCGCCCGCGCCAGGCATCCGGCACCGACTGTTGCAGCATGGCATTGGTGGCATTGACACCCAGCAGCGCCGCGCCGCCGAGGACGGCGAGCAACAGCAGCGAGAGCGGCAGGTTGCGCGACCAGGCAAATAAGGCGAGTGCCGCCCCGACCGCCAGGGGAGCGATGGTCATCAGCCGGATCTGGCGGCCGTAGCCCGGCTGCAAGGACAGATAGGTCGCAGATGCCAAAGCGCCGATGCCCGCCGAACTCATGAGTAGGCCGAGGGTGGAGGATTGGCCGTCAAAGAAATGGCTGACGATCGAAGGCATCAGCGGCACGTAGGGCGTCGCCAGCAGTCCCAGCGCCACGCAAACGGGCAGGAAGTAGCGCACGGCGGGAAAAGCGAACAGGACCTGCAGGCTTTCGCTGAAGCTTTGGGCGGCCCCGAGCGATGCCGCCGGCCAAGCGGGCTCGGGGGGCAGACGCATGGCTAACAGCGCGGCGATGATAGCCGCATAGCTCAGCGCATTGAGCGCAAAACACCAGGCCTCGGACAGGTAGGCGAGCACGATGCCGGCGATGGCCGGCCCCACCATGCGCCCGACATTGAACACCATGGCGCTCATGCCGAGCGCGCTCGTCACCAGCGCCCGTTCCTCGACGATGATGCGGATCAGGGTTTGCCGGACCGGCATTTCGAAGGCGTTGGCCGCGCCGATCAGGGCGGCAACGCCCAAGTAGGCCGCCACGGTTTCCACCCCGGCGGCGGCCAGGCCCACGAGCAGGGTCGAGAGCGCCGCCAACACGATGTCGATGACGATCAGCGTCTTGAGGCGCGGCAGACGATCGGCCGCGAGCCCCGCCAGCGGCCCCAACAGCAGGTAAAAAATATTGAGCAGGAAGCCGGCGAGACCCAGCAGGAATGCCGAGTTGGTAAGGCGAAACACCAGCCAGGCGATGGCGACCTGCTGGATCCAGCCGCCGATCACCGAAACCGCGTGGCCCGCGACATACAACCGGAAGCGGGGCTTGCTCAGCGCCGGCGGCAGCCACAGTTGCCAGTCTGCCACCCCGCCGCTCCCCAACGCCCGCCGCCCGAAAGCCTCTCTGTCCGAGCCTAAGCGGTAGGAAAGGGGCGCGACAAGACCCCGGCGGGCATGGCAGAGGTTGAAAATGGTGGGCGCGACAGGGATCGAACCTGTGACCCCTCCCGTGTGAAGGGAGTGCGCTACCGCTGTGCCACGCGCCCTTGGCGGGACTTATGCGAGCCCGCCCGCGCCCCTGTCAAGCGGCCGGCCGGGCGTTTGCAGGGCACGCTTTGGGCGGCCGAGCGGCCACGGCGGCCCGACCCTGCGGCGCCCGGCTCAAGCGACGGCCGGGAACCGGCCGACAATGGGATATTGCGGGTCGTTGTAGCCCGGCGTGGAGGCATGCCCGGCAACGACCAGGCGATCGGCCAGGGCTTCGTCCTCCGCCGTCCAGGCGTAGTCGAGGGCGCCGAAGTAGCTCGTCCACTGTTCGAAGGTGCGGGGGCCCGCGATGATGGAGCTCACCGCCTTGTTGTTGAGGACCCAGGCCACGGCCCAATGCACCAGGCTCACGCCGGCCGCCTCGGCCCGCGCCTTGAGCTTCTCGGCAATCAGCATGCTTTCCGGGCGCCACTCCGTCTCCAGCATGCGGCGATCCTTGCGCCCGGCGCGGCTGGCGGGGTCGGCCGCCTGGTTGACCTTGTATTTGCCGGTCAGCATGCCGCGCGCGATCGGGCTATAGGGTACGACGCCCAAGCCGAAGGCGCGGGCGGCGGGGAGAAGTTCCACCTCGGGCTGGCGGTTCATCAGATTGTAATAGGGCTGCAGCGCGCTCGGGGCGGGGGCACCCAGCTGCCGGCAAAGATGATGCACATGGGCGATTTGCCAGCCGTGCACGTTTGAGAGGCCCCAGCTGCGGATTTTGCCGGCGCGGACGAGGTCGGCAAAAGTCTGAACGACGTTCTCCCAGGCGGTATCCGCGTCGACCCGGTGGATGTAGTAAAGGTCGATCCAATCGGTCTTCAGGCGCGCCAGGCTGGCATCGACGGCAGCCATGACATGGCGCCGCGACAAACCGGCCTCGTTGCGGCCCGAGCCGACCTTGTTGCCAACCTTGGTGGCGAGGATAAAGGCGTGGCGTTTGGCTTGGATGGCCTCGCCGATCACGCTCTCGGAACGGGTCTCGCTGTAGACGTTGGCCGTGTCGATGAAGTTGACGCCCTGCTCGAGCCCAAAGTCGAGCATGCGCCGCGCCTCCGCCTCGCTGGTGGGGCCGCCGAACATCATGGTGCCCAGCGAGATTTCCGATACCTTAAGACCGCTCGATCCCAAGGGGCGGTAGCGCATCTTTGCCATCGCTAAGCTTTCTCCTGGCTTGGGGACGCGAGCCCGCTCAGGCGCGGTGCTCGATCACGAACCGGTAGACGCCGTTTGCCTCGTCCTGCTCGACCATGCGGTTGCCCGTTGTTTCGCAAAAGGCGCTGAAATCGGGAACTGAGCCGGGATCGGTGGCAAAGACCTCCAAGGTCGCGCCCTTTGGCAGCCCCGAGAGGGCTTTTCTGGTCTTCAGGATCGGCAGCGGGCAGGCAAGGCCCTTCAAATCCAAGGTTTTGTCGGCCATCGAGGGCTCCAAAGGGGCGGGCTCAAGGTTTGGCGCCCCCCAGATATCAAGCAAAGCCGACAACTGGCAACAATGCCAGGCAAATGCGGCGGCGGCGGCTTGCGTGCCAGCCGCGCCCACGCCACGATGCTTTGAAAGATGAGATTCTCTGTCCCAGCGCCGGGGTGAGGGGCAGACTATGCGCCTTTGTCGGGCGCGCCTCGCTAGGGACGGACGCATGGACGCCAGCGCCGATGCACCGCGACGCTCTTTTGCGTTCGGGCTCGAGCGCGTGGGCTTCTTTGGCATCAACGCGCCCTATCTGACCTGCCTTTGCATTGTGCTGTTCTCGGTGCTGGGCGTGCTCGGCTTGCTGCGCCTCAAGGTCGACGATTCGCTCTCGGAACTGTTTCGCACCAACACCGAGGAGTTTCGACGCTACGAGGAGATCGACCGGCGCTTTCCCTCGAGCGAATACGATGTGCTGGTGGTCGTGGAGGGCAAGGACCTTCTCAAGAAACCGCAACTTGAGGCCTTTCGGCGCGCGATCATCGATTTGCAGCTGGCCGATGGCGTCGATGGCGTCGTCTCCATGCTTTCGGCCCGCGGCAAGCCCGATGCCAGTGGCTATGCCGCGCCGATCGTGCCCGACGAATTGCCGGACGATGCGCAAGCCTATGGCGCCATCATCGACGCCTTGCGCAGCAACGAGATCGTTGCCGGCAAGTTCCTGTCGCCCGACGGCGAACTGGCGCTGGCGGTCATCGCGCTCGACCGCAAGGCCGTGGAGGAGCAAAGCGCAAAGGTGATCATCGGCGGCATTGCCGACCAGCTCAGCAAGGAGCTCTCGCCGGTCGGGCTGAAGTCGCACCTCACCGGTGCGCCGGTGATGCAGCTGGAGATCCGCAACGCGGTCGAGCGTGATCAAATCCTCTACAACGGTTTGGGTCTCCTGTTCGGAGCCACGATCGCCGCGGTGTTCTTCAAGCGCGTGTCGTTGATGTTGTTGGCCGCCCTGCCGCCGGTTTTGGCCGTGCTGTGGTCGCTCGGGCTGTTGGGTTGGATCGGCTTCAAACTCAATCTGTTTCTCAATGTGATGACGCCGCTCGTCATGGTGATGGGCTTTGCCGACAGCATGCAAATGGTATCGGCGATCCGCATCCGTCTGCGCGAAGGGGACAGCAAGCGGGAGGCCGTCCGCTTCGCCGTGCGCATCGTCGGCCCGGCGTGCGTGCTGGCTCACGGCACCGCGCTCTTGTCCTTCATCGCGCTGCTGTTCTCGCCATCGGGTCTGATCCGGACCTTCGGCATGGCCGGCGCCTTGGCGGTTTGCATTTCCTTCGTTGCCGTGCTCCTGGTCCTGCCGCTGCTCGGTCTCATCCTCATCCGCAACGAGGCGTCGCTGGCGCGCGACAGGTCGCCCGCGGACCGGCTCATGGATGGCCTCGGCGGTCTGGTGGGCTGGATCGTCGACCGGGTCGTGCGCTGGCCGTTGACCACGACGCTGGTCGCGCTCGGATCGTTTCTGCTTTTGGGCCATGCCTACCTGCAACTCGAGCCCCGCTACCGGCTGGCGGATCAGGTCCCCGATCGGGAGCAGGCGCTCGGCGCAACCGAACGGATCGACCAGAAGCTGACGGGTGCCAACCCCGTGCACATCATGATCGAGTGGCAGACCGGTGAATCGATCTATGCCCCAGGTCCGCTCAGCGTCATTGCCGCCGCCCACGAGGTGCTGGAGAAGCAGGCCGGTCTCGGCAATGTCTGGTCGTTGGAAAGCCTGCGGCGCTGGCTCAGGGATGCCGGAGAAGACAGCCCCGAAACGATCAAGAAATACGTGGGTTACCTGCCCGAGCACCTGGTACGCCGCTTTATTGCCAAAGAGGGCAATGCCGTGCTGGTGACGGGACGGTTGCCGGACGTGGATTCGAGCCGCATCCTGCCGGTGGTGGAGAAGATCGATCGCGCCTTGGATCAGGTGCGCGTCCAATACCCGCAGTTCCGCCTTTCCGTCACCGGCCTGCCGGCGATCGCGGCCCGCAACAGCGCGCGCATGATCTCCCAGCTCAGCGAAAGCCTGCCCATCTGCGTCGCCTTCGCCGCCCTCTTGCTGGCGCTCGCCTTCCGCTCGGTATTTGTGGGCTTGGTCAGCCTGCTGCCCGGCCTTTATCCCGTGGTGGCCTCGGGTGCGATCATCCAATGGACGGGCGGTGGCCTCGAGTTTGCCTCGGTGGTGGCGCTGCTGGTGGTGTTTGGGCTTGCCATCGACGCCTTGATACATTTTTTCAATCGGCTGAGCCTGGAGGAGCGTCGCGAGCCGCGGCCGGAAGTGGCGATCCGCAATGCCCGCGTCCTGGTCGGCCCGGCCATTATTTTGACCACGCTGGTGCTGGCCTTCGGGCTCGGCGTGACGGTGTTTTCCGATCTACCCAGCCTGCGCACCTTTGGCTTTGTGTGTGGGACCACGCTGTTGGCCTCGCTGATGGCCGATCTCGTGTTCCTGCCCGGGCTGATCATGCTGGTGCGCAAGGTCTGGCGCGTCAAAGGCCCGACGCCGGCCGGCTGAGGCGGCTCAATGAGGGCTGGAAAGCCCGCGTGACCCGGCTTTTCACGCCGCCTATGGTGTGCTGGCGACAACTGGAGACCGCCATGGCGCAACAATTCGCCTCGGATAACAATGCGGGCATCTGCCCCGAAGCTCTCGAGGCACTCCTCAGGGCGAACGCGGAGGGGCACGTGGCCGGATACGGCGATGACGCCTGGACGGCCAAGGCCTCAGACGGCCTGCGCGAGCTGTTCGAAACGGATTGCGAGGTGTTTTTTGTCTTCAACGGCACAGCAGCCAACGCGCTGGCGCTGGCGCAACTGGCGAGGCCCTATCATGCCATTATTGCCCATAGGCTGAGCCACATCGAGGAAGATGAGGCAGGAGCGCCCGGATACTTGAGCGGCGGCGCCAAGATCGTGGCGTTGGATTTGCCGCTTGCCAAATTGACGCCGGCGGCTGTGCGAGCCGCCGCCGGCGCCGGCCGTGGCGTGCACCACGTCAAACCGCGCGTGCTGTCGCTCACCGAGGCGACGGAACTCGGCACCGTCTACGACGTCGATGAGGTGCGCGCACTGAGCGAAGCGGCGCACGGCTGTGACCTCAAGGTGCACATGGATGGTGCCCGCTTCGCCAACGCGCTGGCGCAGCTGGGCCACACCCCGGCGGTACTGAGCTGGCGGGCGGGGGTCGACGTCTTGTGTTTCGGCGGCGTCAAGAATGGACTTGGTTGCGGCGAGGCGGTGCTATTCTTCGATAAGGAGCTGGCAAAAGAGTTCGAGTGGCGGGTCAAGCAGACGGGTCATCTCAACTCGAAAATGCGGCTGATGACGGCGCCCTGGGTGGGGCTGCTCGCCAACGATGTCTGGTTGAAGAATGCGCGCCATGCCAACGCCATGGCGCAGCGGTTGGCCCAGGGGATTGTCCGGGTGAAGGGCACCCGGTTGCTGGCGCCCGTGCAATCAAACGGGGTCTTTGTCGAACTGTCGCCGGTGGTGCAAACGCGCCTGCGCCACAAGGGCTGGCGCTTTTATACCTTTCTGGGCGAGGCGGGGTGTCGTTTGATGTGCGCCTGGGACACCACGGAACAGACCGTCGATCGCTTTACCGCCGAGCTAGCGGCCGCAGCCCTCGCCTGAGGCCGCAATCTTTAAGATCGCAAGCTTGCGGGCGGGCCTCCCTGCCAGGTCGGCGGCCCAATAATTGGTCGCAGCCGGAAACGCTCAAGCTCTTGCCGCGTTGTCTGATTGCCCAGCGCAAGCGCCTTTTTACAGGGTAAGCCATGAGTTATATCGAGCACAGCCTTGGCCGCAGCGAAACCCTGCTCTATCGCGCCCGCTTTCCCTGGATTTATGCGGCGTGCGCCTGGGCCTTGCTGATCGGGTCGCTGGCGGCATCGATTTGGACCTACGCCTTGGGATACAACGAGGTGGCCCTCGGCCTGATTGCGGTGGGGGTGGTTCTGTTCGTGGCCATCATGCTGCCGCTGTGGACCACGGAAATCGGCGTCACCAACCAGCGCTTTATTTTCAAGCGAGGCTTGGTCTGGCGTTCCACGCAGGAGCTGCAGCTGCGCGCAATCGAAGAAGTGAACCTGGAACAGGACCTGCTGGGGCGGATCTTCGATTGCGGCCGGCTACGGGTGAGCGGCACAGGTGTGGACGATATCCGCCTGCCCTTGCTCGCCGACCCCATTGGGCTGCGCCGGGCCTTGCAGGACGGCATGGCCGCTGCCAACCAGGCCGGCCTGGTGGGGGGGCCGAAGCTGGCGCCGGGGGCCCAAGGCGCGCCGGTAATGCCGTGAGTTGCGCAAGGGCTAAGCGCTCGGCAGAATGCGTGCGAGCACCGCCATGAATTCAGCGTAGTCGTCGATGGTGGCAGCCGGGGCAAAATCGCGCACGGGCCGCGGGGTGTAGCCGAAGGTGACGGCGATGCAGGGGACGTTGGCGGCCTTTGCCGTGGCGATATCAACCTCGCTGTCACCGACCATTACCGCGCGATCGACGCGGCCGCCGGCGCGGGCGATGGTGCCGGTCAAATGGCCGGGATCGGGCTTGCACATAGCAAAGGTGTCGCGCCCGGCGATCACTGCAAACAAAGGCTCAAGGTCGAGCTGGCGCAGGAGTGCCCTCGACAGATGCTCGTATTTGTTGGTGCAGACGGCAAGGCGGGCCCCGGCCCGGCGCAGCGCTTGCAGCACCTCGCGCACGCCAGCGTAGGGTTGACTGCTCACGGCCACGTGAGCGGCATAGAAGGTGAAGAAGCGTTCGTGCAGACCGCTGAGCTCCGGCTCGGGCAGGGACAGGCCGTGGTGGCGCAGGCCGGCATC
>DASTMQ010000017.1:0-4740 GCA_035714005.1 Hyphomicrobiaceae bacterium
TCCACCCGGAAAAAATGCGTTTTTCTTTGCCGTCGAGCTGCGTTTCGTCGACCTCGACGAAGGAGGTGGTTTTGGGTGGCTCGGTGGGCGCGCGCGAATAGCACACCCGCGGCGTGATCTTGAGGGCGCCGAAGGTCGCCGTCTGATTGAGCGGCACTTCCAGACGCGAAATCTTGGCCGTTACCTTGTCGAGGGCGGCGAAGACGGCAACGGCATTGTCGATGCGCTGCGCCAGCGCGGGCCCCGCCGCCAGCGCGCTCACCGCAGCCGCCGCGGCTGCGGCCAACCCCAAGTTTGCCGAACGGTTCCGTCTCATGCCATTCGAACTCAGTTGCCGGCCGTGCCGGCGCAGCCCCAGTCGAGGAGCCTGCAAAAAGGTGGCGCCAAAGTGGCGCGCTTAGCCGGGCTGCCAGGGCTTGTAGTCACCCGTCGCCTGCGGTCGCCGGCCGCTCTTTAAGATGCTGCCGCTGGGACGATAGGCCTCCGGCGTCCCCGTCATGTTCATGCGATGCGGTTTCTGCCAGGGCCGCGGCGTGTAGCTTTCTTGACTGGGCGGCGTGTCGACCATGTGGTGCAACCAGCCGTGCCATTCCGGCGGCACCTGGGACGCCTCGGCCCCATTCTTGTAGATGACCCAGCGCCGCGGCACCCCGAGCGGGCCGATGCCGCGCCGCTGCAGGTAGTAGCGGTTGCCGTCGGCGTCGCTGCCCACGAGCGTGCCGCGGAGCGCCGTATAGAGCCGGTTCGACCAGGTGTTGCCGCCCCACCAGCTGAAGATTTCGCTCAAGATGCCCATTGGCCCCACGTGCTTTTGCGATCTGCCGGCGCTTATGGCACCGCCATTGCGGCCCGTCCATGCATCCGTTGTCGCGGCACATCTGCCACAGTGAGCGCTCCCAGAATCGGCCTATGTGTGCATGACCTGGGGACCACCGTTGCAGCAAAAGCGCAACCGCGGTGCATCGCCGGGGCGAGCTCTGCCCCTAACCCCTTGAGGCGTCGACGGTCTGGCGAGCACGGTCCACAGTGATCAGAGCAAAAACCTCCTACCTACTACATTTAGTGTCTGGTCTTATCTACACCCCCAAGACCTCGTGACGACAGCCTCCGAATCGTCATAGTTTGGTCATTACGGGTGCCGGTCGACCGACCGTGCCGCCCTCAGCAACATCCGCCGCGCCTCGCCCACGGGTCGGGTCAGGGGCGGACGCCAGATCGCGAGGCGCAAGAGCCAGATCTTACGCCGCGTGGGTTAGGCCGTCTGTGTGTCGTTGCGTTTTTCCGCGTTCCACGCTCGAGCAACAAACATGGGCGCCGCTCGGCAAGCGGGCTGGCGAGCGCCGACGCCAACGGGGGCAAGAAACATGCAGATTAAGCGGCGCTTCACGACGGAGGGCAAATCGCCTTACGCCAGCATCGGCTTCCGTCGCGCCACCTCAGAAATCAAGAACCCCGACGGCTCGGTGGTGTTCAGGCTTGAGAATTTCGCCGTGCCGGAACACTGGAGCCAGGTGGCAGCCGATATCCTGGCGCAAAAGTACTTCCGCAAGGCCGGGGTGCCGCAACGGCTCAAGCGGATCGAGGAGACCCAAGTTCCCTCCTGGCTGTGGCGCTCGGCGGCGGACGAGCGGGCGCTGGCCGAGCGGCCGGCGCCGGATCGCACCACCGGGGAAACCGACGCGCGCCAGGTGTTCGACCGCCTGGCCGGCACCTGGACCTACTGGGGCTGGAAGGGCGGCTATTTCAGCAGCGAGGACGACGCCCGCGCCTTCTTCGACGAGCACCGCTATATGCTGGCCATGCAGATGGGCGCGCCGAACAGCCCACAGTGGTTCAACACCGGACTGCACTGGGCTTATGGCATCGATGGCCCCGGCCAGGGGCACTATTACGTCGACCACGAAACCGGCGAGCTGGTGGCCTCGACCTCCGCCTACGAGCACCCGCAACCACACGCTTGTTTCATCCAGTCGATCGCCGACGACCTCGTCAATGAGGGCGGCATCATGGATCTGTGGGTGCGGGAGGCGCGCCTGTTCAAATACGGCTCGGGCACCGGCTCCAACTTTTCCAACCTGCGGGCCGAGAACGAGAGGCTGTCCGGCGGCGGCAAATCCTCAGGCCTCATGAGCTTTCTCAAGATCGGCGACCGCGCGGCCGGCGCCATCAAGTCGGGCGGCACCACCCGCCGCGCCGCCAAGATGGTGGTGGTCGACATCGATCATCCCGACATTGAGGCCTACATCGACTGGAAGGTGAAGGAGGAGCAGAAGGTCGCCGCCCTCGTCACGGGTTCCAAGATCTGCCAGAAGCGGCTGAAGGCCATTCTCAAGGCCTGCGTCAATTGCGAGGCGGAGGGCGAAGCTTGCTTCGATGCCAGCAAGAACCCCGCCCTCAAGCGCGCCATCAAGGAGGCCCGCCGCGACCTGGTCCCGGACGCCTACATCCGCCGCGTCATTCAATTCGCGCGCCAGGGTTATAAGGACATCGAGTTTGCCAGCTACGACACCGACTGGGACAGCGAGGCCTATCTCACGGTCTCGGGACAGAACTCCAACAATTCGGTGCGTGTCACCGACCAGTTCCTCAATCGCGTGCTCGAGGATGGCGACTGGCAGCTGACGGCCCGGCTCAGCGGCAAGATCGTCAAGACGGTCAAGGCCCGCGAGCTGTGGGACCGGGTGGGTTATGCGGCATGGGCCTCCGCCGATCCGGGCATCCAGTTCCACAGCACCATCAACGACTGGCACACCTGCCCGAAATCCGGACCGATCCGCGCCTCCAATCCGTGCTCGGAGTACATGTTCCTGGACGACACCGCCTGCAATCTCGCCTCCCTCAATTTGATGATGTTTCGCGGCGCCGATAAGCGCTTCGACGTCGCCGCCTACGAGCACGCCTGCCGGCTGTGGACGATCGCCCTGGAAATCTCGGTCATGATGGCGCAGTTCCCATCGCGCAAAATCGCCGAACTTTCCTATCGCTACCGCACGCTTGGTCTGGGCTTTGCCAACATCGGCGGCTGCCTGATGGCCTCGGGCATCCCCTACGACAGCGCCGAGGGACGGGCCATTTGTGGCGCGCTGGCCGCCATCATGACCGGCGTCTCCTATGCCACCTCGGCGGAGATGGCCGGCGGTCTTGGCCCCTTCCCTGGCTACGAGGCCAACAAGGCCGACATGCTGCGCGTCATCCGCAACCACCGCCGCGCCGCCTACGGGCAAAAGGACGGCTATGAGAAGCTCGCCACTCCACCCGTGCCGCTGGACCATGCCGCCTGCCCGGATCCGCACCTGATCGAGGCCGCGCAACGCGCCTGGGACCGGGCCATCGAACTTGGCCAGCAGTACGGCTATCGCAACGCCCAGGCCACCGTCATCGCGCCGACCGGCACGATCGGCCTGGTCATGGACTGCGACACCACCGGCATCGAGCCGGACTTTGCCTTGGTGAAGTTCAAAAAGCTGGCGGGCGGCGGCTATTTCAAGATCATCAACCAGGCCGTGCCGGAGGCCTTGCGCACGCTGGGCTATCACGAGGCGCAGATTGCCGAGATCGAGGCCTATGCGGTCGGCCACGGCTCGCTTGCCCAGGCGCCGGCCGTCAACCATGCGACGCTCAAGGCCCGCGGCTTTACCGGCGAGGTTCTGCGCAAGCTCGACGCCGCCGTCAAATCCGCCTTCGACATCAAGTTTGCCTTCAACCGTTGGACGATCGGCGAGGAGTTTCTCACCGGCACCTTGAGGATCGAGCCCGAAAAGTTGAACGAGGCCGGCTTCGATCTGTTGAGCCACCTTGGCTTTGCCAAGCAGGAGATCGAGGCCGCCAACGAGCACGTGTGCGGGGCCATGACGCTGGAAGGCGCCCCCCACCTCGGCGAAGCCCACTTGGCCGTGTTCGATTGCGCCAGCCCCTGCGGGCGCAAGGGCACGCGCTACCTTTCGGTCGACAGCCACATCTACATGATGGCGGCGGCGCAACCCTTCATCTCCGGCGCCATCTCCAAGACCATCAATATGGCCAATGAGGCAACCGTCGAGGATTGCAAGAACGCCTATCTCTTGTCCTGGCGTCTGGCGCTCAAAGCCAACGCGCTTTACCGCGACGGCTCCAAGCTGTCGCAACCCCTCAACGCCCAGCTGTTGGCCGAGGAGGCGGAGGAGGCCGAGGAGATGATCGGCGAAATTGCCGCCGATAAGCCGATGGCCGCCCGCGCCGCGATCACCGCCGAGCGGATCGTCGAACGCATCGTCGAACGCGAACGCCAGCGCGAGAAGCTTCCCAATCGACGCAAGAGCTATACCCAGAAGGCCACCGTCGGCGGCCACAAGGTGTACCTGCATACGGGCGAGTACGAGGACGGGCGCCTCGGCGAGATCTTCATCGATATGCACAAGGAAGGTGCCGCCTTCCGTTCGCTGATGAACAACTTCGCCATCGCCATCTCGCTCGGCTTGCAGTACGGCGTGCCGCTCGAGGAATACGTCGATGCCTTCACCTTCACGCGCTTCGAGCCGGCGGGCCTGGTGCAGGGCAACGATACCATCAAGAATGCCACCTCCATTCTCGACTACATCTTTCGCGAACTGGCGGTCTCCTACCTCGGTCGCAATGACCTGGCCCACGTCGACCTGAGCGAGGTTGCCAATACCGGCCTTGGCTCCTCAGATCAGGAGCTGGAGGACGACGCGGCGCCGCCGCCGGCGGCAAAATACGTCTCGCGCGGCTTGTTGCGCGGCC
>DASTMQ010000018.1:0-18072 GCA_035714005.1 Hyphomicrobiaceae bacterium
TTCTTAGCATCCATCGACAGCACCGTTAACGCTAGACTCAGGGTAAGGTTCCATACCGTTTGCTGGCTTTCCCCGACCCTCCAGTGGCCCGTCCCGAGTCATGGGTCAAGGTTAAGTGCCCCAGTTGGAAGCGGGAAAACAGCGAGCGCTTCAGCATGTTCGAGGGGCAGGGGCGCTGACAGCCCGTTTCACTTTGAAACACGGGGCGCCCCGTAGTGTGGTGTTGGACGGATCCAACACCAATGTCAGGTGAGATGGCCAACGAACCCCACGACCTCACCGTGCGGTACCTGCGCTCGATCGACGAAAAGCTCAACCGGGTGGCCGAGGACGTGCGCGAGATCAAGACCCGGGTCGACATCCTCAAGCAGCAAGATGCCCCCGTGTCCAACCGCATCGACCACATCGATGCCCGCATGGAGCGAATCGAGCGGCGCACCGGCCTGGTCGAGACCACCTGAAACAAGGCCGCGCGAAAGACCCCGGCATCGCTGCCGGGGCGAGTTTGACGACCGGGCGTCCAAGATTGCCCCCGCGATCCTTAGAACTTGAAGTTGACGCCCGCCTTGACCGAGTCGGCGGTAAGGTCGGCAGTGTTCTTGTAGACGAAGCCGATCGGGGGATCGGACACACTGGTCTGGTCACCACCCTGGCGGCCGAAGTCGAAATGCAGGTATTCGAGCTTCAGGCTGACGTTGGGGGCGATCATGTGCTCAATGCCGGCGCCCGCCACCCAGCCGTCGAAGGCCTTGTCGGTGCCGTGCGTGACGAAACCGGGGTTGGTGGTCTTCTGGCGGGCCTCGCCATTAAACCAGGCCCAGCCGCCCTTACCGTAGAGCAGGGTTCGCCCCATGGCGACGCCCAGGCGACCGGTGATGTCACCGTAGAGGCCACCGTCGAGTGTGATGTCCTGGTGGGCCGCCGGGTTCGAGCTGGGGATGCGGCCTGCACCGCTCAGGTCCATCCAGCCGAGATCGCCCTCGATGCCAACCACCAGCT
The DNA here is from genome assembly GCA_035714005.1 of Hyphomicrobiaceae bacterium. GTDB lineage: Bacteria > Pseudomonadota > Alphaproteobacteria > Rhizobiales > Hyphomicrobiaceae > AWTP1-13. The sequence continues at coordinate 1,000 of DASTMQ010000018.1, forward strand.
GGCCAGCCTGCCAATTGTAGCCAGCGCTGCCGCCGCCAAAGGCACCGTCGACATCGTAGCTGAACGGGCCAACCGGCATGCCGCCCGTGGTCTGGCGCTGATCGACGCTACCCCAGGTATAGCCGGCGTGAGCGCCGAGGTAAAAGCCGGTCCATGAGAACGCCGCCCTGGGGGCCTCATCGTATTCGAGCCTTGTGGGCCTGCCCAGATCGGCGGCAACCGCTGGCACTGTCGCCAGGGCCAAGAGGGCTGCAGTTGATAGTACGCATCGCATTGAGATTTCCTCTTAAGGAAGGTTGCTAACTGGGCCTGGCACGACATAACAATGTGGCCGCCCCGATCAAGGTGGCGGCCATGTTTTACGTGTCAGTAGTGGCGCACTAGCCGCCCGTGTACGTCATGAACCAGGAGTGCCGTTTGGCACCGGGTAGACGCTCTGGCGCTTGACGCCGAGCTGCCCAGGCGATCGCGCAAACGCTTTTCCTCGGGCTAACAGGTCCTGCACCTGGCGCAGGCTAAGGTTACGCACCCGGCCGCGGCATTTGCCGAGCTGCTTGGCGCGCGCGATGCTCTCGCGCTAGCTCTCCGTCATTGCGCTCCCTTGCTGACGTTGCCACCCGGGCCATGACCGCAAGGATCAGCGGCGGCGTCGTATCGACCGGCGACTGCATGCCGGCGTACCCTTTTGCACCGATCGCGTCGGCTAATTGGCCGGGCCGCGGCCCCCTACAACCCGATCACGCGGCCTCGTCCAAGGCGCCGCCGGACGCGGCCTAACCCTGGCGCTGAACCCACGCATCGAGCGCGGCGATTGGCCACCGGCGATGCTTGTTGCCGTCTTTCCTTTTGCCGACAGTGATCGCCATGGCTTCTAACTCGGGATGCTCATTTAGCATGTCGTAAAAGCGGGTCCTGCCGACGCCCAGGAACGTTGCAGCTTGCCTTGGGCAGAGCAGCCCGCTGTCAGGCGCCGGCTTTCTGCTTCTGCTCAGACAGCACCCGGCGCACGATCTCGTCGATCGCCTGCACCGCGGGCTCGGAGAGTTGCCAGAGTTCGACTTGGCAGGCTCGCCACACGCCGCGCTGCATCCTGTGGATAGATTGCTTCACGTAAAACATGTTTCACGCGGAACAATAGTTCGCCCAGAGCTGCATGAGATCGCGGCGCTCTTTCAAGTAGGTCGTCCGGCGGTAGGCCGCTTCGGTCTTGTCGCGCACGGTGTGCGCCAGCGCCGCCTCGGCAACCACCTCGCGAACCTCGCCGACCTTTGTAGCCCAATCTCGCAACGAGCGCCGGAAACCATGCACAGTGACCTGTCCTTCAGCCTCAGGTCGAGAAGAACCCAGGGCCAGTGTGTTGTCCGACAGCTGCCTCGCCGGTTTGGGGGCTCGGAAATAGCAACCCGTAGGGTCAATCGAGCTTGCGCGCCTGCTTGAGGACTTCCAGGCTGCGCTCCGGCAGCGGCACGACGTGCTCGCGGCGACCCTTCATGCGCTTCTTGGGGATCGTCCAGATGGCTTGCCGCTGGTTGATCTCATCCCAGCGCGCGCCCCTGGTCTTGTTTGAGCGAGTTACCGTCAGGACCAGCCATTTGAAGGCCAGCTTTGTGGCCTGCCCCCAGTTTGCATGGTGCGCAGTTTCTTGATGAACGTGGAGACCTCAGCATGGGCGGGGCGCGGAAGTGTTCGACGTCGTGATTCTGCGGACCAACGCGAACTAAAAAGCGCTCTAACCCGTTGAGCATCGCAGGACTATGCCCTGCGGGTGCGTGGGATTACAAGGGCTTAGGATTGGCGCGCGGCAGCCGGGCCAGCATGCACAGCGGCAACCAGGCCGCGGCCGCCAGCGTATAGAGCAGCCAGGCATTGGTGTAGCCGATCAAGATCGACTGGCGCGCGATCTCGCTCGACAGCTTGGCAAGGCCCGCCGTGCTGTCGACGCTCCAGGCCCCCATCACCCACGGCAGCTCGAGGACGCGATTATAAGGCGAGATGGCTTCCACCATGCGCGCATAGTTCGCCGACTGGGAACGGACGATCTCGGCTACCGCGACGGAAATGAACAAGCTCGAGCCGAAATTGCGCAGCAGGTGAAACATCGACATCGCCTCGGCCCGATACTTGGGCGACAGCGTCCAAAAGGTGATGACCGTCAGCGGCACCCAAGACACCCCGATCGACATGCCCTGCAGCGTGTTGCACAGCAACAGTGCGGTCATGCCCACGTTGAGGTCGAAGCTCATCAGCCACAATCCCGTCAACATCTGCAACAAAGCGCCAATCGAAAGGCTGACGCGGGGATCGAGACGGCCCATCGGCATGGCAAGCAGGAAGCCCACGGCCGAGCCGAGGCCGCGCCAGCCGATGATTTCGCCGATTGCCGATTCGGGATAGCCGGCATGCTGTTGCAGCAGCGGCGGCAGCAAAACGATGATCGCAAAGTTAAGCATGCCAAACAGGGTGACCAGCCCCAAGCCCAGCGCATAGTTGCGGTCGGCGAGCAAGCGCAGGCGCACGAAAGGTCGGTCGCTGGTCAGGCTGTGTACACAGAAAAAGTAAAGCATGAGGCCGGCGCCGATGCTGGCGAGCACGATCTCGATGCTGTCGAACCAGTCGAGCCGCTGGCCGCGCGAGAACACGAGCTGAGCGGCCGCAATTCCGGAGGAAAGGCTGATGAAGCCGAGCCAATCTAGATGCGCTTGCGCCTTGCGTTCTTCCCGCGGTAGCGCCGACCAGCAGCCGACGATGGCGGCAACGCCGACGGGCAAAATCATCCAAAACCCCCAGCGCCATCCGAACGTCTCGGCGATCTGGCCGGCGAACATGGGCCCGAGCGAGGGCCCGACCATGTTGGCCATCCCATAAACCGAGATCACCGTGCTGTGCTGTCGGCGCGGGAAGCTGTCGAACAGCACGGTTTGCCCGAGAGGCACGAGTGGGGCGCCGGCCGCGCCCTGGGCAATGCGCCAAAAGATCAACTCCTCGAGCGAGTTGGAGGCGCCACACAGGAAGGTGGCGGTGGTAAAGAGGAGCGCACTCGAGATCATGACGCGGCGTTGCCCGAACCGATCGGCAAGCCAACCCGTGGCGGGGGTCGCCACCGCCGTGGCGACGATATTGAACGTCATTACCCAGGAGATCTCGTCCTGGGTTGCCGACAGCGCCCCTTGCAACTGCGGCAGCAAGGCGGAAGAAATGAGCACCGATCCCGAGTAGATCGTGTTGCTCAACATCACCGTGACGAGGATCAAAATTCGCTGCGCCAGCGTCAGCCGATAGACGGCATCCTCGTTCATCCGCGAGCCGATCGTCGTCTTGACAAATACACCGGCTGATATAGTAACCTAGGTTACTAATTTGTGCCAGGCCTCGCATGACGTCGGACGATCCGCAGTTCATCGGCTACACGATCACCGATGTGGGGCGCTTGTTGCGCACCGTATTCGAGCGGCGCGTGCGCGGCTTCGGATTGACGCGGGCGCAGTGGCTGATCATTGCGCGCCTGCATCGGCGCCCGGGGCTGAGCCAAAGCGAAATCGCCGATCTGCTCGAGATCGAGAAGGCGCCGGCGGGGCGGCTGATCGAGCGCATGGAAGCCAAGAACTGGCTGCAGCGCCGCAGCGATGCCAAAGACAAACGCGTCAATCGGCTCTACTTGACGAGCAAGGCCAATCGTCTGCACGCGGCGATTTGGCCGATCGCGGAGGCAACCGTCGAGGACGCCTTGGGCGACCTGTCGCCGGAAGAGCGCCGGCGACTGTCGGCACTGATGGCACGCGTCAAGGTGACCCTGCAGGCGCTGGCCGAACGCGATCCGGCGCGCGGCGAGGCGGCGGACGAGGCCGAAAGAGAGGAGCTGCGGGCGCTGTGAGCCGGCTTTTGCATCGCCGATATGTGCGGCCCATGTTGCTCGGCGTGGTGCCCGCTCTGGTGATCCTGGCCGCCCTGGTCGTGTGGCTCTGGGGTGGGCGCTACGTCAGCACCGAGAATGCCTACGTCAAAGCCGATATCGCGCAGATCTCCGCCGAAGTCAGTGGTCGTGTGCTCGAGGTGCATGTGGAGGATCATGCCGAAGTCAAGGTCGGCGATTTGCTGCTGACGCTGGACGCCGAGCCCTTCCACGTCGCCTTGAGCAAGGCCGACGCCGAGCTCGATAGCATGCGTGAACAGGTACGCACGCTAATGGCATCCTGGCACGAAGCGCAAAGCGAGCTGCGCGAGGCGGAGAGCAAGGTCGCCTACTGGAATGCCCAACTCGCGCGGCAAAAGACCTTGAGCGAGAGGGGCATCGTCGCCTCGAGCAAGTTCGAGGAGGTCGAGAGCAACGCCACGTCGGCCGAGGATCGCGTGGCCATCATGCGTCGAAGGCTTGACCGCGTCGCCGCGCAGCTGGGCGGCGACCCGACGCGTGCCGAGGACGACCATCCGATGGTGCGGCAAAAACGGGCCGAGCGGGAACGGGCGGCGTTGGATTTGGCACACACCATCATCCGTGCGCCCTTGGGCGGCACCGCGGTCAATGTGCGGTTGCAGAAGGGCGAGCAGATCAAGGCGGCCACGCCGCTCTTCGCCCTGGTCGCCGATACACGGCCGTGGGTGGAAGCCAACTTCAAGGAAACCGAGTTGACGCACGTGCGCAAGGGACAGGCCGCACAAGTCGTGCTCGACATCTATCCTGACGTGGTTTGGCAGGCCGAGATTGAAAGCATTAGCCCGGCCACCGGCGCCGAATTCGCCGTGTTGCCGCCGCAGAACGCCTCGGGCAATTGGGTAAAGGTGGTGCAGCGGCTGCCGGTGCGGCTGCGATTGCTGCCCCAACCCGGCGAGCCGCCGCTGCGCGCCGGCATGACCGCGAGCGTGCGGGTCGATACCGAGCGCCAGAGCCGGCTCAGCCGGCTGATCGGTGGCTGGTCCGCCTTCGCGACCAGCGGCAACTAGGGGTCCGCGCGCCGCGCCGGTCAGTTCCGGCTGAAGCCCTCCAGCTCGGCGACGGCCCAATCGAGGGTTTTTGCCATCGGCTCGCCCTTCATCATGCGCACCACCATCTTGGAGGCCAGCGCCTGCGTATAGATTTGCTGGGCAACGCCGGGCGGCGCCGGCGCGAATGGGACGATCGAGACCTGATCGCCCTTGTTGGGGTAATGCGACAGGGTCCCTTTGGGCGGGACCTGCTCGTCCCAGGTTTTGAAATCGTTGAATTTGACAAACGGCGGCAGATCATAGCCCTGGCCGCCGTCGACCAGCTTGGCCGCGGCCTCGCGGGTCGAGACGTGCTGCAGTAGCGCCTTGGCCGCCGACTTGTTCTTGGAAAAGTTCCAGATGCCCTGGAAGCGCGGCAACACCGAAACGAACCTGCCTTTGGGTCCCTTCGGCATGGCGTGGGTCCAGAGTTTTTCGGCCACCTGCGGGGCATCGCGCCTGGCCACCGCCCAGGCGCTGGGCGGGTTGAAGATCAATGCGCCCTTGCCCGCGACCAGCCATTTGTTGTTGGAGGCATTGTCCCAGGCGCTGACATCGGGCGGCAGGAAGGCAGAGAGGCGATTGAGGTATTCGAGCGCTTGGCGCATAGCGTCCGACTTCGCGGTGATCTCGCCCTTTTCGTTGACGAGTTCGGCGCCAAAGGCGCGCAAGAAGGCGCCGAGCCAGTCGACGCTGTCGGTCGTCCCACCGAGCGGCAACCCGAACGGATATCCCGCCTTGTGACACCTTTCGGCGGCGAGCAAGAAGTTGTCCCAGGTCCAATCCTCGACCGCCTTGCTGGGTTCGCCGCCGGCAGGAAACATCGACAACAGGTCGATGCCCGCGTGCTCCTTCATCAGGTCAATGCGGCTGCAGGCCGTCAAGCACAAGGTGCCGCGGATCCCTGGCACCACCAGCCACTTTCCCTTGGGCTTGGCAAGGTATTCGATGGCCGGACTGACGGGCCCGTTGCGGCTCAGCACCTCTTGCATGACGTCGTCGACGGGCTCGAGCGAGGTCTCGTAGTGGGGCGGCTCCCAGGCCGAGAAGTCCATGATGTCGTGTCCCGACTTTGCCAGCGCCTCCGCCGCAATCGTCAGGTAGAGCTTGTTGCCCTGGGTCGAGAGGTAGTCGATCTGTAGGTTGACCTTCTCCTTGTCCGCCCAGGCTTGGCAAATCTCCGTCATCGCCGTGTTGCCACCCGGCACCCAGTGATCCCATAGGGCGAGACTGAGGCTGCCGGCGGCACCAGCCGTGCGCACGAAGGGGGCGGCAACCAGCGACGTCGCCGCCGCCGCCGTACCCACGAATTGACGACGTGAAAGTTGGCGCTTGGCCATCAGCTACCTCCCAAACAAAATGACGTCGGGCCTGCACGAGGCCCATCGGCAGCCTGCTCGGCGCCGCATTTTTAGGCGCGGCATGCTAATCGAGCGGCCGGCCCGGCGCTAGGCCCATCGCCGTAGGCCGCTCAGCCGGCGGCGCGCAGGTCCCAAGCGCTTCCCGCACGTCCCGAGAGCCCGGCGGGCTTGGCGAGGAGGCTCTGCCACCAGTTGAGGGCCCGTTGGGGTCAAAGCTTGGAACAGCTGGAAGAGCCGCGGCATCGGCCGTTCGGTCTCGATTGGGCGGATTGGGCCCCGTGGCCGCGCCGACTGGCGGCTGCGCCGACGAGGACGGTTGGGGCGGGCGCGGGATCGGGACGGCCGGGAAGCGATGGGCCCAGGCGAAGCGCACCCGACGCTTTGGCCCAGCGCGCAGTTTTCCTTTCGCCCGCCCCTCGCGGCGCGCTTTCCCGTGCGCCGCCGCCGACCTCGGGCTGGTCGCGTCGGGGCAGCGCCTCCGCGGGCACGCCTCGCGCCTCGATGATGGCGCGCGCAGCGTTTTGGCGGGCTCCGCACGATAAGGCGCGGGCCTAAGCCAAGCCGGCAGCGGCCAGCTTGGTTCGGATCGCCTCGCGCTCGAAGGGCTTCAGGATATAGTCGTCGGCCCCGCTGCTCAGCGCCAGGGCGATCTCGCGCGCATTGTTCTCGGTGGCGCAGTAGATGACGAACGGCTTGGCACCGTTGGGCATGCCGCGCAAGCTCGACAGGAATTCGACGCTGCCCATGGCCGGCAGGTGCCAATCGAGCAGAATCGCGTCGGGCATGGCGGCCTGGCAGGCATCGAGGGCGGCCTGGCCGGTGTCGGCCTCGCGGCTGTCGAACTTGAAACTTTGGAAGATATGCCGGGCGACTTTTCTGACGACGTCGGAATCATCGACCACGAGGCAGGTCTTCATGGAGCGCCAACCGGGTTTTTGCCGTCGACCACGTGCGGCTCGCGGCGGTGCCGCAGTTCGCGCAAACCTGCAGGCAAGAGATTAACTTTGCGTTGCCGACCGGTCGCGTCAGCCGATCGGTTTGGCCGCCAACAGGATGTCGCTGCCCTCCCGGCTGATATCGAGACGCATGCGCGTGGAGGCCGCCAGTCGCCAGGTGAAATAGGCCTGGATCGACATGGCATCGAGCGGCGGCGACTGCCCGCCGCCGACATAGTCCACGAGATATTGTGGCGGCCGGGCGCTGGTGCCGCGACAGCGCAGCTGGAAGCTCGGATGCTCCATGCTGCCCTGGATCAGGACCTCGATATCGCCGCCACGCGGCAGGGCCGTAATGGCGCTGGCAAGTAGATTGAGCAAGAGCTTCACCCTGTCCTTGGCCATCTGTCCAGGTTTGGCGCGCCAGGTCAGCTTGTGCTTGCCCTTGCCCAGCAGGCCACGCGAGATCTGCTCAGCGGTGGCAAGATCGATCTGCGCCCCGGCCGAGCCGGCCGCACCGAAGGCGAAGCGGGCGAATTGCAGGCGGGCCGACGCCTGCTCCGTGACATTGCGGATGACGTCCATGGCATAGGTTTTCGCCTCGGCGTCATCATCCTCGTCCAAGATCTCCAAGCCGTTGTATATGGCGCCGACCGGACCGATCACGTCGTGGCAAATCTTGCTGGAAATTAAAGCGGCCAGCTCAAGATCAGTCGGTTCGGCGCCCTGGGCCATTGCGAAACCTCGGTCTCGTTGCAGATGAGGCGGCCCAGCAGCAGACTAAACGCACACTGCTACGCTGGCCCTGGGGAACCGCTTGCGCATAGGCGTTGCTGTGATACATGCTTTGCGGCCTACCTGCCAGGGCGGTCACACGTAGGCGGCCCCGGTATTGTTTTTTCGTCACTACCTGCGCGACGGCTCGCGCGGAGGACGCTACCACCTTGGCGCGCTGCGACGGCGCCCCCTTTTTGATCGAGACGGCGCATGGATGCCAAGGACGCGAAATCGCTCGCGGAAGGCCTGCTCGGCGCCGTGCTTGGCGCCGCCCGTGTTGAGATGTCCCACTTCGGGGCCGCCCTCGCGGTCGAAACCAAAGCCGATCGAAGCCCCGTGACGATTGCAGATCGTGCGGCGGAAGAGATTATTGTGCGAGGCTTGCAGCGCCTGGCCCCCGGCGTGCCCATCATCGCCGAAGAATCGGTTGCGCACGGCAGCCTGCCTGCCAGCCTCGAGCGCTTCTTTCTCGTCGATCCCCTCGACGGCACCAAGGGGTTCATCAAGGGCCGACCCGAGTTCACGATCAATGTTGCCCTGATCGAAGCGGCGCAGCCGACCTTTGGCCTCCTTTACGCACCGGCGCTGGCGGATTTCTACCTGACGTTGGGGCCAAACCAAGCGGTCAATGCCAGGCTTGACCCGCAGGCAAGCGTGCGCTCGCTGGCGCAGGCCGAGCTAAAGCCGATCCGCGCCCGTCTCGCCAACCCTCAGGCGCTGGTCGCCCTCACCAGTCAATCCCATCTCACTGGGGCGACCGAGGACTTTCTCAAGCGCTACCAGGTGAGCCGGCGAACGGCGCTCGCCTCGTCCTTGAAATTCGGTTGGCTGGCCAAGGGTGAGGCGGACCTTTATCCCCGCACGGGCGAAACCAGCGAATGGGATACGGCTGCCGGTCACGCCTTGCTGAGGGCGGCCGGGGGCTCAGTGACGACCCTCGAGGGGAGCCCGCTGCTCTATGGCAAGGCCAACGCCAAGTTCATCAATGCAAACTTCGTCGCCTGGGGACGCACGCCGCTGGCGCCCGCGGGCTGACGCCCAAGGGCTCAAGCCCTTGGTCCTCGGGCCGCAAAAGATCCATGGATAACCGGTTATTGGCCATACTTTCGTAACACTTTGCGACAATTCTTAAGCTAGCGCGGGTTTTGCGTTGAACCCTGCGGCTGTTTGGACTTTCGCAATAGGCACCCCATGCGATCATTGCTGCGCAGACGTGGCGCCCTGGCGCTCACGGCCGGCCTACTGGCGGGATTGCCCGTGCTGTTGTCGGCGACGCGCGGTCCGGCGCAAGAGGCCCTGCCCTGGGCGCGCGGCAGCGATCCGCGGGCGCAACCGCGCTATGAGGAGCCCGGCGGCGCGCCAGCGCCAACAACGCGTCCCAACGACGCCTATTCTCCACGCTATGTCGCCCCCCGGGGGGCCGGCGGCGAGGGGGAGGCCTATCGGCCCCCGCGCGCGGACAGCTACCAAAGCGGCGGCGCCTACCCACCGCCCCCAGCCTATGGTCCGCCGCCAGCCTACGGGCAGCCAAATTATGCCCCTCCCCCCGGCCAAGGCTACGGCCAGTCCTACGCGGGGGCGCCCCCACAAGGCTATGGACAACCCTACACGCCCGGGCCGGGTGGCTATGAGGATCCTTCCGGCAATGGTCCGCCGCCGCCCTATGACCGGCGTTACGGTGGCTACGACGACGGCCCGCCGGGTACCTACTCCTCGCGTGAAATCATGCAAACCGGCCATACTTTCTTCGGCTCGGTCAGCAAAGGAATGGCGGGCGTGGTCGAATACGCCTTCAAGAATCAAGGCCGGCCCAACGGCTACATCCTGGGCCAGGAGGCGAGCGGCGCCTTCGTCGCCGGCCTGCGCTATGGGGAGGGCGTTCTTTATACGCGCGACGCCGGCACCCACCGCGTTTACTGGCAGGGGCCGTCGATTGGCTACGACGCGGGCGCGGAAGGCTCCAAGGTCATGATGCTCGTTTACAATTTGCGCGATCCGGGGGACATGTACCAGCGCTTCGCCGGGGTCGATGGATCGGCCTATTTCGTGGGCGGTGTCGGCATCACCTTCCAAAAAAGCGGCGATATCGTCGTGGCTCCTATCCGCTCCGGCGTCGGCTTGAGGCTGGGTGCCAACGTCGGCTACCTGAAATACACGCCGAGGCCGACCTGGAACCCGTTCTAGCAAAGGGGTCCCCCCCGGCCTTGTGGCCCTGAGGGCGGGCGTGACGGCTGAGCGCGGGACGCCTAGTATTGGGCGCACGCCACCCGTCAACTTCCGGGAACCCACAAGCGTTGGATCCAGGTGCGGGGGTTGCGCGTAGTGTAGTTGTTGTCGCCGCACCTCGGCCGACCGAAGGATAAGGGCTTGATTTCCATCCAATCCGCCATGCTCGTGGCTTTGGGCTTCCTGGCGGCCAGTCTGCTTGGACTGCTTCTGGCATCGGCCTTCTGGGGTCGTGCCGTGCGTCTGACGACGGCGCGCATCAAGCAGTCCCTGCCCGTGAGCGAACAGGAAATTCAGGCCGATCGCGACCGGCTGCGGGCCGAGTATGCGATCAAGGTCCACAAGCTCGAGACCCACCTCGAGCAGGCCAAGCTCGCCCGCGCGCGCCAGCTCGTCGAACTCAATCGGCGCGATGCCAGCATCTCGACGTTGGAGACCAACGTCGGCGAGCTCAAAGCCGAATTGGAAGAGCACCAAAATGCCAGGCACGTGTTGGAGCAAACGATCGCCGACCGGCTACCCAAGGTGGAGGCACGCCTCGGCGAGGCCAAGCGCCTCATCATCAGTCGCGAGCGTGAAATCGCCGAGCTGTTGGAAAATGCCAAGCGCCACAAGCTCGCCCTGGAGGAGGCCGCCTCCATCAACGCCCAGCAGACCTCTCAGATCGAACGCCTAACGAGCGCGGTCGCCGCCCGCAGCGCTCGCAGCAAGCAAGCGGGCGATGCGGGCGGTGAAGCCGAGGTCGCACTCCGCAGCGAGCTCGAGGCGTTGCGCGCGAAGGCCCGCGACCAGGCCAACGTGATCGATCGCCTGCAACGCAGTGCCAGCGAACCGCAGGTGGTGGCCTCCGCCGGCGTATCGGCCGTCGAGGCCACCCCAAGCCGCTCGCAAGAGGTGCTGGCCCAGGCGGAAGCCGCGCTCGCCTCGGCGCGCTCCGGCGCGGCGGAGCCGGACAAAGGCACCCCGCTCGAAGCGGAGCTGAGCGTCCTTAAGACCAAAGCCGACGATCAGGCCGGCGAGATCACCCGCCTCAGGGCGGCGCTGGCAACCTTCGAGGGGGAGAGCGGGACCCAGGGGGCTTCGAAGGAGAGCCGTGCCGCGCTCAAGGCACGTTTAAGCTCGGCACAAGCGCAGGCCGATCACCAGTCGGCCATGGTCGGCAGGCTGCGGGCCGAGCTTGCCGCCGTCAACGAGCGGCTCGCCCGCCAGGCGGCCCACTTCATGGACGAGATGCGCCGGCTTGGGGCCGGCACCCTCCCCGTCGCCGCGCAGCCGCGCCCGAGCGCCCGCGCCGATCGCCGGCCATTGGCGGAACGCGTCGCGCAGGTGAGATCCACCACCCCGGGCCCGCGCAGCAGCGCCAAAGAGGCCGGTGCGCCCGAACCTGAAAAGCTCGAGGGCCCGCCTGCCCCGGTCCGCAACGGCGTGGACGTGGAAGGCCCAAGCCAAAGACCGGCGGTCTCTGCCGCAGAAATGCCTAAAGGGGGCGACATACCTGAGGAGCCTCGCCGGCTGAGATTGCTTGATCGCATTACCAGCCTGGCCAAGGAGTAGGCGAGGCGGGTGGGCGATGTCCCCCGTGCCGGCAAAGGGGGGCGTGCAAACCGAACCAGGGCGAGGTCCGGCCGGCGGAAGGGGGCATCCAAGCCAAACGGACCGGGACTAGGCAAGACCGTTGCAGCGTAGAGGCTTAAGAATGTCGAGTTTACCTGCGTTGGCCATTGACAATACGGCTCCCCAGCCGCCCCCGCAGCCTCGTTCCATGCGGCTCAGCGATGCGGAAAAAATTGCCGCCGACCGCCTCGATACCACCCCAATCAGCTCGCTAAAGGCGGCCCTGGCGGGCGTCACGGCCGCCGCGCTGCCGACCGCACCGCGCCTGGTTGAGCGCATTGATGCGGCTGCCAAACTTGCCGCGGACGCCACGGCCGCCGCCGAGGCGGTTGAGACCCTGAAGCGGCTGTTGCAGGCGCAGCTCGCCACCAACCGTCCACTCGCCGAGAGCACGGCCGTTGTCCCGCTGAGCGTTGGTCCGAGAGCGGTGCCGGCTAGGGCCGCCGAGGCCTTGCCTTCAGCGCCGCTGGGCGCCGAGCAACGGCGCCCCGACGTGCGCGGTTTCCTCGCGGGCTTCGTCATCTCGGGCGCGATCGGCGCCGTTCTCTATTTGTATATGATGGCTGGCTGAGGCGAGCGCGGGAAGCCTGACGGGCGTTCGTCGTGCGCCCGCTGCCAGCCCAGAGCCTAGGCCGGATCCAAGGTTGAGCGCCGAAGCGGCCGCCTCGCGCCAGCCTTGGTCGCGCGCCATGTGCGCCATGGCGCGTTCGGCGAGGGCCGTAATGGTCAGGAGTGGATTGGCCCCGAGGGAGCGCGGCACGATCGATCCATCCATGACGTAGAGCCCGTCGTGGACGTCGCCGCCAGCGCCACCGGGCGCGAACACCTGACCCTTGTGGTTGACGACGCCGTCGCGATGATCGTGCCCGATGCTGCAGCCCCCGAGCGGGTGTGCCGTGGCGGGGTGATGTCCCATGATCGTGCCGGCCAGTGGGTTTTTCACGTAGCTGCCGCCCGCGCCGCGAACCAGCGCTTCCAGCGCGGAATCGAGGCGGCGATAGACGGGTTCAGCGCTGGCGCCCGGCCAACTCAGCACGACACGGTCGGCCTCGAGACGGAGTTGGCCTGCCGCGCTGTCGTGGGAAACCGCAAAAAAGGTCTGCAGCCGGGCAAACGGGCCCTTGTAGACGCCGCTGATCAGGCTCTGCAGGGCGCCGAGCAATCGCCCATTGGGCAGAAAGAGAACCGGCAGGATCGGCGCCATGGCCGACGGCAGGGCGCCTTCTTGTATGGTTAGGCTATTGGCAAGGTCGCCGGCATCGACGATTTCGATCTGGCCGGACACGGCGGCGCCGACCACGCTGTCCTTTAGCTTGGCGGGATGGCCGACGCCGATGGCACCCACCGGCAGCCTGCCCCCCCAACCGAAGGCGATGATGTCGCCATTGGCCGAAAAGCGGTGACCCAGTCGATCGGACAGGGCAAGCCCGCGATCGCGCGAGCGCAGAAGAATCTCGGTCGATCCCAAGGTGCCCGCGGCCAGCACCACGAGGTCCGCCGAGACGGCGCCTATGGCCTCGAGGGCGGCCTGATCGGCCCCTGGCTGGACCTGGAAGTGGACGCGCCAGCGCCCGCCGCCATCCGGCGCCAGGTCGCGGACCTTGGCGTGCGTGAAGATCTCTGCCCCGTGCCGGACGGCATCCGCCAGGTAGGTCAGCGCAACGGTATTTTTGGCGCCCACATTGCAGCCGCCGCAACAATCGCCACACAGCGTGCAGGCGGGTTGTGCGATGCCGGCGGGGTTGAGGCATTCGGCGAAGCTCACCGTTACCGGGGCCGCGACGGGCTTTACGCCGAGCGCGACGCTGGCCCCGCCCAGCGCCTTGAGTTTGCTGCGCTCGTGCGCGCCGGGGTCGCGCGCCGGCCGCAGCCAGCGGCGCGCCTCGAGGTAGCCCTGTTCCAAAAGCGGATCGCGGGCAAGCTCGCTGGGCCAAGCCGGGTCCTCAAAGACGCGCGCGTCGGGTCGCAGCGCCACGCCGGCGTTGATCAGCGAGCCGCCGCCCAGCCCGCAGCCAACGAGAACGTGCATGTCCTCGCCGAGCCTCACGTCGTAAAGCCCCGTCGGCGAGCCCAGCTGCGTCTGTCGACCAGAAAGCTGCAGATCGTTGCGCAGGTCGGAGAACCGGCGTGGAAATTCGCCAACGGGGATTTCGCGTCCACGCTCCAGAACGGCAACGCGTTTGCCGGCCCGCGCCAGCCGCGCGGCCGCCACTCCCCCACCATAGCCAGAGCCGACCACGACGGCATCGTAGTGGGACCTGATCAGGCGCAAGCCAGAGGCAAGTCGGTGCATAGGCGTCCGGGACCGATCAAAGCAAGCACGACGCCTATGCCGGTGCGTCGCCCCGCAAGGCAAGCAGCGACCCGCACGGGCGGCGCACTTACGCACAACTTCGCGGCCGATCCCGCCGCGATCGAAGCGAGAACGCAGCCGTTTGTTGCCGGTTCCCCCGCAGCCTCGCGGGCGGGCATTTTTGCGCTGCACAATGACCAAAGCGCATCGGCGTGCTAGATGCGCGACAACGTCCCTTCGTCGGTTGAAAAATCGCGTTTGATCCTATCATAGCTGTTGGGACAACGCGGCCTGATCTTGTAGAAGAGGCGGTTGGGGCGAAGGCGAACAAGGGGCAGGAACGCAAATGCAGGCGGGCGAGGTCGCTCAAGCAAGCATGGGCCGGATGGCCGCAACCAACACCTCCGATCCAAAGTATTTTCACAAGGTCGTCGATTGTCAGTGGGCCTGCCCTACGCACACACCTGTTCCCGAATACATTCGCCTCATCGCCCAAAAACGCTATGCGGCGGCCTACATGCTGAACTGGGAGAGCAACGTCTTTCCCGGCATCCTTGGTCGCGTTTGTGATCGACCCTGTGAGCCGGCCTGCCGGCGCGGGCGCGTGGAGGAAAAGCCCGTCGCCATTTGCCGTCTAAAGCGCGTGGCCGCCGACTACAAGGGCGAGATCGATGCCTTCTTGCCGGACGTGCCGCGCGAGAAGAACGGCAAGCGCATAGCCCTGGTCGGCGCCGGACCGGCCTCCTTGACCGTGGCGCGCGATCTGATGCCGCTCGGCTACACTTGCATTCTATTCGAAAAGGATACGCGCGGCGGCGGCCTGATGCGCACCAACATTCCCTCCTTCCGCCTACCGGAAACGGTCCTGGACGAGGAGATCGACCGCATCCTTGGGTTCGGGGTCGAGGCGCACTTCGACAGCGAGATCAAGAGCCTCGAAGCCTTGCTGGGCCAAGGTTTCGATGCCGTCTTCATCGGCACCGGCGCACCCAAGGGCAAGGACCTCGAAGTCCCCGGCCGCAGGCAAGTGGCGGCCAACATCCACATCGGCATCGATTGGCTTACCTCGGTCGCCTTTGAGCACGTGAGCCGGATCGGCAAGCGCGTGGTGGTGATCGGCGGCGGCAATACCGCCATGGATTGCTGCCGCACCGCGCTCCGTCTCGGCGGCGAGGACGTCAAAGTGACCGTGCGCTCGCCGCGGCGGGTGATGAAGGCGTCGCCGTGGGAGATCGAGGATGCCGAGCACGAGGGCATTCCGATTTTCGACAATCACGCGCCCAAGGAATTCGTGATCGAGCACGGCAAGCTCGCCGGCGTCCGCTTCCAGCTGATGCGCGAAGTCGGTATTGACACGCGCGGACGGCCGCGGCTGGAACCCTCCGGAGACGAGGTGGTATTTGCCTGCGATGACGTCTTGATGGCCATCGGCCAAGAGAACAGCTTCCCCTGGATTGAGCGCAACATCGGTATCGAGTTCGATGACTGGGGCATGCCGAAGGTCGACAAGGCGACGATGATGTCGACCCGGGCCGGCGTCTTCTTCGGCGGCGATGCCGCGTGGGGGCCGGAAAATATCATCTGGGCCGTCGCGCACGGGCACCAGGCGGCCGTGTCGATCGATCTTTTTTGTCGCGGCAAGTCGCTCAACGAGCGCCCGGCCCCGGGCAGCAGTCTGTTCAGCCAAAAGATGGGCATCCACGAGTGGTCCTATAAGAATGACTACGCCGCGCAACGGCGCGTGGGCATGCCCCACGTCGACAAGGCGCAGGCCTTGCGCAACCTGAAAGTCGAAGTCGAACTGGGCTTCGATGACCAGCTGGCGTTCAGGGAGGCCGAACGGTGCCTCAACTGCGATGTGCAGACGGTATTCTCGGCGCCGTTGTGCATCGAATGCGACGCTTGCATGGACATCTGTCCGGTTGACTGCATCAATTTCACGGCCAACGCCGAGGAAAGCAGTTTGCGCGGCAAACTACGGGTGCCGGCGCGCAACAAGACGCAAGATCTATATGTCTCGAGCCCGCTCAAGACCGGTCGCATCATGGCAAAAGACGAGGACGTCTGCCTGCACTGCGGGCTGTGCGCCGAGCGTTGTCCGACCGGCGCCTGGGACATGCAGAAGTTCATGTACGTCGAAGCGCAGGCGGCACCGGCTTGTCTGACCCACCACAACGCCTATCTGCGCTGATGGAGCGATCGACCTCAAAATGAGCGGCATCAACGATTTTGTGGTGAAGTTTGCCACCGTCAACGGTTCGGGCTCGGCGAGCGCCAATACCATCTTTGCCAAGACGTTGTTCCGCATGGGGCTGGCGGTGAGCCCCAAGAACATCTTTCCCTCCAATATCCAGGGGCTGCCCACCTGGTATGAGGTGCGGGTGTCCGATGCGGGCTACATCGCCCGCCGCGACGGCATCGACCTGATGGTGGCCATGAACCCGCAGACCTTCAAGGAGGACTTGGCGGAGGTCGTAGCCGGCGGCTGGCTGCTCTATGATTCGACCCTGCCTCGCGTCTGGCCGCGCGACGACATTAGCGTGCTCGGCATTCCCATCGCCCAGTTATGCGCGCACAAGTGGAGCGACCCGCGCCAACGCCAGCTCTTCAAGAACATGGTCTACGTCGGAGCCCTGACGGCGCTGTTGGATCTCGACATCGACGTGCTCAAGACCGCCATCGTCGATCAGCTCAAGGGCAAGGAGAAGCTGGTGGCGGCCAACATGGAGGCGGTCAGTCTCGGCCGCGATTTCGCCCTTGCGAACTTTCACTGCCCGCTCCCTGTTCGCGTGCGCACCGCCACCTGCTCCAAGGGCAAGATCATGGTCTCGGGCAACGATGCGGCGGGGCTAGGCGCCGTCTATGCCGGTGCCACGGTATGCGCCTGGTACCCGATTACACCGTCGAC
>DASTMQ010000019.1:0-2015 GCA_035714005.1 Hyphomicrobiaceae bacterium
AGGCGGGCGCAGGCCTCGGCATCATCGATCGGGCAGGTCGGGTCCATGTTGGAGGCGGTCAAGGCCACGTCGATGTCGGCAAAGGCCGCCAGCGTCTGGCGCGTCAGACGGGCGCGCAGGCGCAAGGCATCGATGTAGTCGGCCGCGCTTACCACGGCGCCGTCGAGAATGCGCTGGCGGGCGAGGTCGCCGTAATCCTCGGGGCGCGTGGCCAGCCACTGGCGGTGGATGGCAAACGCCTCGCAGCGAATGATGATGCGCGTTGCCGTGGCATACTCATCGAGTGGCGCCAGCCTCACCTCCTGCACGCCTGCGCCAAGTGAGCGCAAAACCTCCGCCGCCTGCTCGAGGGCCGCGATCTGCTCGGGATGGGCATGGCAGTCGTCGGCATAGAAGTGACGGACGAGGCCGATGCGCACACCTTTGACGCCCTCCTCGAGCCCGGCGGCGTAATCGGGGATGGGGACCTCGGCGCTGCCGGGATCATCGCCGTCGTGGCCGGCGAGCACCTGCAACAGGAGCGCATTGTCGCGGACGTTGCGTGTCATCGGCCCGACGTGATCGAGCGAGTTCGCCAAGGGGAAAACGCCGCGGCGGCTGACCAGCCCATAGGTCGGCTTCATGCCGACGATGGCGCACATCGAGGCGGGATTGCGCACGGAACCACCGGTATCGGTGCCGAGCGCGGCGGGTATGAGCCCTGCGGCCAGCGCCACGCCCGAGCCGCTCGAGGAGCCGCCGGGAAAGTGCTTGCCGCCCCAGGGGTTGACGGCCGGTGGCCAGGGCAGGTCGAAGGACGGCCCGCCGATGGCAAACTCGTGGGTTGCAAGCTTGCCCATCATGATGGCGCCGGCGGCCTTGAGACGTCCGCTTACCACGGCGTCGCTGGCCGCAATGTTGTCGGCGAGGAGTTTCGAGTGCGCGGTGGTCGGCAAACCGGACCAGTCGATAATGTCCTTGAGGGCAAAGGGGACCCCATGCAGGGGCCCGCGCCAGTTGCCGGCGGCGATCTCCCGTTCGGCTTGTCGCGCGGCCGCCATGGCGAGATCGGACGTGGTGCGAATGAAGGCGTGAAAGCGCTCATTCAAGCGCTGAATCCGATCGAGCAGGGCCTCGGTATAGCTGATGGGGGAGAGCCTGCCGGTGCGCATGCGCCGGGACGCTTCCGTGATGGAAAGATAGGCAAGATCGCTCATGGCGCGCACTTTGGCTCCTCACCCGTGGGCCGGGGCAGGCGAAAGGTGAGGCTCAGCTCCTCGGACCAGTGCAGGTCCTTTGGCAGCTTTTGGGCAAGCTCGCGCGCCGAGTCCACGCTCTTTTCCAGCTGATCCAGGTGCTTATCGCTAAGCCGTGGCAGGCCGGCCGCCGCGGCCATCTCGACGAGTTCGGCTTTCCTCACGTGGCTCCTCCCATGCCCGGCTGCGAACGGGCGTGGAAACTTTGCCTCAACTGTCGCCTTGGGGAAAGGGTCGGCCGCCAAGTGGAATTCTGCCCCGCGGCTTTGGCGGTTGCTTGCGGGGAGAGGCTCGGGCTAGCCTTTTGACCTCCAGGGTTGCGCGCAAATAAAGGAAATGCCGCACACGATGATGCGCGTTGCCTTCGATATTGGCGGGACGTTCACCGACTTCGTCCTGGAAGATGTACCTGCCGGTCGCCTCGCCTTCCACAAGGTGCCGACCACGCCCAGCGATCCGGCAGCCGCCGTGCTGGCGGGTCTCGATGCTCTCTGCAAGGACGCCAACCTCGCCCCCGACCAGATCGGCGGCATCCTGCACGCCACCACGGTCGCCACCAACGCCATCCTGGAGCGCAAAGGTCCAAAAACCGCGCTCATTACCACCGCCGGCTTCCGCGACATCCTGATTATCGGCCGTCAGAAGCGCTACGACACCTATGACATGTATCTGGCCAAGCCCGTGCCGCTGCTGCGTCGGCGCGACATCTACGAGGTCGCCGAGCGCACGCTTGCCGACGGCAGCGTCGAGGCGCCACTCGATCTGGCCGAGCTCGAGCGC
>DASTMQ010000020.1:0-14480 GCA_035714005.1 Hyphomicrobiaceae bacterium
GGGCGCAGCGCGGAGGCGGGGCGCGGGCGGCCGCCGTGGGCGCAGCGCGGAGGCGGGGCGCGGGCAGGGCGCAGCAAGTGAACGAAGCCTCGCGGCCGGCTCAGTGCGGCGGCGGCCCGAACACCAACACGGCATTGAGGCCGCCGAACGCGAATGAGTTCGACAGGGCGTAGGTCACGGCCTTGTCCCGGCCGACGTTGGGCACGTAATCGAGATCGCAGTCGGGGTCGGGCTCGTCGAGACCCGCCGTCGGTGGCACCCAGTTGTCCTGCATGGCCTTGATACAGGCGATGGCCTCGATGCCGCCCCCCGCCCCCAAGGGATGGCCGTGCATCGATTTGGTCGAGGATATGGCGAGCTCAAAGGCGTGCTTGCCGAACACGTTCTTGATGGCGTTGGTCTCGTTTTTGTCGTTGATGGTCGTGGCCGTGCCGTGGGCGTTGAGATAATCGATGTCGCCGGGCGCCAGTTTGGCATCGGCGAGCGCCAGTCGCATGGCCTCGCTCGGCCCCTCGATGTCGGGATTGACCATGTCCTTGCTGTCGGAGGTCATGCCGAAGCCCATCAATTCGGCGAGCACTTTGGCGCCACGCGCCTTGGCGTGCTCGGCCGACTCCAGCACCAGGATACCGGCACCCTCACCCAGCACGGTGCCGTTGCGCCGTTTGGCGAAGGGAAAGATGCCCTCAGGTGACAGCACGTGCATGGCCTGCCAGGCGCGCATGACGCCGTAATTTATCACCGCCTCGGAGGCGCCGACGATGGCGACATCGGCCATGCCATAGCGGATGTAGTCCATGCCGATGCCGATGGCATGCGCCGCCGTAGAACAGGCGCTGCAGGTGGCAAACGTCGGCCCCTTGATGCCGTACTCGATGCCGACATGGGCGGCCGCGGACGAGCCGATGATGCGCAACAGCGTCAGCGGGTGGGTCGCCTTCTTCTTCAGGATAAAAAGGTCGCGGTAGGACGTCTCAACGGTCTGCAGGCCACCGGCACCCGAGCCGATGATACAGGCCACGCGATAGCCGTTGGCGAAGGGAACTTCCAGGCCGGCCTGCTTGATGGCCTCGTCGGCGGCCGCAGCGGCAAACCAGGAGTAGCGGTCGACGTGCAGGATGATCTTGTCGCGCTTGAAGTGGCCGAGCCTTGCCTTGTGGTCGAAGGTCTTGATCTGGGCGGCGATCAGGATTTTCAGATCTTCTAGGGGAAAGCCGCCGAGCGGCCCGACGCCAACCCGGCTCTCGCGGCAGCCCGCCCAAAATTCCGCCACCGTCGTGCCGATCGGTGTCACCACGCCCATGCCGGTGACAACGACGCGGCGCGGTGCGCCAGACATGACCATTTATGCTGGTTTCCTGTGTTCAGAGCAAAATTCGGGCACTTTGGCTGCCGGCGCGGGCGCCCCCACCCGTCAAGCCTTGGCCGCGGCCGCCCCGGAACTCTCGATCAAACCGCGAACGCGCTCCACGACCGACCCGACGGTTTTGAAATCCGCCGCTTCTTCATTGGCGTTATAGGGGATTTCGATGCCGAAGGTATCCTCGATGTCGAACACGATCATGGCAAGATCGAGGGACTCGATCTTTAGGTCCGTAAGCGCGGTCGTAAGCCCAATGTCATCCCTGGGCTCCTTCATATGCTTCTTGAGGATATCGACAATTTTACCTGCCACGTCGTCCATTGCGATCTCCCAATCCGTGCCCTGCCAGGCAAGTCGGGACCTTTGTTAGCTGATGGCCTTAACACAATCCGGGCGCCCCGGATGGCAATTCGAGGCGTCACATATACGGAAAACCCCGATAAGTCCAGCAGATGGCCCCGCCGAAAGGTTCCCTTGGTTGCTCCTTGGTTCCTGCGCCGGTTCCACCCCCAATCTGGCCATCGCCGGCAAAAGCGTGTTCAATGGCAAGGCAGGCGGTTAATGCAATTGTATACGCCGTGCCACACATGATGGGTATGAGACCGCTGTTCAAGCCCTAGGGGAAACCGCAAAATGTCGCCAGGCGCTGGGCTCAGCAGCACGGCGGAGGGGAAAACACCCTCCCAGCCCTGGCTCAAGCGCTACCCTGAGGGCGTGGACTGGAACGCGGCCTTTAAGCCGATGCCGGTGCACGAGCTGCTCGATAGCGCCGTGCAGACCTACGGCGCCCGCCCCTGCACAAATTTTCTGGGCAAAACCCTGACCTACCGCGAGATCGGCGAGGGGGTCACCCGTGCGGCCGCAGGCCTCCAGGCGTTGGGGATCGGCAAAGGCAGCAAGGTTGGCTTGTTCCTGCCCAACTCCCCCACCTACCTCATTTACTATTACGGCATCCTCAAAGCCGGCGGTACGGTCGTTAACTATAATCCCCTTTACACCCTGGAGGAGCTGACCTTTCAGCTCAAGGACAGCGACACCGAGCTCATGGTCACGCTCGACCTCAAGCTGCTGTTCGACAAGGTTGAAGCCCTGCTGCAGGCCGGCACGCTACGGCGCGCCATTGTTGCAAGCTTCCCGGCCCTGCTCCCGGGCGCCAAATCGGTGCTTTTCAAGCTGTTCAAGGGCAAGGACCTGGCGCGCCCGGACAAATCGCCGGTCGCCGCCAAGGTGATCCTCGATGCGACCGTCATGGCCAACGATGCCGCCCCCCGTGCTGTCCCCGTCGATCCCGCCAGCGATGTCGCCGTGCTGCAATATACCGGCGGCACCACGGGCACGCCCAAAGGCGCGATGCTGACCCACGCCAATATCTCGATCAACTGCCAGCAGGGCGCCGCCTGGGCGGTCAATCTGGGTCACGGGCAGGAGCGAGCGCTGGCGGCGCTGCCCTTCTTTCACGTGTTCGCCATGACCGCGGTCATGAACTTTGCCGTCTTCAAGGGCGCCGAACTTGTCGTCATGCCGCGCTTCGTGCTCGACGACGCCATGAAGCTGATCGACAAGGGCAAGCCGACGGTCATGCCGGGGGTGCCGACCATGTTCACGGCCATCCTCAACCATCCGCGGCTCAAGAGCTTCGATCTCTCCTCGCTCAAATACTGCGTCTCGGGCGGGGCGCCGCTGCCGGTGGAATTGAAGCAGAGGTTCGAGCAACTGACGGGCTGCAAGGTGGTGGAAGGCTATGGCCTGACCGAAGCCTCCCCCAGCGTCACCTGCAACCCCGTCGAGGGGCCGGTGAAGGAGGGCTCAATCGGCCAGCCCTTGCCCAGCACCATCGTCTCCCTGCGCGACCTTGCCGATCCCAGCAAGGAGGTCGGGCCCGGCGAAAAGGGCGAAATCTGCGTCAAGGGCCCGCAGGTGATGCGCGGCTATTGGCGCAAACCGGAGGAGACGGCCAATCAGTTCGTCGGCGAGTTCCTGCGCACCGGCGATGTCGGCGTCATGGATGAGGAGGGCTTTATCTTCATCGTCGACCGCATCAAGGACCTCATCATTTGCTCGGGCTACAACGTCTATCCGCGCCGCATCGAGGAGGCGATCTATCAGCATCGCGCCGTCGAGGAAGTGACGGTGATCGGCATCAAGGACGAATACCGGGGCGAGGCACCCAAGGCCTTCATCAAGCTGAAGGCGGGAGCGGTGGCCACCGCCGAGGACATTCGCCGCCACTTGGAGAGCCGCCTCTCCAAGATTGAAATGCCGGCCGAGATCGAGTTTCGCGACAGCCTTCCCAAGACCATGATCGGCAAACTTTCCAAGAAAGAGCTCAAGGCCGAGGAGGCGCGGCGGTCGAAGCCGAGATGAGGGTCTTGCTTGGCTCCGCGCATGCATGAACTGGCCATCATTGCCGACATTCACGGCAACGTTGCCGCACTCGAAGCCGTGCTGGCCGACATTGAGGCGCTGGGGGTCGCCGACATCGTCAATCTCGGCGACTGCGTGTCGGGACCGCTCTGGCCCCGGGAAACCATGGCCGTGCTCGAGCGGCTTGCCCTGCCTGCGCGGCAACCACGATCGCTGGCTTGGGGAAGTCGACCGGGCAAGCCTGGGCCCTTCCGATGCCTTTGCCTTCGAGCGGCTGACGGCGGCCCAGCGTGCAAGCCTCGGGCGCCTGCCCGCCAGGTTGCGGTTCAACACCGAAGTCCTCGCCGTCCATGGCACGCCCAACAGCGACGTTGCGTATCTGCTCGAGGACGTGGTCGAGGGACGCCTGATGCCGGCCGCCGCCGACCGGCTTGACCCACGTCTGGGCGAGCCCGGCGCCGCCGTCGTGCTGTGCGGACACTCCCATCAGGCCCGTGTCGTGCGCACGCCCAACAACGTATTGATTGTCAATCCCGGTTCGGTCGGCTGCCCGGGCTATCAGGATCCAACGCCGCCGGCCCACATCTCGGAGGCGGGCAGCCCACATGCCCGCTACGGCCGATTGAAGCAAACCGGATCGGGCTGGCGCGTTGACCTCATGGCCGTTCCCTACGACTGGTCGGCCGCCGCGCGACGCGCCGGTGAAAATGGCCGCGACGAATGGGCGCGTGCGCTCGCCACGGGCTTCCTTGTCGAGCCGCCGGCGCACGCCCCCGCCGCCTGACCTTGGCTCGCCGCCGTGCCGGCAGCCTTGGCGAATTGCTGCGAGGCGCCCCCGGCCACCCGTTGCCGGGGAGTGATCCTCGCGCGCTGGCGGCGGCGATCCCGCGCCGGCCGCATCCTCGCCATGCGCACGAGGCATGAGGATCACGTCTCCTCAACGCTCGGTGAGGCATCGTTGCGGCCAGAGCTTGCGTCTCCCAACTTGGTTAACGGGTCTTCGCCATAGGACGTGGCGGAGACAACGCAGGAGGAGATGATCATGAGAATTATCGTTGGCGCCTTACTCGGGCTGTCCCTGTTGGCCGGCGCAGCGGCGTCGGCCAGCGCGGCCGATTGCAAGCCCACGGGTTGGATTGACAGCGGCCAAGGTGGTCGCCCCGTCTGGAGCTGTCCCGACCAAGGCCAATAACACAATGGGCGTTCTGGCCGAAGCCCGCGCGAGGTCAGGACGCAACGTGTAGCAGCCACGCCCGCAAGGGCGCGAGCCTCAGGCGGCGGCCTTCATGGTCGCCGCCTTTGCGCCTTCCATGATGGCCGCCACGCCCATGCCGCCGGCGGTGCACACCGAAATCAGTCCGCGGCCGCCATTCTCGGCCAGGAGCTTGGCGAGATTGGCGAGGATGCGCGCCCCGGTGGCCGCAAAGGGGTGGCCGAAGGCCAGGCTCGAGCCTTTGACGTTGAGCTTGCTGCGGTCGATCGACCCCAACGGCGCCTCAAGCCCGAGAAAGGTCTTGCAATAGGCCGCATCCTCGAAGGCCTTGAGCGTGACCAGCACTTGCGCCGCGAACGCTTCGTGGATTTCGTAGAAGTCGAAGTCCTGCAGGCCGAGGTGGGCACGCTCGAGCAACCGCGCCACGGCAACTGTGGGCGCCAACAGCAGGCCCTCGCCCGCCACGAAGTTATTGGCGGCCGTCTGCGCGTGCGTCAGATAGGCGGCGATCGGCAGCGCGCGGCTGGCGGCCCAGGCTTCCGAGGCGAGCAGAACGCAGGCCGCCCCATCGGTCAGCGGCGTCGAGTTGGCGGCCGTCAAGCTGCCGCGCTCGGATTTGTCGAACGCCGGCTTCAGGGTGGCGAGCCGGTCTAAGCTGATGTCCTCACGCAGGTTGTTGTCGCGAAAGACGCCCGCAAACGGCACGATCAAGTCGTCGAAATAACCGGAGCGGTAGGCTTCGGCGGCTTTGCGGTGGCTCTCGATGGCGAACCGATCCTGCTCGCCGCGGGAGATATGCCACTCCTGGGCCATCAGTTCGGTGTGCTGACCCATCGACAGCCCCGTGCGCGGCTCGCTGACGCTCGGCGGTTGCGGGGCCAGCTCGGTCGGCGAAAAGCCCTTGAAGGCGGCAAGGCGCTGGCCAAACGACTTGGCGTTCTGGGCTTCGACCAGCCGGTGCGCGAACTTCTCCTTGAAGACGATCGGCGCATCCGAGGTCGTATCCGAGCCCATGGCGATGCCGCATTCGATCTGTCCGGTCGCAATCTTCGCCTGCAGGATCATCGCCGCTTGCAGGCTGGTGCCGCAGGCCTGCTGCAAGGTGATGCCGGGCGTGGAGGGTGCCAACTTGCTGCCGAGCACGGCCTCGCGCGCCAGGTTCCAATCCTTGGAATGGGTGACGACCGCACCGCCGATCGCCTCGTCGATGTGCACGCCCTTCAAGTTGTACTTGTCGACCAGGCCGTTGAGGGCCGCCGTCAGCATCGCCAGGTTGGATTGGTCGGCATAAAGCGTATTGGAACGGCAGAAGGGGATCCGCACACCTCCGATCACGCCAACTCGCCGCAGTGTTTGTTCCATCTCACGCTCCCAGCAACGCCGCGCCCGAGGCGGCGCCCAACAGTTTTGCCCTCTCGGCCGTCGCGCTCAGGCCACCGCGGTGCGCCGCAGCGGGGCGACATTGGATTTCTGCTCGTTGGCCCGGAAATGCAGCGGGCCGCCCCGGAACGGCGCAAAACCGGTGCCGAAGATCACGCCCGCATCGACCAGGTCGGCGCTGTCGACGATCTTTTCGTCGCGGCAACGTTCGCACTCGCGGATCAACGGCTCGACCAGTTCGCGACCCAGCCGCTCCAGCTCGAACGGGTCATAGGGTTGCTCCGGTTTCGCCTTCTCGGGTTTGCCGTCCTTCCAGAGATAGAAGCCCTCACCCGACTTCTTGCCGAGCTTACCGGCGGCAACCATCTGGTCGAGCTTGCTGCCGCCCACGGGCGACAGCTTCAGGATGCTGCCGACGTGGGCGCAGACGTCGAGGCCGACGGTATCGGCCAGCTCGATCGGTCCCATCGGCATACCAAACACGCGCGCGGCCTCGTCGATCTTCTCCTTGGCCTCGCCCCGTTCCAACCGCTGCAAGGCCGACATCATGTAGGGCGCCAGCACCCGGTTCACCAAGAAGCCGGGATTGCTCCTGACGATCAGCGGCAGCTTGTCGATGGCAGTAACGAAGATGCAGCCTTTGGCCACCTGTTCGGCGCTGCTGTTGACACCGCGGACAACCTCGACCAGCGGCATCTGCGCCACCGGGTTGAAGAAGTGGATGCCGATCAGGCGATCGGGATCGCCGAGCGCCTCGGCAATCTTCTCGATCTCGATCGAGGAGGTGTTGGTCGCCAGCACCGCGCCTGGCTTCAGCTTCGCTTCGATGGACTTCAGCAGAGCCTGCTTGCTTTCGAGCTTCTCGACGATGGCCTCGATCACCACATCGGCGCGGCCGATATTGAGACCCTTGGCATCGGCGATCAGCCGCACCATGGCCGCCTCCCGCTGCGGCCTGGTCTTGAACTTGCGCGCGAACAATTTCTTCTGCGCCTCGCGGCCCTTTTTGATTTGCTCCTCGTTCACATCCTGCAAAGACACTTCCATGCCGGAGGCCACGCACCAACCGGCGATGTCGGCCCCCATCACTCCGGCACCGATCACATGCACGCGCAGCGGCCGGAAGGCGAGATCCTTCGGCGCCTGCGCCTTCATGATCTCGGAAAGCTTGAAGACGCGGCGCAGATTGCGCGAGGTGTCGCTCAGCATCAGCGGCGCGAAGGCGCGTGTTTCGGCAAGCTTCATTTGGTCGAGGTCGCCGGCATGCGCCTCGAACAGGTCGATCAGGCGGAAGGGCGCGGGATAGTGGTCCTCGCGCACTTTCTTGCCGGTCTCGGCGCGCAGCCGGTTGGCCAGCAACCCCCGCGCCGGCGCGAAACGCAACAGCGCCTTCCAGCCTCCGGCGGCGTTGGACTTGCGCTGGCGCAAGACGGCGCGGCGCGCGGCCCAAGCCAGATTGAGAGGACTTGCCACCAGCTCGTCAATGAGCCCCAGGCGGCGCGCGGCGCCGGCGCGGAGCATGGAACCGGTCAGCATCATCTGCATGGCCGACAGGGCCCCGACTTGGCGGATCGAGCGCGCGGTGCCGTTGAAGCCCGGAAAAATCCCGAGCCTGACCTCGGGAAAGCCCAAGCGCGTTGCGTCCTCGCGCGTGGCGATGCGCCAATGGCAGGCGAGCGCCAGCTCGAGACCACCGCCCAGGCAGAAGCCGTGCACGGTGCACACCACCGGCACCGGCATGCGCTCGATGCGATCGAGGAGGGCGTTGACGAGGCTGACGCCATCGATGACCTGCTGCTCGCTCGTGATCTGTTCGAACTCGCGCACGTCGGCACCGACGATGAAGCCCTTCTCCTTGCCCGAGCTTATGATGAGACCGCGAATGCTGTTGTCGCGCGCCCCACGTTCGGTCCAATCGACGATTTGCGCCAGTTCCTCCAGCGGCCGCTGGCCGAGCGAGTTTTGGCTCTCGCCCTCGCGATCGAACACCGCCCAGGCAATTCCCTGCGGATCAACCGAGCAGCGCCAGTCCCGCAAGCCTTGCAACTCAAGCATGACGTCTCACTCCGCCGCACTCTGCATCGCCCGGGCATTGTGACCGGGCGTCATGAAATGGGGCCGCACCTCGGCCGGATCGAAATGGTCGACGGCAATGGCGCGCGCGGTCAGCGATTCCAGTTCGCGCAGCATTACCCCTTCGCTGTCCGTGAGCACCCCCTTGCCGACGGCCTCGCCGATCCAATCGTTGCCATGCACGCGCCGCACGCTGCCGGCGCGAACCGCTCGATCGAGCTTCCTTTCGGCGGTCTCGGCCTCGACCGCCTTGGCAAACGCCACCTCCAAGAGGCCGGTCGGATCGTTCGGGTTGCGCGAGACATAAATGAAGCGGGTCAAGCGGTCGCGCACCTCGCCCGGCACCAAGACAAGCTCGGCAACCTGCTGGCCGAGGCGATCCGGGGCCGGCTTGTAGTGGCTTCCCAAGGGAAATACCACGGCGCGCATGAACCAGCGCACCGGCGCAATTGGAAAGTTGTCGATGGTACCGCGCAGCGCCTGTTGGAAGCGGTAAAGCGCACTCTGCGCGCACAGCGCCACGATATACCGGTCGTTGGCCGGCTTGGCATCATCCTCGTAGCGCTTGATGACACAGGCCAGGAAATAGAGCTCCGAGAGCGCATCGGCGAGGCGGCCGGTCAGCTTCTGCTTGGTCTTGAGACCGCCGCCGAGCACCGCCACGGTCAGGTCGGCGACGAAAGCAAAGTTGCGCGCGGCCCGCCACAGCTGCCGGTACCACTCCGCCGTGCCATAGGCCTTGTCGGGCACGCGGCCGAATAGACCGAAGGTGAGGTTGTGAAAAAGGGCGCCGCAGGTGTTGGCGAGCGAAAATGCCACGTGCTGGCAGAATGCGGCGTCGAACCGAGCCAAGCCCCGTTGCGCGTTGCTATCCTGGCAGGCCTGGATCTCCTGGTAGAGATAGGGATGCGAGCGCAAGGCGCCCTGCGCAAAGGTGATCAGCGAACGCGTGAGAATATTGGCGCCTTCAACCGTGATGGCGACGGGCATCATCTGATAGGCCGATTGCAGATAGTTGCTGGGCCCATCGCAGATCGCGCGGCCGCCATGCAGGTCCATGGCGTCGTTGACCGAACGCCGCATGCGCTCGGTCGTCTGATATTTCATGATGGCGGAAAGCACCGAGGGCCGCTCGCCGCGGCTCACCATGGCCGCCGTCACCGCGCGCGCGGCCTCGATCACGTAGGCATTCTCGATAAGGCGCGCCAGCGGCTCCTGCAGCCCTTCCATCTTGCCGATCGCCAGGTCGAACTGCTTGCGGATGCGGGCGTAGGCGCTGGTATTGCGCAGCAGCGATTTCGCCCCCGCCGCCGCCGACGACGGCAGCGAAATGGAGCGGCCCGCGGCCAGGCACTCCATCAGCATGCGCCAACCTTGGCCCACCTGTTTCTCGCCGCCGATCACCCACTCGATCGGGATGAAGACATCGCGTCCCCAAATGGGTCCGTTCGGAAAGGCGGCACCGCTCGGCAGGTGGCGGCGGCCGATCTCGACGCCTTGATGCTCGGCGGGGACGAGCACGACGGTGATGCCCGGCTCTTCGCCGCGTCCCAGCAGGTTGTCGCGATCGATCAGACGCAGCGCCAGGCCGATCAGCGTGGCCTGCGGTGCGAGCGTGATGTAGCGCTTCTCCCAGGAGGCTTTGATGCCGATCACCTCCTTGCCGGCGTGGCGACCCTTGGTGACGTAGCCGACGTCGCGCATGGTGGCCGCGTCGGAACCCGAGGTGGGGCCGGTCAGGGCAAAGCAGGGAACCTCGATGCCCCTAGCCAAGCGCGGCAGGTAGTGCTCCTTCTGCTCGGGGGTGCCGTATTTCTCGATCAGCTCGCCCGGCCCCAGCGAATTCGGCACCATCACCAAGGTCGCCACAT
Source organism: Hyphomicrobiaceae bacterium (assembly GCA_035714005.1). Classification (GTDB taxonomy): domain Bacteria; phylum Pseudomonadota; class Alphaproteobacteria; order Rhizobiales; family Hyphomicrobiaceae; genus AWTP1-13. The sequence goes on from DASTMQ010000020.1 coordinate 10,265, forward strand.
CGGGCGAGCGCGAGGCAATGCGGCCGAGCACCAGCGATTGGGCTTGCGCCGAGAAGCCGAGCCCGCCGTGGGCTTTGGAAATCAGCATGCCGAGAAAGCCATGCTGCTTGAGGAAATTCCAAACCTCGGCGGGGATCTCCTTGAGATTGTGGCGGATCGCCCAATCATCCACCAGCCGACACAGCTCGCTCGTCGGCCCGTCGAGGAAGGCCTTTTCTTGCTCGCTCAGCGTAATCGGGGGAACGTCGCGCAACTTTTGCCAGTCGGGCGTGCCGGAAAACAGTTCCGCGTCAAAGCCGGTGGTGCCGGCATCGAGGGCTTCCTGCTCCGTGGCCGAGACTTTCGGCAGGACGGCCTTGATGTTGCGAAAGGCGGGCTCGATCAGCGCGGCGCGGCGCACCGGTCCGATGGACAGGCCGGCCAGGACGGCGACCGGCACCCAGGCCAACAGGCCCAGCAGCGTCAAGGCGGGCTCCTCGAGCTCACCGTGCAGCAGGCCCGTCTGCCAAATCAAGGTTGCTGCGGCAAGCGCCGCCGCCCAGGCCCACAACGGCACCCGGTGCATGGCCAGCGCGAAGGCGCCCGCCACGCAGAGAACGAGAAAGACGACCTCCGCCATCATGGCCTCCAGTCCCACACCGTAAGATTATGCCAAAGCCTCACATTTCAAGGCGGCGGCTGGCGTGCGGGCGGCCCCTGGCCGGCCCGTCGCGAGCACCGCTCCGGCGGGCCCCCCTCCCCCGCGGGATTTGCCGCAGCTGGGGGATCGCGGTCCCCGGGTTGAGCGACCTCTTAAGGGGACCTCCCTCAAACCTCGCTTAGCACCGTCCCGTTACAAGCTTAGCAGGCCGGCCGCTACCTTTTAGTATAGCCCCATCGCCAGCGCGCGCCAAAGCTTGGACCTTGGCGCATTGCCGACCGGCACTTGTGGCGCGCGCAGCCGTGCCGGCAGCGACGCGGCGGCGGCGAGCTTTGGCGTTATCGCTTGTTTGCTTCCGCCCCGCGCTGGACGCGGGCAAACATGTCGGTCGTAATGCGCTCATACCAGTCGACGCTCTCAAGATAGGTCTGCCGGCGCAACTCCGCACTCTCCCCTGGCGCGGAGCTGAAGGCGCCCTCGGCCACCAGCTTGCCGCCCTTGGGGACGTAGTCGGCACCGAGCTTGACGCCGTCTTCGGGCGCCAGCAGTGACCAACAGGTATTGCTATAGTGGCTGGGACCTTCGCCCTTGCCGACCAGATGGGCGAGGATATCGCCGGCGACCACCTTGGCCTGGCTGTTGGCGGAGTAGGCCGACTTCGGCATGTCGGCGGCCACGGCCGCATCGCCCAGCACGTAGACGTCCTTGACGGTGCTGGAGGCACAGGTGGCGGGATCGATAGGGCACCAGTCCCTGTCCGTGCAGCCGGCCCTGCCGGCGATGTCGCCGGCCCGCTGCGCCGGGATGATGTTGGCGACGTCGAACCGCACGCGCTTGTTTGCCCTGGTGCGCACCTCCTTGCTTTTGGCATCCACGCTGCTGAGCGAGAAATCGTCGATCTCGGTACTGAGATTGAGCTCGACGATGTTCTTGTAGTGACGCTCGAAGGCCTCGACAAAGAGCTCCTGCTTGGCAAACGTGCGCTTGGCATCGAGGATGACGAGCTTGGACTTGGGTTTCTTCGTCTTCAGGTAGTGCGCGATCATGCAGGCGCGTTCATAGGGTGCCGGCGGACAGCGGTAGGGGTCGTTGGGCGCCGCGATGAGCACCGTACCGCCGTCCCGCATGGCCTGCAGCTGGTGCTTTAAATTGCGTGTGCCCGCCGGGTTGGTGGTATAGGCGTGCGGCAGGGCCCGCGCCACCTCGTGCGAGTAGCCCGGGAGCGAGTCGTATTGGATGGCGATGCCCGGCGCCAGCACCAGGCGCTCATAGCCGTAGGTGCGCCCGCCGCGCGTCTTGACGGTTTTGCGGGCGCTGTCGACGTCGATCGCCAGGTCGTGCACCACCTTCACGCCGAGGCGCTGCAGGGCCACATAGCTGTGGTTGAAGGATTCCAGCGGGCGCAAGCCGCCGAGGTAGAGATTGGAAAAAAACGAGGAGCTATAGATCTGCCTCGATTCGATCAGCGTCACGTCGAGCTCGGCCGCAGCCGCCTTGACATAGTGCGCCACCGTGGCGCCGCCGGCCCCGCCACCGACGATGACGACGCGCGGCGCCCGCTGGGCCGTGGCAAATGGCGCCAAGGCGCCGAGCGACAGCGCGCCTGCGCCCGCCCGCCCCAGAACTCGTGCAAAGCCCCGCCTCGAGATCATCTGCCCACCTTGTCCCGACCATAGAGCCGGTTCGATGCCGATCCGCCGCACCAAGATTGTCGCTTCCGCCAGCTTCAGGCAGCAGACCGTCGAAGTCCATCGTCCGGATCTGCCCCGCGGCGCAAAGTCCCGCCCCACCCTCTCCCGCCCCAGCCGCATGGCAATTGCTTGGGAGAATTGGCCTTCGCGAGTATGGCTGAAGATTGCGAGCCGGCAAAGGCGTGGGGCGCTTCTGGCGCGTGGAGAGCCCCCCGCGCGCGCTTGGGAGGTGGATTGCGCGCGCGGTTCAAGGCATACTGGCGCCGTTCGGGTGTCCTCGCAGCGGCCCTTGAAGCGCCGGTGCGGGGCTTATCTTTTAGTCGTCGGCGCTAGCAACCTTGGCGGGGCCTGCGGCTATGGGATGGGGCCAAGCACAATCCAGGGCGCAAATCCGGGCGCAAACCCGGGCGCAAAATTGGGACGTGAGATGAAAGACGCACAGGCAACCCCGCGCATCGATCGCCGAGCGTTCGCGACCGGCGCCGGCGCGCTGGCCCTGCTGGCGGGCTCGGCAGGGCGCCTCAGTGCCCAAGCCACCGAGCCCGCCTGGCAACAGGCCTTGAAGAGCCTGGTCGGGGACGTCAAGCCCCTGGAGGGCAAGGTCACTTTGGAGTTGCCGGAAATCGCCGAGAACGGCAACACCGTGCCGCTCACAGTTTCGGTCGAGAGCCCGATGACGGCCAATGACTACGTCAAAGCGATCCACGTGATCGCCACCGAAAATCCCCAGCCGGGCGTTGCCACCTTCCGCTTCAGTCCCCTGTCGGGCAAGGCCTCGGCGGCAAGCCGCATGCGCCTCGCCCGCACGCAGGAGGTGATCGGGCTCGCCGAGCTCAGCGACGGTAAGTTTCTGATCGGTCGGCGCACCGTAAAGGTCACGATCGGCGGCTGCGGCGGCTAGCTAACAAACAAAGGGGAGCGGCAATGAACAAGCCACGCGTCAAGCTGCCCGAGGCTGCCAAACCGGGCGATCTGATCGAGATCAAGACCTTGATCTCCCATGTCATGGAAACGGGCCAGCGCAAGGACCCGGACGGTAAAACCATCCCGCGCAACATCATCAATTTCTTTTCCGCCAGCTTTGCCGGCGAGGAGGTCTTCAAGGCTGACCTGCAGCCGGGGATCTCGGCCAACCCGTATCTGTCCTTCTTTATGAAGGTGCCGGGGCCGGGCGAATTTGAGTTCACCTGGGTCGAGGACGGCGGCAACAAGGTCGTGGAAAGAATAAAGCTCAACGTCACATGAGCCAAAAACGCGGTTCGCCTGCGCCTGGCGATGTGCCCCGGCGCCGGGGCCGGCCGCTCTAGTCAACACTCGAGGCTTTACCGAGGCGAGCCATGTCCGACGAGCCGATCTGCGCCCAAAAGGGGCCCTACCAAGTGGAGCTCGTGGAGGGGAGAGCCTATTTTTGGTGCACCTGCGGGCGTTCCGGCAAACAGCCCTTTTGCGACGGCTCCCACAAGCTCACAAGCCTTGAACCGCTGCGCTTTGTGGCCACCGCCAGCGGCACGGTAAACCTGTGCGGCTGCAAGGGCACCGATGACCGGCCCTACTGCGACGGCACCCACAATATGCTCTAAGGATGCCCGCAAGCGATGCGCTGGGGATGCCCGCAAGGCGGCCGGGGCTCGGGCCGCGCGCCGGGCCACGCGCTGGCGTCTGGGCGCATAAAATGGGCACATGAAAGTTCTCTGGCAATGGCGGCTCCGCCCGGCCCGGCGTCTGCCCTCGGGCGCGGGGCCCGCCCGCCGCCGTTTTCAGCGCCTCGCCCGCTCGGGCCGGCCGGCGCCAACCCGCCGACAACGGCCGCCCTGGGACCCGCCTCACGAGAGCAAAGGTGACGTAGCGCAGAGGGGTCTGCTAGCTTGCCCAAGGATGACTCGGG
>DASTMQ010000021.1:0-19816 GCA_035714005.1 Hyphomicrobiaceae bacterium
TGGGCTTTGATTTCGATTTCGGTTTGGGCTGGTTCGAGGACGGTTTGGGAGGATCGTCGCCGGCGGCAAGAACCGCGGCCGGGGTGAAGGCCAGGACCGTTAGGGTGACCGCGGTGACCGACAGCCATTTGGGCATGGCAAACAGCATATTTTCCCTCCTTGGCGGGTAATGTCCTCTAATCTCAACCACAGCCAAGCTTATACGAGGGCGGGGATAAGTGGCAGTCACGGCCGCGTGAAACGGGGGCTGCCTCGCCTCCGGCTGGCGGCGCAGCGCGGCTCTTGCTAAGTTTTGTGAGGATTGGAAGCGACGAAGGATCGTATCGATGTCCTACACCTTGAACCAGCTCGCAGCCGACATCCGGGAAACCCTGAAGGTCGATGACGGCCCGCAGGGCAAGGCGAAAGTCGCCGCCTTCGTGTCTCGGGCGCTGACCGATCAGGACTTTATTGGGGCCCAGCTCAGGGAGCGCGCCCCGGGCGCCAATCCGCGCCAGGTCCTCTACGAGGACCCCGAGCTCGGCTTTTGCATTTGCGGTCATGTCTACGACGGGGCGGCAAACGGCAGCCCGCACGACCATGGCTCCAGCTGGGCCATCTACGGGCAGGCGACCGGGGTCACCGAAATGACGGATTGGCGCATCGTCGAGGCGGGCGAGGGCTCCGCTCCAACCCTGGTCGAGCCGGTCCGCACCTACACCATGCGTCCGGGCGATGCCCACCTTTACGATGTCGGGGCCGTGCATTCCCCCAAGCGCGAGGCGCCCGTGAAGCTGATCCGCATCGAAGGCAAGAACCTCGATCATGTGAAGCGCAGCAACATCAAGGCGCGCTAGCCGCGGGCGCCGCCCAGCGCTCAGGCAATAGGGAAGGCGCCGCGCTCCTGGGCGTCGAGCTGATTGAGCAAGCCGACCTCCCAGGCGAGATACTGGCGCGCCGCCTCGGCCGCCTCGGCGGTGCCCTCGTGACGCTTGGCGGTGAAGAAAAGGAAATCGATGCGCGCGGCATCCGCCGGCGCGTTGGGGCTGGCGGCGAGGCCAAGCCCCGCCGCAGCCCAGGCCTCGGGGCCCTCGGCGATGTAGCGCACGTCTGTGCAGCCGGCTTCGGCAAGATCGATGGCGGCCAGCCGGGCGATGCCGGGCTCCTCCGCCACCAACAGCACCGTCCTGGCCGCCGCGCCCACGACAGCCTCCGCGAGCCGGGGCCGGATCGACCAGACCGCGCCGGCGATATGGCCTTGGCGATAGGCGAGGCTCGACCGCAGATCGATAATGCTGAGGTTGCCGCGCGCCAGCGCTAGGCTCGCCTCGCCGGCCGCAAGCAGGCTGGGCTCGGCCCCGACCGGCGGCCGAGGGGAGAGACGCGGTAAGCGCAGGTCGCGCGCGGCCGCCGCGCCGCCCTCGAGCACCGAGGCTTCATGGCCGCTCTGGCGCAGCCAGCCGGCAACGACGGGGGCGCGCACGCCCTCATCGTCGATCAACAGCAGCCGCGCGCCTTTGACGCCGACCCATTGATCCGTCGCCTGGATCAGCTGGCCGCCCGGCGCGCTGGCAAAGCCCGGCACCGCGGCGGCGGCAAACTCTTCCGGACTGCGCACATCGAGACAGTAGGTGGTGCGGCCGCGCTCGCCGAGCCAGGCCCGGGCCGCCTCGGTGCCGACGAATTCGACGCCGTGCTTTTGCGCCTGTGCCCGGGCGCGCGCGCCAAGTTGGGCGAGCTCTTTTTCGCTTGCCGCCGCAGCGGCGCGCCGATTGGCGCCGTGTTCGAGCGGCAAGCCGCCCAGAAACCAGCCCTGCGTGCCGTTCTCGAGCGCGTAGACGGGATTGGGAACGCCGAAATCGATCAGCATTTGTGCCCCGATGATCGAACGCGTGCGGCCGGCACAATTGACGATGATCGTCGTGTTCGGATCGGGGGCGATCGCGCCAATGCGCAGGGGCAAATCGCCGTTGGGGCAGCAAATGCCGCCCGGAATGTTCATTTTGCTGTATTCGGCAAAGGGCCGGCCATCGACGATGACGACGTTTTCCTTGGCTTCGCGCATGGCCGCAACTTGGCCGGGGCTGAGCCGCGGCGTATGCCGCGCCGCCTCCACGAGTTCGCCGAAGGTCTTGCTCGGCACATTGACGCCGGCATAGAGCGTGTAGCCGGCTCCCTGCCAGGCAGCGATCCCGCCCTCGAGCACCGCCACGTTGTCGTAGCCCAGCGCCTCGGCGCGGCGCGCTGCCCGTTCCGCCACGCCGTCACCAGCATCGCACAGCACCAGGCGGACGCTTGTGTTTGGTACCAGCGTCGGCAGGCCGAGCTCGAAGCGGCTGTAGGCGAGAGGCACGGCAAAAAACAGATGTCCCTCCCCGAATTGCCCGTGCTCGCGCACGTCGATGAGGGCGATCTCACGGCCATCCGAGAGCGCTCGCTTGAGCGTCGGTGCGTCCATCTTACTCGCCATGGTGCGATCCTCTCAGGCAAACGCCGCGAACAACTCCTCAAACGCCCGCATCTGGTTGCCTGCGACCGACGACGGCACCACGATCGGCATGCCGATGCCGGCGGCGCGCCAGCCGTCCAGGCCCTCGCGTACGCGCGCGGGCGGCCCGAACAGCGTGCAGTCGGCGAGCCAAGCATCGCTCAGATATTTGGGAACGTCGTCGAGACGCCGTTCGGCGATCGCCTGTTCGATGGCCTGCATTTCCTCCACGTAGCCGGCCTCCTTCCAGTAATTGCGGTAGTTGGCAAGCAAGGCATAGCGGCAAAGCGTCTTGCGGTTGGTCGCCTTGGCCGCTGCGATATCCTCGCTGATGCAGGTCGGGATCATGTTGGCGATCAAAAAGCCCGGATCGCTCAGCTTGGCGGCGGCAATGACCGCCAGGGAAGCGGGCATGTGCGAACGGGCGCCGTTGGCAAACACCACACCGTTGCCGATCTCGCCGGCGAGCGCGACCATGCGTTTGCGCAAGGCCGCCACCAGGATCGGCGGCAGCTCGCCGATGCCCTCCTGCGCCCTGAGCTCGGCGAGGAAACGGGCGACATCGCCAATGGGCTTGCCGGCGGCGGCGCCCATGCGCGCCTGCGTCGGTGCATGGCTGACGCCGATGCCGAGGCGGAAGCGGCCTCCCGACACCTCGTGCATGAAGGCGGCGCTTTGCGCGAAGTCGCCCACCGTGCGGGCATAGATGGGCGCGATCGAACTGGCGAACAGGATATGCTTGGTGACGTGGCAGAGCGCCTCGCACAGCGACATATTGGCAAACAGGCTCGGCGCGAAAATCGCCGGGAACCCCCGTCGTTCGATCTCGCCCGCAAGCTCGAGCGTCGCCCGCCGGCGGCCCGGCACGGCAACCAGGCTCAGCGCCGGCAGCCCCTGCCGCATGCTGTTCTCCCCTTGGCTTTAGCCAACGCTTGAGCGCCTCAGGGCACGCGCGCAAGCTTCTGCAGTGAACGGATCGTCTTGGGTTGTGGCGTTTCCGGAAAGCTCGTCTTCCAATTCGTATAGGCGACCTCGCCAACGTAGATGTCGCCCCTGGAATCCAGCGCCAGCCCGTGGGGTGCCAGGAACTTGCCGGGCTCGAGGCCGGGGCCATCCTTGCCGCCCAGGCGCGCCAGCAGCTTGCCTGCGGCATCGACGATCGACAACCGCGGTCCCAGGTTGGGCGCCTTCAAGTTGACGGGCATGCCCGGCCCCAATTCGCCGATCACGAAGGTCGGTGACTTGCCGCGGCAGCAATAAAGGCCGCAGGGCCGGTGCAGGTTGTTCCATTGCGTTTCATATTTGCCGTTGCCGTCGAACACCTGCACGCGGTGGTTCTCGCGGTCGGCGACGTAGACCCAGCCGGCCGCGTCGGTGGCAATATTGTGGGCGATGTTGAATTGTCCGGGTTCGCTGCCGGATTCGCCCCACGACATGAGAAGCTTTCCCGCCGGCGAGAACTTGTGCACGCGGGCGTTGCCGTAGCCGTCGGAGACGTAGATTTCGCCCGCGGGCGACAGCGCCGTGTGCGTGCAGCGGTGAAACGGCTCCCCGCTCATGAAGGGGGCGGGCTTGCCGGGGACGCCGATCGTCAGCTCGACCTTGCCCGCGCTTGTACAGCGCCGCACCGTGTGATCGCCGTCATCGGTCAGGTAGAGCACATCGTTCTCGTCGATATCGAGACCGTGCGCGCGCCTAAATACGCCCTCGCCCCAGGAGCGCAGGAAGTTGCCGTCGCGATCGAAGACGATGACGGGGTGCTCGCCGCGATTGAAGACATAGACCTGATCCTTGCTGTCGACGCCGACGGCGGCAACGTCCTTGAAGCTCCAGCCGTCGGGCAGCTTGGCCCAGTCCTCCACCACGCGATAGCGATGCTCGCCGCTGCCCAAGATCACCGACATCGAGCGCCTCCCTGCTCTCAATTGCGTGCCGGCGACTGTACCGCCACCGCGCCGGCGGTGCATTAGGGGATTTCGCACCTCAGCACTGCCGAGGGGGAGAGGCTTGACGCCGCTGCCGGCAACCCGCAGGCTAATCGGCGCAAGCCATTGGCGAGGAGAAGCGACATGGCGTCAGCCGTGGCGGATCGGGTTCCGCGCGCCACCGCCCAGATCGTGATCGAACGGCTGATCGCGCACGGCATCGATACGCTCTATTGCCTGCCCGGCGTGCAGAACGATCCCTTCTTCGACGCCCTGTTCGCCGAAACCAACCGCCTGCGTCCGATCCATACGCGCCACGAGCAGGGGGCCGCGTATATGGCACTCGGGGCGGCGATGGCCACGGGCAAACCGGCGGCCTATTGCGTCGTGCCGGGTCCGGGTTTTCTCAATACCTCGGCGGCGCTGTCGCAGGCCTACGGCAATAATGCTCCGGTGCTCGCCATCTGCGGCCAGATCCCGCTCGCCTATGTGAACCGTGACACCGGCTTCCTGCACGACATTCCCGATCAGCTCGGCATCATGCAGCGGCTGACCAAGTGGTCGGCCCGGATCTGCGCCCCGCACGAGGCCGCGGCGCTGACGGATGAGGCCTTGCGCCAGATGCTGGCCGGACGCCCGCGGCCGGCGGCGCTCGAATGCCCGCTCGATGTCTGGGGCCGGACGGCGTCGCTGGCGCTGCCGGGCCTGCCCGAGCCGCTGCCGGCGCCGTCGCCCGACGAGGATGCCATCGCCGCGGCGGCCAAGGCCTTGGGTCAGTCGGCGCGGCCGCTGATCGTCGTCGGTGGCGGTGCCTTGGGGGCCAGCCGCGAGGTGACCCTGCTGGCGGAAATGCTGGAAGCGCCGGTCGTCGCCTATCGCATGGGACACGGCGTCATCGACGCCCGCCACGAGCTGAGCCTACCGTTTCCGGCCGCCCACAAGCTGTGGGCAGAGGTCGACGTCGTGATCGGCATCGGCACGCGGCTGCATTCGCAGTACACGGGCTGGGGCGTCGATGAGACGCTGAACCTGATCCGGGTCGAGATCGATCCGCAGGAGATGCTGCGGCACGGCCGCCCCACGCTGCCGCTGCTCGGTGACGCGCAAGCGGTGGTGCGAAAGTTGCTCGAGGCTATTCCCAAACACAACCGCAAGCGCGGCGATTTCAAGGCTACCGTCGCCGCCGTCAAGGCTGAGACGCGGGCCGCGCTTTCGAAGCTCGAGCCGCAGCTGGCCTACCTTGAGGCCATTCGCGCCGAACTGCCGGAGGATGGCATTTTTGTCGATGAGTTCACGCAGGTCGGATACGTGAGCCGGCTTGCCTATCCGGTGTACGCCCCGCGCACCTACCTGACGCTTGGCTATCAGGGCGCCCTCGGCATGGGCTTCCCGACGGCGCTCGGGGCCAAGACCGCCCGGCCCGACCTGCCCGTGGTTTCGGTCAACGGCGATGGCGGCTTCTTGTTCAACGTGCAAGAGCTCGCGACCGCCGTACGGTTTCGCATCCCCGTGGTGAGCATCGTCTTCAACGACAATGCCTACGGCAACGTGCGACGCATGCAGCAAGAGCACTACGGCGGGCGGCTGATCGCCAGCGACCTTAGCAACCCCGATTTTGTCCGCCTGGCGGAAAGCTTCGGTGCCATGGCACTGCGCGCCACGTCGCCGGCAGAGCTGCGCCTGCAGCTGCGCCGCGCCCTGAAGGAGGCCGGGCCGGTGTTGATCGAGGTGCCGATCGGAGAGACGCCGGCGCCGTGGGAGTTCATCCAGCTGGCGAGCGTGCGCCCGCCGCGCCGCGCGCGCCAAGCCTGAGGGGAGATGTCATGACCAGCTCGGCGCCGCCCCGCCGCCTCAAGGCAAGTTGCCATTGCGGCAACATTCGCGTCGACTTCGACTGGCCGGGTGCCTGGCCCGCCATTCCGGTGCGCGCCTGCGGCTGCGGCTTGTGCACGCGGCACGGCGCCCGTTGGACCTCGCATCCCGACGGCGCCTTCCGGCTCGAGATTGCCGACCCGGCGCTGGCCACGCGCTATCGCTTCGGCAGCCAGAGCGCGGACTTCCATGTCTGCACGCGCTGCGGCGCCATACCGATCGTGACCTCGCTGATCGAGGGGGCGCGCTATGCCGTCCTCAACGCCAACACCTTCGATGCCGATCGCGCGCAGTTCGTCGAGGCCGCAGCCGACTTCGAGGGCGAGACGCTGACCGAGCGGCTGGCGCGGCGGCGACGCAACTGGATGCCGGAAGCGGGCGAGGGGTGGCGCCGCTAGCGGGCGTGCCGCCTGCGCCGCGGCGTGGCCCCGCCGAGGCAACGGGCGCCGTTGCTGCCGGCGAAATTCTCCCGGTACTCACCGGGCGTCATGCCGGTGGCGCGCTTGAACAGCCCGCGAAAGAAGGCGGCATCCTCGTAGCCGACGGCGGCGCTGACGACTGCAACCGAGCGCGCCCCGCCTTCCAGCATTTCCTTGGCGATGGCGACGCGCCTGGCCTGCAGATAGTTGCCGGGCAGCCGCCCGGTGGCGCGCTTGAAGCGGCGACTGAAATTGCGCGGGCTCATGCCGAGATCTTGCGCCAGCAACTCTAAGGAGACGTCCTCGGCGTAGTGCCGCTCCAGGAAGCTTTCGGCAACCCGCACTTTTTCGTCATTGTGCGGGCGCGACAGCGGCAGCGTGGCATAGCCCGATTGCGACGGTCGCGGCATGTTGATGAGCAGGGCCTTGGCGCATTGCAGCGCCACCTCGTGGCCGCAGAATTTCTCGACCAGATACAAACTGAGGTCCATCGAGGCGTAGACGCCGCCGCTGCAGAGCATGCGCCGATCCTCGGTGATGAACTTTTCCGGATGCCAATCGACCCTGGGATAGCGCCGGCGGAATTGATCGGCGAGCGCCCAATGCGTGGTCGCCTGCCGACGCTCGAGCAGGCCGGCTTCGGCCAGAAAAACGACACCCGTGCAAATGCCGGCGATATGCGCGCCCTGCGCCGCCTGCTTCCTGAGCCAGGGCAGCAACATCGCGTTGCGTGCGAGCTCGTTATCAAGATCGAGGCCGGAGGCGGGCACGATGACGAGGTCCGCGCGTTTGACCTTGCGCAGCGCAACCTGCGGTATGAGGCCCAGCGCGTAGGGGCTGTTGACCGCCTCACCCTTGGGCGAGGCGATCGTCACGCGAAAGCGCGGGTTCGCGCGCGTGCCGTTGAGCGTGTGCCACATGAGCGTGTGCCACAGCAGGCCGGCGCTGTGGAACACCTCGATCGGCCCAATCGCCGTCGAAGCGTAACTATCGCTGAGTAGGATGACCGTGACATCCAGCATCTCAATTCCCGCTGCGAGCAGAGCGGCCCACAGACCTAGCCGCTTGCGGGAACCGCCGCCCGCGTCTTGAAAGGCCGGGCGGCGGGCTCGCTTTAGCGCGCCGTCGTCGGATCGATGATGTCGGAGATTTCCGTTACCTTGCTGGCGGGAAAGCCGCTGAGCTTGGCGTGCTCGTGCACGGCGGCCTCGCTCTCGGCCAGGTAGACGCAGATGGTCTTGTTGTCGGCGACGTAGGATTGGATCCACTGAGCCTTGCCGGCCAGTTTGGCGAGCGCGGCGTTGGACTGCTGGGCTGCGCCTTTGAGCTCGGCAGCCGACAAGCTGCCGACCCCTGCAATTTCGCGCTCGATGACATACCGCTTCATGACAACCTCACTTTTGTTGGCGGCTTTTGACGGGCCTCATCTAGACCGGGCCCCCAGCCGTCGCCAGTGGCGGAAACGACATTGACCATAGGTGAAAACGACACTGGGGCGAAAAGGCGGTGAGCCGCCTCCGCGACCCCGATTTCGCCCGCGGGCAGCCATTGCCGCTTGCATCGCCGCGGTTCCTCACCGCACACTCGTTTCCAGGCGTCGCGCGCTTTTCCCGGTGTTGCGCGCGGCGGGCATTGGCATTGGCAGGTAACCTGATAGGTGTGTGGACATGGCTCGCATCGTTGCCGTGGCAATCGTGGCGCTCGCCCTCTCGCTCGCCGCTCCCCGGCTTGCCGGCGCCGAGGTGAGCGAAGTCAAGCTCGCCCTGCAGAACGGCTCCAACTATCTGCCGCTGATCGTCATGCAAAGCCAGAAACTGGTGGAGAAGCATCTGGCCGGGACGGGTCTGGCCGGCACGACGGTGACCTGGGCCAAGTTGGCGGGCCCATCCGCCATTATCGATTCCTTTCTGGCGGGTGCGGTGCATTTCTCTGGACAGGGTGTGCCGTCGACCGCGCTGATTTGGGATCGCACGCGCAACGGCATCGGCGCCAAGGCCATCTCCGCCATGGTGGCCTCCAACATCTGGCTGATGACGCGCAAGCCCGAACTGAAGTCGCTGCGCGATCTGACGGATAAGGACCGCATCGCGCTGCCGTCGATCAAGACCTCGGCCCAGGCCTTGTTCCTGTGGACGGCGGCGGAGAAGGAATTCGGGCCGGGACAGTGGGGCAAGCTCGACCATCTGACGGTGTCGCTGCCGCATCCCGACGCCATGGCCGCCGTGCTCAATCCCGGCGGCGAAATCACCGTGCACGCGGCGACATCGCCCTATGCCGACCTGGAGAAGAAGGCCGGGCTCAACGTGATCACCGATCTTTATGCCGTGGAGGGCGGCGCGGTGACCGGCCTCAATTTTGTCTCCACCGAGCAGTTCCGCAAGGCAAACCCGCTCACCTTTGCGGCCGTGGTGGCCGCCTTCGACGAAGCCATCGACTGGGTCAACGCCGACAAACCGCGCGCGGCGCGGTTCTACCTCGAGACCTCGAAGGAAAAAATTGCGCTCGAGGATCTGACCAAGATCCTCGAGGCACCCGACTATATCTTCGGCAAGACGCCGCACCGCGTCGGCGCGGCGATCGAGATCATGCACAAGGCTGGGATTTTGAAAACCAAGCCCCAGTCATGGAAGGAGATGTACTTCCCCGAGGCCCACGCCTTGCCGGGCGACTAGGGTTGGCCCGGGCGTGGGCCAAGCTATATGGGTGCCAGGTATTGCGATGCCGGGTATCTGGACGGTTGGGGCGCGGGAGGGAGGCACGGGGGTGCGCGCGGCTTTCCCCGCGCGCCGCGCACTGCGGGGCTCAGCTGCCCTCCCGATCATGCAGCAGCGGAAAGAAGTAGTCCTTCCAGCTCTTCGGGCTCGGCTTGATGAAACCCGCCTTGGCCATGTACTCGGCGTAAACCATGGTGCGCACCGGCGCGGCTTGGAAAATCGCGCCGGGCTGCCGCAAGAGCTGCTCGACTTCCTCGGCCGTGGCCCGCTCCTTGACCATGGCTAGATAGGTTTGGGCCGAGCCCTTGGGGTCCTGCTTGATCATGCCGACCGCCTCTTCGTAGGCGGCGAGAAAGACGCGCACCGTTTTGGGGTTCTCCTCGTAGAATTTGCTGGTGGCATAGGCCAGCGCCACATGACAATCGCCGCCCAGCGCGTCGCGCGATTCGAGCACGACATGAATGCCGGGGTTCTTCAGCGCGATTTCTTGAAACGGCGAGGAGGCAAAGTGGCTCGCCACTTCATGCTGCGGATTGAGCAGCGCCGTCAAGGCGTCGGGATGGCCCATCGTTACCTGATTGGCGAGCAGCTTCTCGTTGGCCTTGTCATCGCCGTAGGCCTTCTGCAAGGCGATGCCGAGGGTGATGGCCTGGATCGACTGGCGCACCGTCGGCACGGCGATACGATCGCTTGGCGTATAATCTTTGATGGTTTTGATGTTGGGGTTGCGCGTGACGAGCTTGAAGGCAAGGCCGCTGACGCCGGTGATGGCCTTGACGTCGCCGTTGGTCTTGCCCCAAAGCAACAGCATATTGGTGACGCCGCTGGTGGTGATGTGCACGCTTCCCGACAACAGGGCGTCGTTGTTGGCACCCCCGCTCATGATCGTCACCCAGGAGGCCTTGAGATCGGGCCGGCCAGCCTGAGTTGCGTGCTTTTCCACGAGCTTGTGGTGCTCCATCAGCAGCATGGGCGTAAACAGCAAGCCCGGCTGCTTGGTGATCTTGATTTCGTTGATCTCCGCGCGCGCCGCGCCCGTCGTCACCGCCAGCGCAACGAGCAAGACTGCTTTCGGCCAAAGCCTGCAACCCATGGCAGCAACCTCCTCCACTTGACCTCAAGCTCAAGACCCGACGCCTAGCTTGCTGGCAAGTTGGGGGGAAGGCAAGGACGACGGCTGCCTCAAGCGGCCGAGGTCGGCTGCCAGCCGAGCCAGTCCATGATCGCCCGGCCCATGATGCGGTCAAGATCGGCGGCCGGCAGCCAGGGCTGATGTTCGGTGAAATGGGTGATGCATTCCCGCCAGCTACAGGGCATGCGCGTGATGTCGGTACCCCAGAACATGCGCGTCGGCCCGAAGGCGTCATAGACCGCGCGATAGTACGGGGTGAGACTTTTGAACGGATAGCCATCGGTCACGTATTGCGGGCCACCGGTGACCTTAACGGCGATGTTTGGGTATTTGGCCAAGGCCACGACCTGGGGCATGGTGACGAAGGCCGCGGCATCCTTGTTGCCGCGCGCCACGCCAAAGTGATCGATCACGAGACGCAAGCCCGGATGTCGCTCAGCGATCTGACCCAGCAAGGGCAAGAACTCCCCCGCAAGCAGCGCGATCGGCAGGCCAAGGCGCTCGGCCGCCGGCCACAGCCAATCCATCGTGCCGTCCGTGGGCCACGATTTCATGTGCGGCATAAGGAAGGTATAGCGCAGACCCAGCATTCCCGGCTGCTGGCGCCAGGTCTCGATCTCGCCCCTGAGATCCGGGCGATCGAGCGGAATGCGGCCGAGGATCGCGAAGCGGTCGGGATAGAGGCGGGCGGCCTCGACCGCCTGGGCGTTGGCCGTCGGATCCCAACTCGGCGGGTGCAGGATCGCGCCGGCAACGCCGGCCGCATCCATATCGGCCAGGGCCGGATCGAGGGTATAGGGCTCGCTGCGGTGCGGCGGCACCACGACACCCTGGCGCCACAGGTGGATCTGCGCGTCGATGATGCGCATTGGCGGCCTTAGCCTCTAAACTGCCGCCGGTCGCCGGCGCGCAACCACAGGCGCACGAGGTGGCGACGATTCTCCGGCTCGCTGAAATCCTCGTACGGCGTGCGGCCGTGCACGATGCTGCGATTGTTTAGGATTTGGATTTGCCCAGGCTCGATCCAAAAGTCATGTCGGTGTGCCGGATCGGTGAGGAAATTGTTCAACAGGTCGACTGCCGCAGCGCCCTCCTGGTCGAGCACGCGGTCGGTCTTCTGGTAGCCGCGTCGGATGACGCGCACGTTGAAGCGGATCCTAAGCCCAGCCTCCTCGGCGGCGAAGATCGGATACCAGTTGTTGGCGTCAGGAGCCTGGTATTCCTGCTTGTCACGATAGAAGGGTTGATAGAGCCGCTGCAGCAGCTGCGGCTGCTTGCTCAGGAAATAGTTGTGGGCGGCGTAGGCGCTGGCTAACGAGCTCATGCCGCCACACTTGGCTGTCTTGAGGCACAGCAATGCGACGTAGTTGGCCGGTGCCTCGCCCATCGAGCTGTCGTTGTGCATATCGAGCCCTTCGGGCGTCAGGGCCGCCCGCGTATCGGCGCCGTAGTCTTGGCCGTCCCAGCGCACGTCGTAAATCATCGTGCCTTTCCATTCCTGGGCGACGGGGACCTCGAGCAGGCTCGCGAGCAGCCAATAGACGTCGATCACGTCCTGCTTGCTCCAGCGTTCGATCGGCAGGCGATCCAAAATAACAAAGCCGAGGCCGCGATCGAGGCGGTGGCGGACCTCCGCGAGCAGATTGCGGCAGGCGTCCATGCGGAAATGCTCCGGCTGCAGCACCAGTGTCGGTACCGGGGCTTGCTTTTGCTCGGCGACGATGGCCTCGAGTTCGGCCACGCAGTCGGCGGCAAGCACAAGCTTAAAATCGTCCTCGACGAGATCGGGACCGTGCCAGGCCCTGGGCGCGGGCACCAGGTCGCTCAGAATGGTGGGATCGGGAAGCTTCGCCTCGCCTTGCATGCTTGCAATCCTCCAAACGCCCGTACCTTGCCTATCGCCGGCGCCGCCCAGCGCGGCGGGCTGCGCCGGCGTCGCTCGCTCCAAATCAGTCGAGCCGGAACCCCCTTGCGCGCACGAATGCGCCCCAGTCCGCCCGCTCGGGGGTAGCATACTGGCGCACCTTGTCTTCCGACCAGCCATAGAATTCCGCCTTGCCGAACCGTTCCAGGCTTCGCTGCGCCCGGATGGGCTGTGCGGCGTGGCGGCGATGATCGTAGGCGTCGACGGCCTCCTGGATGCCGGTATCATCGAAGCGGTCGCGATGCACGGTGTGCGCCAGCGGCAGGCGCAGGCTGATGCGGGCGTCGCGGCTTGGCCAGCCCAGCCCCAGCCCCGCCACCGGAAACACATGCTCGGGCAGGCCGAGCAGGTCCGACACCGCTTGCGCGTGATTGCGGATGGCGCTGATGGGGGCACAGCCGAGCCCCGCCGCTTCGGCGGCGATGACGAAGGTGGCGAGCGCGATGCCGGCGTCGAGCGCGGCATTGAAGAAGACATCCAAATGATCGTTGACGAACGGCTGGCCGCGCCAGGCATTGAGCTGGCGTTGCCGGCGGTTGTTGCCGCAAAAGACGAGCAGGGCCGGGGCGCCGGGAATCCAGGTCTGGGCCAGGCCGCCCGTCGCCAGCAGCCGGTCGATGGCCTGCCGTATTTGCCGGTCTTCGACGATGATGATGTCGCGCTGCTGCAGGTCGCTCTTGCTCGGCGAGGCAAGGGCAAGCGCGCACAAGATCTCGATCAGCTCGGGCGTCACCTTGCGGTCCGTGAACGAGCGGCAGGAACCTCTGCTCGCCAGATCCTGCCAGGTCTGCGGCCACGGCTGGGGCCCGTCGAGGTCGCCCGGAGGAACAACCGGCGTGCCGAAGCGCTGCTCGAGCGCTGCGCTTAGTCGTGCTTTGACATCGTCCATGCTGCGTACTCGCTTACTTGGGGCTGCTGAGCTCAGGAGGTTCCGACTTGCAGAGGGGCTGATCTGAGGGGGATCGGACGCAGGCGTTGCGAGCGCGCCGGTGCTAGCGTCTCGTTTGCGCCAGATCGGCGATACCCGCCAGCGCCTCGTTGGAGAGCGGCAGCTCGATCGGTTCGTTGCGCTCGGCCGAAAGATCGGCGGCGCTGTAGACCTCCATCACCGTGCGGGCGCTTTCGGGCGTGACCATCACCGGCCTGTCGAGCAGGATCGATTCCAGAAAGTGCAGCGTTTCCGGCCCCATCTGTCCGGCGAAGACATGGTCGACCCGCTCGCCGGGCATGGTCGACATGGGAAACTGCGTACCGTCCGCCACCGTCGCAAGCCAGTTGTCGCGCTGGGTGTCGTCGAGAAACAGCGAGCCTTCGGTGCCGGTGATCTCGATCCAGGTGGCGCAATAGTTGGGATAGCCCGGCGGCAGGTTCCAGCCGCCACCGATCGCCACCAGTACGCCGTTGTCCATCGTCACCGTCGTCCACATGATGTCGTAGGAGCCGTTGATCGACTGCATGTAGCCGTAGGCTCCCTGTGCGTAGACGCGCACCGGCTTGGCCGGCTCCAGCAGCCAGAACACAAAGTCGAGGTCGTGGGTGGATTCCATCGCCGCCGGCGACAGTCGCACGCGCGAGGCGATCTTCTTGCCGAGGTTGCGGGAGAGATGCCGGCTCACCATGACGCTCACGGGTTTGCCCAGCGTGGCGTCGGCGATCTTCTTCTTGGCGTAGGCGATTTTTGTATTAAAGCGTTGCGAGTAGCCGATCGTGAACTTGAGATTGCCGCGCCGAGCGAGCGCAATCAGCTCGTCGGCTTCGTAGAGACTGAGCGCGATTGGTTTTTCCAATAGCACGTGCTTGCCGGCCCGCAGGCAGTCACGCGCGATTGGATAGTGCGTCCCTTCGGGCGTGGTGGAGATGTAGACGGCCGCGATGGCGGGATTGGCAATAATGTCGCGGTAGTCGAGCGTGGCGCTGGCGGCACTGGTGAGCTTTGCAATTTCGGCCAGACGGTCGGGCCGGATCTCGCACACATGCAACTTGTCGACCAACGCCGAGCGCGCCAGGGTCTCCGCCCGGATGCCGCCGCACCAGCCCGTGCCGATCACGGCCACTTCGATTTGCTTCATTCGCCGCCTCCTTGGCCGACGCCGAGTTAGCCGCTGGGCCGAGCGCTTGTCCAGCGCGCCCGATCGAGGCGGCGCAGGCCCCAGGGCGCGCGGCGAGCCCGTGGCCGCGGCGCCATTGCAGCACGCGGGGGGCCCTTGGCGTGGGGCGGCTTTGCGGGCGCGCTTCGTTTTGCCGACCCACCCAACAGCGGCGGCCCGGCACCGCCCCCGGGGTCGAAAGTGGCGGCGGGGCGCCTTTGCCGTCCTTGACCAGCCTTTGCTCGCGTCAGTAGCATTCGCCAAAGCCGGTGCTGCCGCTGGTGAGCCTGGCGGCCAAGCGCTTAAAACGGCAACGATACTTGGGATACTAACGATACCTGGGATACTAAGGTGTAATAGGGAGGAAGCATGGACAGGCGCAGGTTCCTTGCTGGCGGGGTGGCCTCGGCCGCCGCTGTTGCCGCGCGCGCCGCCGGCGCGCAAGAGGCCTACCCGACCCGGCCCATTACCATCATCAATCCCTTTCCCCCCGGGGGCGCCGCCGACGTGGTGGCGCGGCCGTTCGCGGCCGTGCTCGAGCCGATCCTGAAACAGCCCGTGGTGATCGAGACCAAGGCTGGCGCCGCCGGCCAGGTCGGCGCCCAGTTTGCCGCCAGTGCGGCCCCCGACGGCTACACGCTGCTCGTGCATATCGTGTCGATTTCCGGTTTTGCCGAGGTGGACAAAGTCTTTGGTCGGCAGCCCAAGTTCACGCGCGCCGATTTCGTCCCCATCGCGCGCTTCACCGAGGGGCCCATGGTGCTCCTGGTCAATGAGCACACGCCCTATCAGAGCTTGCAGGACCTGGTCGATGACGCCAAAAAACGGCCAAACCAGATTATCTTCAGCTCGTCGGGGCTTTATGGTGCGCTGCATCTGCCGACCGCGCTATTTGCCAAGGCCGCCGGCATTGAAATGCGGCACCTGCCCACCAACGGTGGCGGGCCGGCGCTGACCGCCCTTCTTGGCAACAACGCCCAAGTGCTCGTATCCTCGATCGCCGCCGCCAACGCTCACATCAAGGCCGGCAAGGCGCGCGCCTTGGCCTCATTCTCGAGCAAGCGCCTGCAGTCGCTACCCCAAGTGCCGAGCCTCAAGGAACTGGGCTATGACGTCGAGTTCTCCCTCTGGGTCGGCCTGTTTGCCCCAAAGGGCACGCCCGATGCGATCATCGCCAAGCTGCGCGAGGAGACCAAGAAGGCGGCGGCCAGCGAGCAGTTTGCCAAGGCGATCGACAACATCGGCGACGTGCTGGCCTACCAAGACCAGCCGGAGTTTGCAAAGTTCTGGGATGAGGATGCCAGGCGGGTCGAAGACGCGGTACGATCGATCGGCAAAGTTTGAGGCGACAGGGTCGGCCAAGCGCGAGTGACGAGGAAGGTCTATGCAGCTGCGCAGGGATCATGTTGCCGGCGGCGTGATGCTCCTCGCCGGCGCGCTGGTGTTGGCGGCAAGCACGGATTTGCCGTTCGGCACGCTGGCCTCGCCCGGCGCCGGCATGTTGCCGACGGTAGTGATCGTGCTGATGTCGGCCTTTGCCGCGCTGCTGTTGCTTAACGCCGGGGCCAGCCCGCCCATTGGCGCCATCGCTTGGACGGATGCCGGGCATGCCGTGCGCGTGGTTGGCGTCACCGCGGCGGCGGTCGCTCTTTATATTCCGTTCGGTTTCATCGCCAGCATGGCGCTGCTGCTGTTTGTCCTCACATTTCTGGTGGAGAAGAAGCCGTTCATTTATGCGCTGGCCTTCAGCGGCGGCGCCACCCTATCGGCCTACCTGGTGTTTGGCACGCTGCTCAATGCACCGCTGCCGCGCGGCTTGTGGCACTAACCCGTGGAAGCAACAACCCTCGACAGTCTGGCGCTGGGCTTCTCGGTCGCCTTTCGGCCCGACGTCTTGTTTTATGCCTTCCTCGGCTGCCTGGTTGGCACGCTGGTCGGCGTCTTGCCGGGCATCGGCCCGCTGGCCGGCATCTCCATTCTGTTGCCCGTGACCTTTGGCCTCGACGCCACCAAGGCCATTGTGATGCTGGCGGGCATCTACTACGGCTCCCAGTACGGGGGCTCGACCACCTCGATCCTAATGCGCATTCCGGGCGAGGCGGCATCCGTCATGACCTGCATCGACGGCTACGCCATGGCCAAGCGCGGGCGTGCCGGGGCGGCCCTGACCATTGCCGCGGTGGGCTCCTTTGTTGCCGGCACCATGGGCGTGATCCTATTGACCGTGGTGGCGCCGCCGATCGCCAAATTCGCCCTGGCCTTCGGGCCGCCGGAGTACACCGCCCTGCTCGTGCTCGGCCTTCTCTTTCTCGCCTACATGTCCTCCACCGGCCTGCCGCGCACGCTGCTGATGGCCGCCCTGGGTCTGCTGCTTGGCTGCATCGGCATCGATGTGATGACCGGACACTTTCGCTACAGCTTCGATATCAAGGAACTGGGGGATGGCATCGGTATCGTGCCGGTCGCCGTCGGTCTTTTCGGTTTGGGCGAAATACTTGCAACGCCGAGCAAGATGGTGAGCGAAAAGGTGGTGCCGCCCCGGCTTGCCGAGCTCCTGCCCAATCGCCAGGAGTGGCGCCAATCGGTGCTGCCGATCGCGCGCGGATCGGTGTTGGGTTTTCTGGTCGGTATCGTGCCGGGTTCCGCCCACATTATCGCAAGCTTCCTGTCCTACGGCGTGGAAAAGCGCGTCTCCAGGACGCCTGAGGAGTTCGGTAAGGGGGCGGTGGCCGGCGTCGCGGGCCCGGAATCGGCAAACAACGCCGCCTCGACCGGCGCCTTCGTGCCGATGTTAGCGCTCGGCCTGCCCACCGGACCGGTGACGGCGGTGCTGATGGCCGCCCTGCTGATCCACGGCGTGCCACCCGGTCCCATGCTCGTCAACGAGCACCCGCAGGTGTTTTGGGGGTTCATTGCCTCCATGTATGTCGGCAATCTAATGCTGCTCGCCCTCAACCTGCCGTTGGTGGGTGTGTTCGTGACCGTGCTGCGCATCCCCTACGCTTATCTTTACCCGCTCATCATCATGTTCTGCATCATCGGCGTCTATGAAGTGAACCACTCGATCGTCGACGTCTGGATCATGTTGATCATGGGTGTGCTCGGCTACCTGTTGCGCAAGTTTGACTTCGATCCGGCACCGCTGGTGCTGGGGCTGGTGATCGCCCCGATCTTCGAACTCAGCCTGCGGCAGTCCCTGATCATGTCGAACGGCAACTGGCTGATCTTCGTCGAGCGGCCGATCGCCCAGGCGCTGCTGATCGTCTGCGCCGTCGTGCTCGGCTTGTCCGCCCTATCGTTGTTGGGCAAGCGCCGCGACTGGCGCGCCAAACTGGCGCAGGCAGAAGCCGGCGACGGCAGCGATCGCGGCTGAGCTTCAGGGCGCGCCGGCCTCCTCCCGGTCATCGCTGGCGTGGCCGCGCTTGGGCACCAGCACCGTGCGGCTGAAGGTCATGAACACGGTGCCGTCGGCCTTTTTGCCCGTCGTTTTCACCTCGACGATGCCTTGCGTCGGGCGGCTCGCTGACTCGCGCTTGGACAGCACCTCGCTTTCCGCGTAGATCGTGTCGCCGATGAAAACCGGCGCGGTCAGTTTGATATCCGTCCAACCCAGATTGGCGACGGCCTTCTGGCTGATGTCGCTGACGCTCATGCCGACCACGATCGACAAGGTAAGACAGCTGTTCACGACCCGCGTGCCGAATTCGGTTTTGGCCGCGTAGTTGGCGTCGAAGTGCAGGGGATGCTGGTTCATGGTGATGAGCGTAAACCAGGTATTGTCGGTCTCGCTGATGGTGCGCCCGGGCCGGTGTTCGTAGATCTCGCCGACGGCGAAGTCCTCAAAGTAACGCCCGTAGCTCTCCCGCCAGCGGTTGGCGGCCACCGGCTTTGCGGTTGCGATCATGCTTCAGGCCTTTGTTGTCGTCCTGCCACGCCAAGGTTACCTTGGGTCCGTCCAAAGCCAGGTTGGCTGCAACATTGCATCGCCGGCGCGCCGGGAGGAAGACCCAGATGATTTATGAACTGAGAACCTACACCTTGAAGGCGGGAACGCTTGCGGATGTGGTCAAGGCGGCATCCACCGTTTCCCGCGACATCCGTGGGGACGACTATGGCAAGCTTGAAGGCTACTGGATGACGGAGATTGGCCCGCTCAACCAGGTCATGCATCTGTGGAGCTACAGCGATCTCAACGAGCGGGCGCGCCTGCGCGCCGAGCTTGGCAAGAACGCGCGCTGGAACACCGAGTATATCCCCCTGATCCGTCCGAACTTGGTGCGCCAGGACATCCGCTTGCTCAATGCCATCAAGCCGCCCGTGGCACCGGCGAGCAAGCCCAACGTCTACGAATTGCGCAACTACCGCGCCAGGCCCGGCGCCGCCAAGCAATGGCTCGACCTGTTCACGGCCGCCCTCGAACACCGCGAAAAGTACTCCAAGATCGTGGGCCTGTGGCAGACGGAGGCGGGGCAGCCCAACGAGGTGTGCCACCTGTGGGCTTATGGCGATCTTAATGCCCGCGCCGCCGCCCGCGGGGCGGCCGTGAAGGACCCGGGCTGGCAGACCTTCCTCGGCAAAAGCGCCCCGCTGCTGGAGGAGATGCACTCAACCGTCCTGCTGCCGGCACCGCACTCGCCCTTGCAGTAGGCCGCTCGGGCCGGGCCGCGGGCGCCAACCGGCGCCATAGCGCCCACCCCGGATTGGGGTGGGCGGGCTCGCTCGGGCGGGCGAGCTCCCCGCCGGGTCCCCCCCCCGGGGCACCCCTGGCCGAGGCGGGTGGCAGCATGGCAGGGACGCCCGGGCCGCTGCCGGCTGGTCGCGCCCGGAATGGCGCATTGGATCGGGCATTGGATCGGGCATGGGATCGGCTCTCGGATCGGGTCTGGGATCGGGCCTGGGATCGGGCCTGGGGTCGGGCCTGGGGTCGCACCGTGGCCGCCGCGGCCGGATCTCCCACTTTGCCCGGCAACCTTTTGTTAACACAGGCATGGAAAGATTCGCTTAACCATTGCCGTTGTCGCGGCCAGGACCCACGATCGATGCCAGGCTTTCTCGACGAGCCCGCCCGTCTCACCTCCAGCCTCAATGAGGCCATCAACGATACCGGTCGCATTGCCTTTTGCGGTCCGGTCGTGCTCAGCGCCATCACGGGGTACTCGATCGGCAAGGTCGAAGACGAAATCCGCCATTTTCGCAATCTCCCCGATGGGCGGCGAGGGGTTGTCAAAGGCACGCATGCCGAGGAGGTCGCGGCCGCCTTGGCCCACTTCGGCTAC
>DASTMQ010000022.1:0-6659 GCA_035714005.1 Hyphomicrobiaceae bacterium
TTTGCTATTGCTTTCTCGGTCATCACGTTGAGATGCGTCGAGCTATCGATTTCGCCACCCTCAAGAGACATCACGCTCAGACGGTAGCAACTAGGTCCGCTGTCGCGAAGGCTTCGAGCGGCCCGCACAGGGTCGAGAAGCACGAAGCCCGGATAGTCATCACGGCAGCTTCCGCGCGGAACTGCGACTTTTTTGGTGCCACGGCCGGATAGAGCGCTCTAATCGTCCCCCACAGATGAATTTGCTTCAGGCCGATCTCCGCGCGCCATCGCCCTCGACCTGAATTTGGGCATAGCTGGGGGCGACACGACCAGCCGCGGTCACGCCTGCCGCGGTAACGGCATCCTCAACAACGAGCGCTATATCCGCTGCTTGGTGTGGAACCGCCAGCGCTTCATCAAAGACCCGAGCATGGGTCGGCGCGTCTCAGCCGCAACTCAGAATCGGGGTGGATTCGCACAGAGGTGCCGGACCTGAGCAGCGCGCCAACGGCGAGAACACGCCGCGAACGATTGTTATAACAAAAGGGACTGCGCGCCCGGGCAAGCGCTGCGCCCTCAAAAAGGGGCTCACCAAGGGGTGAAGCCTTGCCGCCGCCTTGGCTTGGCGCGGCCGTTCGGCGTCGGTGCCGGTCGACCCCGCTGGTAACAACGCTTTGACTTTGCTTGGTTCCAGGCTTGATTTAGCTGGTGCAGATCCCATTTAGCCCGAGCCCAGGGCAGCCAATTGAGGGTGCGGTCGTGACATATCCCAGTGCGAGGTCCTACCAGGGCACCGGCCGAGGCGGTGCCGTGGCGCTTTTGGCGCTTTTGCTGGCGCTCAGCGCCGCCGGTGAGGCGGTTGCGCAAGGCGGCAGCGGCCGTCCAGAACCCGGGCGCGCGGAAAAGGGCGGCCAAGCCCAAAGCGACATGGTCATTATTTCCAATATGCCCGAGCGCAAGGGGCCGATTTACAACCTATTGAAGAAGCTCTTCTGCAAGAACAATGGCGCCGTCACCGGTGCCGCCAATTCCGAGGTCTGGTCGGTGCCCCAAGGGCAGACCAGCCGCGTCTCCAAGTGGCTCGAGCGCCTCGGCATGAAGGTCACGCAGCTGCGCGAGGACTGGAACCACCTGTTAAAGCGCCACCGAGGGCCGATGACGGCGACGCAGCAGGGGATGGTCGACAAGATGAAGGCGGCGCCGGGCACGATGGGCGTGCACGTACTCGAGGCTCCGGACGCGGCGCTCACCGCTTTTCTCATGACCAACGAGCTTGCCTATCGACCGAGCGTCCCGACCGAACTGCAGACGCCGTCCGCAAAGGAGAAGGAGCAGGCGCCGATGCGGGTCGTGCTGCCCATCACCGCCACCAAGACCGTCACGCTCGAGCGCGTGCGCTATACCAGCGACGAGCGCGGCTGCACCTGGCACGGGATTGTCGCCGAAACCGGCGAAAGTGCCCTGCTCATGCGCTGGAACGACGGCCACATCACGGGGCTCGTCGGCTACAAGGGGCGCATCTATACGGTGGAGAGCCTCGGTGGACAGCTGCATGCGGTGGTCGAAATGGATCCGCGGCAGATGCCGCCCGACCACGCCGCGCCGAAGCCGACCGCCGATCCGCGCGCCGATCTGCGCCCGGATGCGCCGACCAAGGTTGCCGCCGTATCGACCCCCCCGGTGGTGGCCCCGTTCGCCGATAGCCAGCGGCAGGCGCTCGAAGCCAAGAAGATCGAGATCGATCTGATGCTGCTCTACACCAGAAAGTCCGCCAGCCAGTACGTGCGCGACCCCAAGGATCTGCTGGCGATGGCGGTCGAGCAGGCCAACGATGCCTTTCGCAACAGCGGCCTTGGCAACATCTCCTTGCGCCTGGTGCACACCCAGGCCGTCGACTACGACGAGTCCGAGGGGGATCACTTTGAGCACCTTTATCGCATGGTCGATGGGCTCGGCCCGTTTGCAGGCGTGCGCCAGCTGCGCAACGAAAAGAAGGCCGACATCGTCGGCTTGATTGTCGACGACCCCTCGGGTTGCGGACTGTCGACGCGGGTGGCGCCGGATTCGGAGGAGGCCTACTTTGTCGTGCACCACTCGTGCGCGTCGATCACCATTTCGATTGCGCACGAGATCGGCCACATCCTGGGTGCACGTCACGACCGGGCCATTGACGGCAACGACATGCCGTTCGCTTACGGACACGGCCACGTCAACGGCAAGTGGCGCGACATCATGAGCTACCGGCAGAGCTGCGATGGCTGCCTGCGCATTCCCTTTTGGTCGAACCCGCGCGTTCTCTACCAGGGCGAGCCGACCGGCACCGCCGCCGAGGACAACGCTCGGGTCATCCTCGAGCAGGCCGAGCGCGTTTCCAAGTTCCGGTGACCTTTAAAGGCCCCGATGGGTGCCGATCTGATCGCCAAAAACCCGACTCAGCTACGAAGGCCGCGGCGGGTCGGCCAGTATTTGCTGGCCTTTGATGTGGGCCAGGTCGTCGCCTGTGGCAGAAGCCTCCAACTTAGGTATGACCCAGCGGGTCGGGTGAGGGCAGCGGCGACGGCCTCTCCTCGCTTGCCGCCGCCTTGGGCTTGGCGAAGAGACCGGCCAGCCAGCGACAAAGAACAAAGAACACCGGCGTGAAAATCAAGCCAAAGGTCGTGACGCCGATCATGCCGTAGAACACCGCGGTGCCCAGCGCCTGGCGCAGCTCGGCACCGGCGCCGATCGCCCAGACCAGGGGCACGACGCCAAAAATGAAGGCGAGCGACGTCATCAGGATGGGCCGCAGCCGCAAGCGGGCCGCTTCCGCCGCCGCGGCCCAGCGGTCGCGGCCTTGGTCCTCGAGCTGCTTGGCGAACTCGACGATCAGGATGGCATTCTTGGCGGCAAGGCCGATCAGCACGATAAAGCCGACCTGGGTTAGGATGTTGTTGTCCATGCCGCGCCAGACGACCCCGGTAATCGAGGCGATGAGGCACATCGGCACGATCAGGATCACCGCCAACGGCAGCGTCAGGCTCTCATACTGGGCGGCGAGCACCAGGAAGACGAACACCACCGCCAGCAGGAAGGCGAACAGCGCCGTATTGCCGGCCCGCAGTTGCTGGTAGGCGAGCGTGGTCCATTCGAAGGTGAAGCCGGGCGGCAAGGTTTCGGCGGCGAGCTTCTGCATCAGGTCGATCGCCTGTCCCTGCGAGTAGCCGGGGGCGGGAGAGCCATCGAGCTCCGCGGCGGGGTAAAGATTGTAGCGGGGCACGCGGTAGGGACCCGAGACGTCCTCGACGGTCGTGAAGGAGCCAAGCGGCACGGTCTCGCCGCCGGTGCCGCGCACGCGGATCTTGAGCACGTCCTTGGCATCGAGCCGATGGGCGGCGTCGGCCTGCGCCGTGACGCGGAAGACGCGCCCGAGCAAATTGAAATCGTTGACATAGGTGGAGCCGAGGTAGGTCTGCAGGGCGCCAAACACGTCCGTCATGTTGACACCCAAGAGCTGCGCCTTGGTGCGGTCGATGTCGAGGTAGAGCTGGGGTGTGGAGGCTTCGAACAGCGAAAACACCTGGGTGAGCCCGGGGGTCTGGGCGGCGCGGCCCATCATGGCGAAAACCGCGCCCTGCAGGGCCTGCGGCCCGGCACCGGCGCGATCTTCCACCATCATGCGGAAGCCGCCGGAGGTGCCGATGCCGCGCACGGGCGGCGGCATCACCACGACGACCAGACCCTCTTGGATCGCCCCGAAGCGCTGGAACAGGGCGCCTTGAATGGCGGCCGCCGACTTGTGAGCATCATGCGCCCGCGTCTCGAACGGCTCCAGCGTCAAGAAGACGGCGCCCGAGTTCGGTGCGTTGGTAAAGGTGGCCCCCGAGAAGCCCGCGAAATTCACGGCGTGGGAAATGCCCGGCACCTTGAGCGCCTCCTCGACCACCCGGCGATTGACGGCATCGGTGCGCGCCAGCGAGGCCCCGCTCGGCAGCTGCGTGACGACGATCAGGTAGCCGGCGTCGAGCTGCGGGATGAAGCCGACCGGGGTCTTGCGGAACTCGTTGAGGCCGTAGGCGATCACCCCCGCATAGACGGCGAGCATCAGGATCGCGACCCGCACCAGGCGCGCCGTCAGCCGGCCGTAGGCGTGCGAGAGGGCCTCGAAGGCGCGATTGAACAGGCGGAAGGAAACGTGCACCGGCCGCAGCCACCGATCCCGCGAGCGCTCGCCGGCATGGGGCTTCAAGAGCAGCGCGCACAGCGCCGGCGACAGCGTCAGCGAGACGATCAGCGAGATGACGGTGGCACCGGCGATGGTCAGGGCAAATTGGCGATAAAACTGGCCGGAAATGCCGGTGATGAAGGCCGCCGGCACGAACACGGCGCACAACACCAGGGCGATGGCGATCAAGGCCGAGCCGACTTCGCTCATGCTGCGGTGGGCCGCCTCGCGCGGGGAGAGGCCCGCCGCGATGTTGCGTTCGACGTTTTCGACCACGACGATGGCGTCGTCGACGACAATGCCGATCGCCAGCACCAGTCCGAACAAGGACAGATTGTTGAGCGAGAAGCCGAACGCCGCCATGAAGAAGAAGGTGCCGATCAGGGAGACCGGGATGGCGATGATCGGGATCACCGCGGCGCGCCAGGTTTGCAGGAACAGAATGACGACCAGCACCACCAGGATCACGGCTTCGCCGATGGTTTCGACGACGGCGTCCACCGATTGCTGGATGAACTCGGTCGGATTGTAGACCACCGTGTACTTCAGGCCGGCGGGGAAATCCTTGGCGAGATCTTCCATCGTCGCCCGGATCGCTTTGGCCGCCGCCAGGGCGTTCGAGCCCGGCAACTGGAAGATGCCGAGTGCCACCGCCGGGTCGCGATCGAGGTAGGAGTTGGTGGTGTAGTCGAGCGCGGCGAGCTCGACGCGGGCGACATCTTTAAGGCGCACCACCGCGGTTGGGGTCTGCTTGACCAGGATGTTGGCAAAGGCCTCGGGATCGGCGAGGCGTCCCAGCGTCTGCACCGCCACTTGGAAGGCCCGCGGCTGCTCGACCGGTGGCTGGCTCAACACGCCCGAGGCAACCTGCACGTTTTGCCCCTGCAGGGCGGTGACGATGTCGCCGGTGGTGAGACCGAGCGACTGCAGGCGATCGGGATCGAGCCAGATCCGCATCGAGTAGTCGCGACCGCCGAACACGGTGATCGAGCCCACGCCATTGATGCGGTTGAGCACGTCGATAATGCGGAAATTGGCGTAGTTGGAGATGAACAGGGTGTCGCGCGACTTGTCCGGCGAATAAAGGTGCACGACCATCATCAGGTCGGGCGAGGCCTTGGCCACGGTCACGCCGATGTTGCGCACGTCGATCGGCAGGCGCGGCTGGGCGATGGCGACCCGGTTCTGCACCTGGACCTGGGCGATGTCGAGATTGGTGCCGAGCTCGAAGGTGATGGCAATGGTAAAGCGGCCGTCGCCCGTCGCGTTGGAGGTGATGTAGAGCATGTTCTCGACGCCGTTGATCTGCTGCTCGAGCGGGGTGACGACGGTGGCCGCCACCACGTCGGCGCTGGCGCCGGGGTATTGGCCCGTGACGTTGATCACGGGCGGCGCGATCTCGGGGTACTGGGCGACGGGGAGCCGTCCATAGGAGACGACGCCGAAGATCACAAACACCAGCGACAGCACCGCGGCAAAAATTGGCCGATCGATGAAGAAGCGTGAGATGCGCATGGGGGTGTGCTCAGTTGGCCGCGGGCTCACCGCCCGCGAAGGCGGAGGTGTTGCTGGCGGCGGTTGCCTCCTGCGGGGTCACCTTGACGCCGGGGCGCGCCCGCATCAGGCCGTTGACGATCACGCGGTCCTCGGGGTCGAGGCCCGAGGTGATGACGCGCTGGTCCTCCACCACGGGACCCAGCGTCACGTATTTCGGGCGGGCGATATTGTCGCCATCCACCACCAGCACGAACTTGCGCACCTGCTCGGTGCCGACGGCGACCTCGGGCAGAAGCATGGCGTCGCTTGGCGGTCCCGCCGGCACCTGGATGCGCCCGAACATGCCCGGGGTGAGCGTGCCGTCGGGGTTGGCGAACTCGGCGCGCGCGCGGATGGTGCCGGAGACGCGGTCGATGGCGTTGTCGATAAAGTCCGTCTTGCCCGCGTGGGAAAATTTCGGCTCGTCGATGAGTTTGAGTTTGACCGGCAGGCTGCCAGGCTCGGCGCTGGCCGAGCCCTCGCCGCCGAGCCGCCGCGAACGCAAATACGAGGTTTCGTCCATGGTGAACTCGAAGCGGATCGGGTCGATCGAGGTGATGCTGGCAAGCAGCGTCGTGCTGCCGGTAGTGCCGCCGGTGACGAGATTGCCGGCGGATACACGACGATCGCCGATGCGGCCGGCGATTGGCGCCTTCAACTCGGTGAACTCGAGATCGAGATTGGCCTGGCGCACGGCCGCCTCCTGGGCTTTGACCGCGGCCTCGGCCACGCGCTTGGCCTGCGTGCGCTGATCGAAGGTTTGCTGCGTGATGGTATTGCCGCGCACCAGCCCCTGGCCGCGCTCCAAATCGGCCTCGGCATAGGCGAGATTGGCGCGGGCCTGCGCTAGGTTGGCCTCGGCCTGGGCCAGCGAGGCCTCGAACGGCCGTCGATCAATGCTAAAGAGCAGGTCACCCTTTTTTACGAGTTGGCCGTCCTTG
>DASTMQ010000023.1:0-9771 GCA_035714005.1 Hyphomicrobiaceae bacterium
TCGACCAAGTCGGCGATCGGTCATCTGTTGGGAGCCGCCGGGGCCGTGGAGGCGATCTTCTCGGTGCTGGCGATCCGCGACCATGTCGCCCCGCCCACGCTCAATCTCGATCACCCCTCGGTGGAGACACCGGTCAACCTGGTGCCGCACAAGGCGCAACGGCGCCGGATCGATACGGCCCTTTCCAATTCGTTTGGCTTCGGCGGCACCAACGCCTCGCTCGTGCTACGCCGCCACGAGGCCTAAGCCAAGGGCGCGCCAGGCAAAGGCGCGCGGGGAGCCCAAGGGGGCGGGAAGGGGGGCGGGCCAAGGGGGTCGGGCGAAGGGCGGACGGGCCAAGCGCCGCGCGCGCGCCCCACAGCTTGTGCCCACCGCTCAGGCGCGCTAACCTTTGCTTAACCCTGGCTCGAATTGCCTGCGCGACGCGCGCCCAAGCGCGCGCACCGCCTGAGGGGCGGCGCCTTGACGTGATGCGCCGGTGCCGTTCGCGGATGCGAAGTCCGTTGGCTTCCCGCTTCCTGCCAGCGCGCTTCCTGCCAGCGCGCTTCCTGCCAGCGCGTGACGGAAAAGTCTCTAACCTTGCCGTCACGTCCGCGCTTGCCAAGCAATCCTGCTTTCGCCACATTTGCTGCTAGGTTCGGTGCCAAGTGCGGGCGCGTCGCAAGGTCTTGGAAAGGCGGCGCATCTGACGGGGAGCGTGAGCCATGAGAAACCGCCAACCGGCGGACCGACACGCAGACCCAAGGACGACCCGCACGCGCGGATCGCTGGCGCGCAGCCCGGCCGAACGGCTCGAGCCGACGCGCCCGCCGGCGCGCGTCAACCGCAAGGTGCGCCTCGAGGAGGAGCGCAGGCCCCGACCGGTAGTGGCCTTCATGAACGGACTGTTGACCGTCGTCCTGTTCGGCATGCTGTTGCTCGGCGCGCTCGCCTACTACTTCGATGGCCAGATGGACGCGCCGGGCCCGCTGGACAAGAGCAAGGTGATCGTCATCCCCAAACTCGAGGGCTCGCTGGAGATCGCTGCGCGGCTTGAGCGCGAGGGAGTGGTCAGCGATCGGCGCCTGTTCACCGCCGGCTACCGCTGGCTGCAATTGCTGGCCTGGCTCGAGGGGAACAAGGCCCTGCAACTCAAGGCCGGCGACTATGAGGTGCGCCCGAACGCCAGCGTACGCGAGCTGGTCGACCTCCTCGGCGAGGGCAAGACGGTAACCTACAAGGTCACCATCCCCGAAGGTCTAACGAGCCAGCAGATCGTCGATCGCCTACAGGCCGACCCCAATCTCAGCGGCGACATCACCGCCACCCCGGCCGAAGGCAGCCTACTGCCGGAGACCTTCGTGACGCAGCGCGGCGCCGCCCGCCAAAGCATGCTCGACAGCATGGCCGCCGAGTCGCGCAAACTGATGGAGCGCCTGTGGGCGCAGCGCAAAAAGGACCTGCCGGTCAAGACCTGGGACGAGGCCGTGATCCTGGCCTCGATCGTGGAAAAGGAGACCGGCCGCAGCGATGAGCGCGATCGGGTGGCGGCGGTGTTCGTCAATCGGCTGCGCCAGAACATGCGGCTGCAGTCCGATCCCACCATCCTGTACGGGCTATTCGGCGGCAAGGTCGTGTGGGGGCGGCCAATTCAGCGCACCGAGATCGTGCAGAAGACCGCCCACAATACCTATCAAATCGACGGCTTGCCGCCGACGCCGATCTGCAACCCGGGACGCCACTCGATCGAGGCCGTGCTGCAACCGAGGGAGTCGCGCGAGCTTTACTTCGTGGCCGACGGCAGCGGCGGCCACGTCTTTGCCGAGACGCTCAAGGATCACAACAGCAACGTGCAGAAATGGCGCCTGGTGGAAAAGGACCTGAAGGCCAAGACGGCCGGGGAGCCGCCGCCGGAGGAGACCGCCACCAAAGGGCGGCCCGGGCTCAAGCAGCGGGCAGCGGTGCGCACCAAACCCGAGGCCGCCGCCGAAAAGGCCCCTGCCGTTGCCCCCGGCAGCGCCGCGACCGCCGATCCGTCGCCGACCGAGCCCAAGCGCCGCTAGGCCCCGTTCTTGTTGCGGCGCGCCTCTAAGGCTAAAGTTCGCGCCAGCTAGAGTCGCTGGCTCTTCGAAGGCCCCGGCACCGTCGCAATGAGCCTCAAAAGCATGACCGGATTTTCCAGTCGGGACGGGGTCGCGGGCCCCACCGCTTGGCACTGGGAACTGCGCTCGGTCAACGGCCGCGGGCTCGACATCAGGCTGCGTCTGCCACCCGGCTTTGAGGCTCTCGAGCCGCGCATCCGCGCGGCCGTCTCCCAGCGCCTGGCGCGCGGCAGCGTGGCGGTCAATTTGAGCGCCAAGCGCACCGATGGGGGCAGCGAGATCAGGCTCAACGCCTCGGCGCTGCGCCAGGTGCTGGCTGCGCTAGAGGCTTTGAAAAGCATGGTCGAGGTGGCGCCGCCACGGGCCGAGGCGCTGCTCGGCATCAAGGGCGTGCTGGAGCTGGTCGAGCCCGAGGAAAGCGCGCAAGAGACCACTGCGCGCAGCGATGCCATGTTGGCGGATCTGGAGCACGCGCTTGGCGAGTTGGTTGCGGTGCGCAACGCCGAGGGCCGCCGGCTTGAGCAGATCGTGCTTGACCAGCTTCTCGTCATCGAACGGCTGACGCAACAGATTGCCGGGCTGCCGGCGCGCTCGATCGAGGCGGTGCGCGCGCGCCTCAAGGAGCAGGTCGGCCGCCTGCTCGAGAGCAATGCCAATTTCGACGAAACGCGGCTTTATCAGGAAGCGGCGCTACTGGCGGCGCGCGCCGATGTGGAGGAGGAACTCAAGCGCATCGGCAGCCATGTCGCCGCCGCCCGCGAACTTTTGGCCGTCGACGCGCCGGCCGGGCGCCGGCTCGACTTTCTGGCCCAGGAGCTCAACCGCGAGGCCAACACGCTTTGCTCCAAAGCCAATGACGAGGAGACCACGCGCGCCGGCTTGGATCTGAAGGCGGTGATCGATCAAATGCGAGAGCAGGTGCAAAACGTTGAGTGAGACGAGCCCAACCTCAGGGCAGCTGCCGATCGAAAGGCGTGGCCTGCTGCTGGTGCTCTCCTCGCCCTCCGGGGCAGGCAAAACCACGCTGGCCGGCCGGCTGACTGAGGCCGATCCGCGCCTCAGCATGTCGGTCTCGGTGACGACCCGTGCCCCGCGCCAGGGCGAGGTCGACGGCAAGGACTACATTTTCATCGATCAGCCCGAGTTCGAGCGCCGCAAGCAAGCGGGCGACCTGCTGGAGTGGGCGCAAGTGCACGGCAATTTCTACGCCACGCCGCGCGCCCCGGTGTTGAGTGCGCTCGCCCGCGGGCAGGACATGCTATTCGATATCGATTGGCAGGGCGCCCGCCAGCTCAAGGCCGAGGCCGCCGCCGACATGGTGGGCGTATTCATTCTGCCCCCGGATGGGGCCACCTTGGAGCGTCGGCTAAAGACGCGAGCCCAGGACAGCCAGGCGGTGGTCAGTCGACGCCTGGCCGCGGCGGCCAGCGAGATCGCCCATTGGCGCGACTACGACTATGTCATCGTCAATGCCGATCTCGAGGCGAGCCTCGCCGGCCTGCGGGCGATCCTGGCCGCGGAGCGCTTGAAGCGCGCGCGGCAAACCGGACTTGAGAGCTTCGTGGCGCGGGTGCTCAGCGAGCTTTGAGCGTGCGACCCGTGGGCCAGCGTTCGAGCACATAGGCGAGCCGGGCGAATTCGGCAACGCCGAGTGCCTCCCCGCGCAAGGTCGGATCGATTGCGGCGGCGGCAAGCAGGGCCTCGGCATCGGGGATGAGGGCTTTCAGACTCTGGCGCAGCATCTTGCGGCGTTGCCCGAAGGCGGCGGCCGTGACGCGGCCCAAACTCTTGACGCTGCAGGCCGGCTGCGGCCGCTCGATCGGCTCAAATTCGACCAGCGCGGAGGCAACCGTGGGCGGCGGCGTGAAGGCCTCCGGCTTGATGGTGAACAGCAGGCGGGCGCGGCAGCGCCATTGGGCGATCACCGCCAGGCGTCCATAGGCCTTGGTGGCGGGTTTCGCCGTGATGCGCTGGGCAACCTCCTTTTGAAACATCAGCACCATGCGCTGGTACCATGGCGGCCAAGGCTCGCTTTCGAGCCAGGCGATCAGCAACAGCGTTGCCACATTGTAGGGGAGATTGGCGGCGATCAGCGGTCTGGCCGGCGCGAGCTCGGCTGCGAGCCGTGCCCAGTCCGTTTTGAGCGCATCCTCAAAACACACCTGCAGGCGCTCGGGATAACGCTGGGCGATGGCGGCCAGCGCCGGCCGGCAGCGTTGATCCGTTTCGATGGCGAGGACGCGGGCGGCCCCCTCCAGCAGCAGCGCCCGCGTGAGCCCGCCCGGGCCGGGACCGATCTCGACGACCGTGCGGCCGTTGAGGTCACCGGCGGCGCGGGCAATGCGCCGGGTGAGGTTGAGATCAAGGATAAAGTTTTGCCCAAGGCTCTTGCGCGCCTCGAGCGCCAGCGAGCGGATCACCTCACCCAGGGGCGGCAGCCCATCGGGGGTCGCGGTCAAGCTCGGCGTCATCGGCGCGGAACGCTGGAAGCGCGCGCACGGCGTTGGCCGACTTCGGCGGCGAGCCGGAGGGCGGCGATAAAGCTGCCGGGGCGCGCCTTGCCGGTGCCGGCGATGGCAAAGGCCGTGCCGTGGTCGGGAGAGGTGCGCACGAACGGCAGTCCCAGCGTGACATTGACGCCGCGCTCGAAGGCCAGCGTTTTCAGCGGGATCAAGGCCTGGTCGTGATACATGGCAATCACGGCATCGTAGCCGCGCCGGGCCTCGGCGTGAAACAGGGTATCGGCGGCGTAAGGCCCCGAGACCGCCAGTCCCGAGGCTGCCAGCGCGGCAATGATCGGTCGAATGAGCGTTGCCTCCTCCAGGCCGATCAGGCCATCTTCCCCGGCATGCGGATTGAGCCCCGTCACGGCGATGCGCGGTGAGCAAATGCCAAAGTCCCGCGTCAGGGCGGCGGCGGTGATGGTAATGGTCTCGCTGAGGAGCTCGGCGCTGATGAGCGGCGCCACCGCCGTCAGCGGCACGTGCACGGTCGCGGGTACAACTTTTAGCTCTTCGGCCACCAGCATCATGACGGGCCGCGGCCGCGGGCCACCGGCATGGCGTTCCGCCAGGCGCGCCAAGTACTCGGTATGGCCGGGGTAGGCAAGGTCGGCGAAATTGAGCGCGCTCTTGGTGATGGGGTTCGTCACCATCGCCAGCGCACGCCGCTCTAGGGCGGCCAGCGTCGCCTGTTCGATGGCGGCAACGATCATGGTTTGCTCGCCGGCGCCGCGCACCGGCAGGACCGGCAAGGCCTCGGCGAACGCGGCCCATCCCGCCTCGAAGTCGGCAACGCTTTCGATCGGCACGGCGAGGTTGAGCTGCAGGGCCCGCCGGGCGAGCACGTCCGGATCGCCCAGCAGCACGAACGGCGGCAGCGCCAGGGCGGTCCGCTCCAGCCAGCTCGCAAGCGTAATATCGGGGCCGATCCCCGCCGGGTCGCCCATGGTCACGGCGAGCGGCGGATCCCCTCGCGGCCCCGGCATCGGCGTCCGCCCGAGCTCACCCCCCGCTTCACCTGAATTCGATATGGGCATCCTGTCTGATATCGCGCAGGTGACGCTTGGCGAGCATCTCGAATTCCTTGGCCCGCAGATCCTCTTGCACCTTTTCGCGCTGCTTTTCGTCGCCCTTCACGGTGCGCCGTGCACAGACGGCCATCAGATCGATGGCCCTCGGCGTGGCGCTTGGCGGCAGCATATCGCCTTCCTTGGCGCTGAGCAGCAGGGATCGCGTCGGCTCGCTGATGCTGCTCGGTTTGATGAACTTCATGTCCTCGAATTTGAGGCCGGGCGCCTCCTTGGCAAGGCCCACCATGCTTTTGCAGCCACCGAACTTGCGCCGCAACGCCTCCGCTTCGGCGAAGCGTTTCGCCATGCCCGCCTGGTCGGAGGCGGTGGGCAGGGTGATCTTCTGCACGTGCAACTCGAGGCCATCATCGCCGGCCTCCGCCCCGGAGGCCGACACCGCCCGGTCGATGTCGCGCTGGGTGACCGAGACGAGGGCCGAGAAACGACGGCGGACGACCTCCCGCCAGCCGATCATGGCCCGGAAGCGCTCTTTTAGCGTGGTGGCGTCCACGCCCAGGCCCTTTAAATGCTGGACGAACTGCTCCTCCGTCATTTTGTTGTTCTCGGCGAGCCCCTTGAAGACGCGGCGCACGTCCTCGTCGCCGACTTCGATGCCATTCTTTTTGGCCTCCTGCAGCTTCAGGCGTTCCTCGATCAATTCCTCCTGCGCCCCCTTGCGCATTTGCGGCACCAGCCCGGAGCGGGCGCTCTCGATCGCCTGGCGCTCGAGCTGCATGCTGAACTGCTTCTTTTTTTCGTCAAAGAGGGCTTTGAGCTGGTCGGGCGACTTGCCTTTGTTGGCCTCGATCACCCCCTGCATGAGGCTGCGTAGTTGCTGGTTGGTGCTTTCCTGCTCGGCCAAACGCTTGAAGTTCTCTTTCACCTTGTCGCCGATGTTGGCGCTGAGCGAGAGGAAGCGCGCGCGCTGCTCGACCTCGTAGGCCGTCACCGGCTCGTCATTGACCAGCGCAACGATGCTTTGGCCGCCGCCCTTCGCACCGCTTTGGCCGCCGTGCTTTTCCACCGCCGCCGTCTGCGCCTTGCCCGTTTGCGCCTTGCCCGTTTGCGCGGCCGGCACGCCGGGCAGGCTGGTCATGGCCAGCACGGAGGCCAGCAGGACGCCAGGCAGCGATTGACGAGGGACGAGCTGATGCATGGCAAATAGGCTACCAGCCTTTGAAAGGAGCGCGATTCGAAGGTCTATCCTAGCGCCGCGCCCTCAGCGGCGATGCCTCTTTATCCACAGACACCGTGGCGTGGGCAAGGCAGCGGCAGGCTACGTCGCTGCCCACCGGCGGCGCGGGCCCCGGCACCCTATTGCGGGCCCTGGTTGGTGTCGCCAAAGACGTGGCTCAAGACGTCGGTCTTGTAGTTGAACTCACCCAGATGCTTGAGCTCGAAGCGGAGCATTAAGGTGCGGTCGGGCCGCAGGTCGAGGGGCTGGTTCTCGATGAAGGTCTCCGTGTAACTCGCGGTCAGCACGAAGCATTCGTCGGCATACTTGACCTGAAATTGGTCCTGGATCCGCTGCTGGGCGTCGATGTCATAGCGCATGGAGGCGCCGACGCTCCAATTGTTGGTAATCCTGAGGCCGAGGTAGGGCAGGACGTCCTGCTGGGTATCTTGCGTCCCCGTGAGCGGATCAAAGCGGGAGAGCGTGTAGGCCACGGAGGCCACCACCGGCCCATAGTTGGCGTTAACCAATAGGTCCTGGCGGGTCAGGGTCCAGTCCTTCTCGTCGAAGCGGCTCTGGGAGACGACGTTGAAGCCGGCAAAGGGCGACAGATAAAGGCCGGCCACGTACTCGGAGCGAGCGGTCTCCAGGCCGCTCCTTGGGTTGAAATTGAAGTTGGTGCACCCGGGCGTCGTGCAGCTCAAGGGGTCGAAGCCCGGATTGGTGTAGGGATTGTCCCCGCTCAATTGATAGCTCTGGCCGAACACGGCGCGGGCGTAAAGGCCGCTGTTGGCCTGGAAGGTGTACTGCAGCCCGACGTTGGCGCGCGTGCCGGTCTCGAAGCGATCATAACCTGAGAACTTGTCGATATCGAACAGCAGCGTGTCGTCGAACACCAGGCTCTTGGCGTCCTCGTCGGGCAGGAAGAACTGCGAGACCTTGTTTTGCCGCACGATAATTTGCGCCGTGGGCGCGATCACGTGCGAGGCGTCCGCCGTGTGGGTCACGAACGGGTAGGAATAAAGCACGCCGGCGGCCGCCAAGCCCCTGAGCACGGTGTCGTCGGGGATCGGGGTTGGCGTAGTGGTCGCCGGGCTCAAGGCATCCGAATAGCTGTAGACATCGCCGCGGGCGCTGGCGAAGGGCGTCCACACCTGCCCGATCGGGTCGATTATCTTGCGGCGCCAGTTGGCCTCGAGCAGGGCATGCGTGGTGTCGGTGCCGCCATCGTTGCGCGACATGGAGCGGGCATGCCCGGTGAAGCTCAACTCGCCGCCGAGCACCGGCTGGTTGACGATGTAGTTGTAGTCGATCACGGGATGCACGAGCGAGTCGGCTTGTGCGGAATCGTCGAGCAGCAGGCCGCCGAAATGGTAGAGCCTGGCGCTCAGGTAGTTGCGCTCGCTCATGCCCTGCAAATAAATCGTGTTGACGCGGTCGGTCTGCAGGATGGGATCGAGCTTATAGAAGCGCCGGAAGGTGTCGTCGCTCTCGACCGTGATGTCCCAGCCGAAGCGCCACCACGACGACAGCGAAAACTGCCCCTTGGTCTCCAGTGAGCCGCGCCAGCCCTGGTCGCCGTTGATGGTGGCCCCGGACTCATCGCGCCCCTGGTCGATGGCGGCGACCTTAATATTGTACTGGCCATCGGCGAGCCGGTGCCGGAAATCACCCTGCCAGAGCACGCCCTGCTTGGACCAATACTGGGGATGGAAGGTGAAATCGTAGTTGGGGGCGAGGGCGAAGTAGTAGGGCACCTCGATGCCGAAGCCGAGCGTTGAGGAGTTGGCATAGCTCGGGGCCAAAAAGCCGGACCGGCGCTTGACCGAGGGGTCGGGGTGCTGGAAGTAGGGCATGTACAAAATAGGCACGCCGAACAGCTCAAACTGGGCGTCCTGATAGGTGATGGTGGCCTCGCGCTGATCGTGAATGATGCGGGCGGCGCTGATGCACCACAGCGGCGGCACGCCGGGATCGTTCTTACAGGGCGTGAATTTGCCGCGCTCGTACTCGGTGATGTTGCCCTCGCGGCGATTGGCGCGATCGGCGGCAATGCGCGTGTCGTCGCGCAACACCACGCTCAAGGACTGCACAAAGGCATCGCGGAAGTCGTCGAGCGCCTCAAAGCGGTCCGCGCGGGTGATACTGCCGTTGGGGTCTTTGAGCTGCGCGTTGCCCTCGGCCACGAGCTTGTTGACGCTCTGGTCGTAGATCACCCGTTCGGCCGTCAAAATGTAGTTGTTGTAGTAGATTTCGACGTTGCCCTGGGCGACGACGCGGCTCGACTTGCTGTCGTAGATGAGCTGGTCCGCCTGCAGGTAAAGGGGCTGGGCGCGATCGATCTTGGGCGTTGGGCCGAGGATGCCGCCGGGCGGGCGCGGGAAGGCCTTGGCGGGCGACGTCGAGGTCGGTTTGCTTGGATCTTGCGCCTGCACGGCCCCGCCGAGGAGGCTCGCCCCGGACAGCAGGATGAGCGCTGCGCCGAGGTAAACGGCGAGCGCACGTCCGAGCTCCAGCCGCCGTCGCCGGCGACTTGAAACCCGCGCTTCGCCGCACGCCCGGTGCGGTATCGGCGCCCGACGCATCACTCAGCCATCCTCCTGGTGCAGCAACACCGTTAACGAGACCAGCAAAGCAATGGCAATGGGCACCCCAACCGCCGCCGTAGGCGACACCAAGCCGGCCATGCCAACCTGGCGCGATGCCTCTGCCAGCAGGAAGAACCCAATGCCCCCGACCATCCCCGTCACGACCATAGTCTGGATGCCACCGGAGCGGAATGACCGCAGGGACACAGTGGCGGCCAAAATGACCATCGTTATCAGAAGCACCGGCCGGGACAGCAGCAGAGCGTATTGCATACGATACTTCGAAGCGGAAAGCCCTGTCTTTTCCGCTACTTCGATCAGGCTTGGAAGCTGCCAAAAGGAGACCGCGATTTCAGA
>DASTMQ010000024.1:0-4271 GCA_035714005.1 Hyphomicrobiaceae bacterium
CTCGCTGCCGCCGCCGAGCCCGACCGCGCCGGCCGTGAGCGACAGTGCAGCGGCCGGGAGCGCGGCGGAGGCGCCTAGCCAAGAACCGCCGAAGCCGGTGGTGGCACCGAATTGGCGTGCGGCCGCCGGCGATCCGCCAGGCTCCGTGAAAGGCAACGAAGAGGACAACGGCCGCGCTCCGAACGTCAAGCTCATCAATCCCGGCGAGGCGGATCTCGCC
Source organism: Hyphomicrobiaceae bacterium (assembly GCA_035714005.1). Taxonomy (GTDB): domain Bacteria; phylum Pseudomonadota; class Alphaproteobacteria; order Rhizobiales; family Hyphomicrobiaceae; genus AWTP1-13. The sequence continues at coordinate 221 of DASTMQ010000024.1, forward strand.
GCGCCGACCAAGCCGGAGGCGGACCTGGCCGACATCGAAACGGATCGGCAGGGCGTTGCCGCCTGTGAAAAGCGCTATTCGTCATTTCGCCGTAGTGACGGAACCTATCAGCCGTTCGGCGGCGGACCGCGCCTGCGCTGCCCCTTGTTACGCTGAGCCAGCGCGCGCTCCATGGTCGCCAGCATGATTCGAGGGTGCGACCCCCAGGCAATTCCGAGGCAGCAAGATGCAAGCGGTCCCCCGCGCCTACCGGTTGGCAGTCTTCACCAAGAACCGCAGCAATCCCGCCTACGCCGGAGCGCGGCTCGGTGCCGATCGCATGGCCCAGCGTTTGGGATGCCGCGTGACGCACTACGTGCCCGCGCAACCCGATGCGGTCGAGGAGCAGCGCGCTCTGCTTGAGCGCGCGATAGGCGAAGGCGCCGATGCCATCGTGCTGGCACCGACGCATGCCACGGCCCTCAACGAGATTCTGTCCGGCCTCAAGGAACGCTGCATCCCATTGCTTTGCTTCGTCAGCCGGCCGCAAGGCGTCGAACCCACATGCTTTGTGGGTGCCAACGACCGCGAGCTTGCGCGCGGGATTGCCGAGTATCTGTTCGATCGCCTCGGTGCCGCCGCCAATGTGGTCACCATCGACGGGCATCAAAACGCCATGACGACGGCGCCACGCGCCGCTGGCTTTCGCGAGGCCGCGGCCGCCCGCCCCGGCGTCCAAATCTTGGGCTCGCGCGGCGGGGATTTTCAGTTCGAGGGCGGCAGGTCCGCGATGATTGCCCTGCTGCAGGCGCACAACCACATCGATGGCGTGCTTGCCGCCAACGACGTCATGGCGCTTGGCGCGCTCGCGGCCATGCGAGGAAGCCGGCGATCGAGCTCAATCGTCGCCATCAATGCCACACCCGATGGGATCGATGCCATCAAACGCGGCGAGTTGCTCGCCTCGGCTGCCTTCGATGCCATGACGTTGGCCTGCCTCGCCGTGGAGGCCGCGGTGCGGGTACTGCGCGGCGAGGCGGTGCCCAGCGCGCTCACGCTGCCGGTGGAAATCGTCGATCGATGCAACTGTGGGGCCTGGGATCGACCTTACGAAGCCCGATCCCTGCCGCAATGGCAGCACTACGTGCCGCGCTAGCTCGGCCGCGCCGCGTTGCCGGCCGCAGCCGACGACGGGCTAGCCCCCGAGCGCGCCCTGCGTGTTGACATAGAGGGCGTAAACCGACTGGCTTGCCGCCATAAACAAGCGATTGCGCTTGAGCCCGCCGAAGCACACGTTGGCGCTGCGCTCGGGCAGAGCAATGCGGCCGATCGGTTTGCCGCTCGGCGAAAAGATCATGACGCCGTCGAGTTCGGCCGACCCCATGCCCCAGCCGCACCAAAGGTTGCCGTCGACGTCACACCGCATTCCGTCGGGGGTACCGGCGCCGGCATCGATCAGCACGCGCTTGTTGGCGAGCTTGCGGCCGCCATCGGCAAGGTCATAAGCCAAGATCTTGCGGTTCGGGATGCCGCGGCTTTCGACGATGTAGAGCATTTTTTCATCGGGCGAGAAGCACAGCCCGTTGGGGCCGAGCACGCCTTCGGCCACGATCGTTGCCTTACCGCTTTCGGCGTCGAGCCGGTAAACATTCATTTCCAGCTCGGGCTCCGACTTATAGCCTTCATAGTCGCCGAGAATGCCGAACACGGGGTCGGTAAACCAGATGCTGCCATCGGACTTCACCACAACATCATTGGGTGAGTTCAGCCGTTTGCCGTCAAAGCTATCCATCAATACCGTGATCGAGCCGTCATACTCGGTGCGCGTCACGCGTCTGCCGCCGTGCTCGCAGGTGACGAGGCGGCCCTGCCGGTCGCGGGTGTTGCCATTGGCAAAGGTGGAGGGCTTACGGTAGACGCTCACCGCGCCGGTCTCTTCCTCCCACTTGAGGATGCGATTGTTGGGTATGTCGCTCCACAGCAAAAAGCGCCCATCGCCGAAATACACGGGCCCTTCCGCCCAGCGGCAACCGGTGGCCAGCCGCTCAACACAGGAGAGCTTGAGCCAGTACTTCTCGAAGCTGGGGTCCAGCGCCATGATGGCGGCATCGGGATAACGCGTGGCCTGCTGCCAGCCGCTGCTGTGGGACGGGACGGGTGAAGTAGCACTAGACATGGACCGGCTCCGAGCATGCTAAGGTGAATGCCCGTTATCGCCGGAACGCCGCTGCCATGCCAGCACAACCTTGAGGGCGCTAGGACGTGCGCAGGGTTTTTGGGCGGATCGATCGCGTCTCGGTGCGTCCGGCCTCGCCGGCCGCCTCTTGCAGCTCATGGCGAAACTCATCCCTCATCTCGTGGATAGAGGCGATCACAGGCCCAGCTTGCAGGCCGAGATTGACGAGCGCCGCCTCCGAGAGTTGCAGGCTCGCCTCGATCGTCTCGGGTACCGCGTCCGTGACGCCGATCTTGTACAGGTGGCGGGCATGGGTTGCATCGCGGGCGCGAGAGACGATGGCGATGTCCGGCCTGAGCCGGCGCACGATCCGCACAATTTCATCGATCGCCGCTTGCCCATGAATGGTGACGATCACCGCCGTGGCCTGCGGCAGTCCGCAGCTCACCAGAAACGCGGCATTGACGGCATCGCCATAGTAGACCTCACGCCCGCGCCGCCGATATTCCGCGACGGCGGCCGGATCGCTGTCGACGGCCAGGAACGCCACCTTGTGGCGCTCGAGCATGGCGCACACCAGTTGCCCGACCCGACCATGGCCGACGACGATGGCGCGCGGTCTCGTATCGCTTGGCGGCGCGACCGCCAGGATCGGATCGAGCGCTTTGCGCGTTTCCATCCCGGCAGTAAGCCAACGCGCCAGCATGGCCAGCGCGGGAATTGCGGCCATTGTCAGGGAGGTCACCGCTAGGGCAAAGCTGGCCGTCGTCGCGGCAACGAGTTGCAGCGCTGAGGCCAGGGCGATGATGACAAAGGCGAACTCGCCACCTGGACCAAGCAGCAGACCGGTTTCGATGGCCGCCGGCTTGGGCACGCGAAACAGGCGCGCCAGACCAGCGATCAGCAAGCCTTTGAGGCCGATGAGGCCGATCACGCACGCAAACAGCGCCAAGGGTTCGCGGGCGAGTTCACGTAAATCGATGGTCATGCCGACCGTAAAAAAGAAAACACCCAACAGCAGGCCCTTGAAGGGCTCGATCGTCGTCTCGATGGCCTTGCGAAATTCGGTCTCGGCCAGCAGCAGACCGGCAACGAAGGCGCCGAGCGCCATGGAAAGCCCGGCCAGGCTGGCAATCACCGCCGTCCCGACAATCACGAACAAGGTCGCGGCAACGAATAGCTCGTTGGTGCCCGCCGAGGCGACAAGTCGGAACAGCGGTCGCAGCAGTAGCCGGCCTATGGCCACAATCATGCCCGTTGCCAACGCCGCCTGGGCGAGGGCCAGCAACAGGCTCAATCCAACGGCGCCGCCCTTGCTTTCACCGAGAATCGAGACGAAGAGCAGGATTGGCACCACGGCCAGGTCCTGCGCTAACAGCACGGAAAAGCTGGTGCGACCCGCCGCCGTTGCCAGGCGCCGCTGATTAGACAGGATCTCGATCACGATGGCGGTCGAAGATAGCGACAAACAGGCACCGACGATGGCCGCGGCCGCGGGTTTGTAGCCGGCGGCGAGAATGATGCTGCCGAGCACGGCGGTGCAAATCGTCACCTGCAAAAACCCAAGCCCGAATACGAGGCGGCGCATGGTCAAGAGCCGCTCGAAGGACAGCTCGAGGCCGATCAAGAACAACAAAAACACCACCCCGAGTTCGGCGATGCTCGACACGTTCTTGGCGTCGACCACCGTCAGCCAATAAAGGATCGGCAATTGTTCGATGAACGAGCCGAGACCAAGCGGGCCCAAAATCGCACCCGCGCCCAAGTAGCCGAGCACCGGGCTCAGGCCGAAGCGGCGCACCAATGGCACGACCACCCCCGCCGTGCCGAGCACAACCAGGGCATCGCTATAGGCGCTAAGATTGATGAAGGTGGCGGCCATCTACGCCTCTGCCA
>DASTMQ010000025.1:0-11707 GCA_035714005.1 Hyphomicrobiaceae bacterium
GTCTTGGGGGCAGGGGTCTTGGGGGCAGGGGTCTTGGGGGCAGGGCTCTTTGGGGGGCAGGGTTCTCGGCGCAGGGCGCCCGGCCATCCCCAAAAAGACGACTGGGTCGGCGACAAAGGAGCGAGCGACCACGCGGCGTGCGCCGCCTGGGGGCGTGTCGGCTGACCGGCGCTGCCGGAGAATCGCTGCCGCCGCAGCGGCGGCTCAGCTGATTGACCGATTGCGACCAAGCCCCACCCAGCTGCGCCCGTCCCAGACGGCGCCCACGTCCAGCAATTCCTGTTCGGTGAAAAGGGCCTTGGCGGTCAGCGAATTCAAATGGTAGGCCCCGTCGATGGTAGTGCCGCAACTGCTCAGATACCCCTTGATGGTTTCATGCTTGCGGTCGAGGCAGCGCGCGATTTCAAGCGTGGGCGTCCCACGCAGGCGCGCGATTATGGCGGTACGCCTCGCATCGTCGGCCGGTCGTTCGCGTTTCATGATGCCCTCACGCGACTACGAACCCCGCGCTGCCATTTTTCCCGGCTGCCGAGCGCATTCCAAATCACGACGGAGTGAGCCATCACCGGCAAGGCCACTGCGGCGGCTGCCGCGCCTGGGAGCAGTGCGGCGAGGCTTGACGCCTAGGCCTCATTGTGTGGCCTGCCGCTTTGAATGGGGACGAGAGCCCTCTAGCCGGCGCGCATGCGTCGATCGGGCAGGCCACGGCGCGCTCGGCTCATTTTTGCTGTTCGATGGAGCGAGGCGACCATTGCCGCCCTCTCGCCAAACGGACGTTCTCCTTTGCCGCAGCGGGCGCGCTTGCTGCCCATCCCCTCACCCCCTAAGCTCGCGCGTCTTTTTGCCAGCCGGGGAGCGGTCCGCCAGCAATGCAGTTCCAGGGCACCAAAACCTACATCGCCACTGACGATCTCAAGGTCGCGGTCAACGCCGCCATCACCCTGCAGCGACCCCTGCTGATCAAGGGCGAGCCCGGCACCGGCAAGACGGTGCTTGCCATCGAAGTCGCCAAGGCGATCAAGGCCCCGCTTATTGAGTGGCACATCAAATCGACGACCAAGGCGTTACAGGGCCTCTACGAGTACGACGCGGTTAGCCGCCTGCGCGACAGCCAGCTTGGCGATCCTCGCGTCGCCGACATCCGCAACTACATCCGCAAGGGCAAGTTGTGGGAGGCCTTCACCATGGGCGAGCGGCCCGTGCTGCTGATCGATGAGGTTGACAAGGCCGACATCGAGTTCCCCAATGACCTACTGCAGGAACTCGATCGCATGGAGTTTTATGTTTACGAAACGCACGAAACCATCAAGGCAAAACACCGCCCCATTGTCATTATTACCTCCAATAATGAGAAAGAGCTGCCCGATGCCTTCCTGCGGCGCTGCTTTTTCCACTACATCAAGTTTCCAGACGCGGACACCATGCGCGCCATCGTCGATGTGCATTTTCCCGACATCAAGGGACGCCTGGTCTCCGAAGCCTTGAAGGTCTTTTATGACGTGCGCGAGGTGCCGGGGATCAAGAAGAAGCCGTCCACCTCAGAATTGCTCGACTGGATCAAGCTGCTCCTCAACGAGGACATCAGTCCGGAGACGCTGCGCGAGAACGACCCGCGCAAGCTGATCCCGCCGCTGCACGGCGCGTTGCTCAAGAACGAACAGGACGTGCACCTGTTCGAGCGGCTAGCCTTTATCGCCCGCCGACAAAATCAGGGCTAACTCGGTCATCGCTTGCGGTTTTGAGCTTGCGCGGGGCAAGCAGACCATTGCGCCCACCGCCCCTTGAGCGCATGCTTCGCGCCCCTGTCGGCACACGCTTAACCTTGAGCGCCCTCTTAGGACGCATTCGACCAAGCGACAATGATCAACGAAGCGCCGCTATCGCAATTCCCATCGCTGGGCGACGGCCTCGTGCGGCCGATCTATGCCGACTATAGCTTTGGCAATATCCCCAACACGATCGAGGTCCTGTTGACGGGCGCCGAGCGCTCCCCGCTGCTGCCGGCGGCTTGCTTTGGGGGCACCTATCCGCGCCCGCAAAAGGTCGTCTTGTTCTTTGTCGATTCCTTCGCTTGGCAGTTTTGGTGCGAGTATCGAAGCCAGTTCCGCACCCTGCGTCGCGTCAGCGAGGAGGGCATCCTCACTCCCCTCTCGGCGCTGTTTCCCTCGACCACGGCCGCGGCGGTCTCGACCCTGAACCTCGGGGTGCTGCCGGCGCAGCACGCCCTTTACGAGTGGAACGTCTATATTCCGGCGTACGGCGAGGTGATCCAGTCGCTGGCCTTTACGCCGCTCGGCCGGCATCCGCCCGATGCCTGCGTCGCCATGGGCTATGATCCGGGCAAATTGCTCGAGGTGCATGAGACCCTGCATCAACGCCTCGGCCGCAACGGCGTGCGCTCCATCCAGTTCGCGCACCGCAGTTACGCAACCTCCGCCTACAACAGCGTGGCCAGCGCCGGCGCCGAAATCGTGCGCCACGCTACGCTGGCCGAAGCCTTGGTGCAGCTCAAGGAGTGTCTGCTGGCGACGCCGGGCAAAGCGCTGCTCAGTTTCTACTGGGCTGCCATCGACACCATCGCCCACACGCACGGGCCGGGCAGCAGCTATCACGCCGCCGAAATTGCCAGTTTCTGGCACACCGTCGATGCGGTCTTCGATCAAGTGGCCGCACCCGACACCCTCTACCTCTTCACCGCCGACCACGGTCACGTGCGCGCCGATGCCGCCGACACCCTTTACCTCAACGAGGCCCTGCCCGCGCTCGCCGACTGTCTGCCGCTCAGCCCAACCGGCAAGCCGATCTATCCCAACGGCTCCCCGCGCGACGTTTTCCTGCACGTGAAGCCGCAGCGCAGGCAACAGGTGCTGGAGCTGCTTGAACACGCGCTGGCAAGCAAGGCGCTGGTCCTCAGCATGGAAGCCGCCCTGCAGCACGGCCTGTTCGGGAGCGGCGCGATCAGTGACGAGCTGCGCCGGCGCCTCGGCGACATCTTGGTATTGCCCTACCTCGGGCGCTTCATCTGGTGGCGCGAGCCGGGTCGCCTGGGAAACCAATTCCATGGCCACCACGGCGGGCTGACACGGGAGGAAATGACGACCCTGATCGGCGTCGTCGACCGACTGTGAAGAGCGATTGCCCACCGCGCTGAGCGCGCCCCGGCGGGGCCCTAGAGATCGCTGCTATTGCCCCGGCTGGGCTTAGAGATCGCTGGTATTGAAAGTGTCGCAGGCCTGCGTCTGGCCGGTTTCGAAGCCCTTGCGGAACCAGCGCACGCGCTGAGCCGAGGTGCCATGGGTGAAGGATTCCGGCACCACCCTGCCTTGCGTCTGGCGCTGCAGCGTGTCGTCGCCGATGGCGGAGGCGGCCGCCAAGCCCTCTTCGATGTCGCCGGGCTCCAGGCGCGACTTCACCTTGTTGTTGAGACTGGCCCAGACACCAGCCAGACAATCCGCCTGCAGCTCCATGCGCACCTGCAGGGCGTTGACGCGGACTTCATCGCCGCTGCGCTCCTTCGCGGCCTGCACCTTGTCGGTGATGCCGAGTTCGGTCTGCACGTGATGGCCGACCTCGTGCGCGATCACATAGGCTTGCGCGAAATCGCCTGGCGCATGGAAGCGCCGCTTCATCTGCTCGTAGAAGGCAAGGTCGATATACACCGTGCGGTCGATCGGGCAGTAGAAGGGGCCCATCGCGGTCTGACCCACGCCACATGCGGTCCGCGTCGCGCCCTCAAACACCACCAGTTTCGGCCGGTGGTAAGTGCGACCCGCCGCCTTGAAGACGCTCTCCCAGACATCCTCCGTATCCGCCAGCACCTGGCGCACGAAGCGGGTCTTCTCGTCGTTGGCCTGACCGACGGGATTTTGGCTCCGCGGCAGGCCGGGAATATCGCGTTGACTTGGCCCCGGGCGCGGCATGTCCGGAATTTCGATGCCGCCACCCGTCAAGAGCGTGAGCGGATTGATGCCAAGCATCAAGCAGATGGCACCGACGATCAGCAGCGTCGTGATGCTCATGCCACCGCGGCCAATCGGGATCGGGATGCCCATGCCCCCGCCGGGGAACATGCCCCCGCGCTCGCCACGCCGATCCTCGAAGCTGTCACTCTGCCGGTCTTGCTCGTCGTAGCGCATGCTCTCGTCCTCGACAGCTGGCGTGAAGATGCCAAGCCCTCCGCCCCCACCAGGCGGCGTGGTGCAGGGCCGCCCCGCCCGCAGGATACCGCGGCCGCCGCCGAAGCCGGAAGACGGCCGCATACATGCCTAACGGGAAGGACCGCCGCATCATTGGCCATCCCCGCCGGGTGCCGCCGGTCGCCCCGCGCGCAGCCGCGGGATGGCCAACAGCTTGCTGCCGTCGGCCTTGCTGCGATCGGGCTTCAACCAGGCCACCACCTGGCGCGAGGCCGCCACCGCGCCCTCGTTCTCATAGGCCTCGTGATTTTTTTCGATGTCGCGCAGTTCGTAGCGATAGTTGCACATGAGCCCGTGCGCCTCGCGCAGGCCCTTGGGCGAGGTATCGCCCAGCCAATTGATGCGCTCGAGGCGGGCACCGTTGCCAAGATGAAAGCGGGCGACCGGGTCGGCGGGCCGGCCATTGTCCAGCTTGGCGCGCAGGAAATAGTGCGCCGCCAACCGCAGCAGCAAAGGCTTCAAGGCATCGGTCTCGGTACCCAAGATCCAATTGGGATCGTTGAGCTCGGCAAGCTGGGCCCGCTCGGCATCACCAAGCAGCCCCGAAGCATCCAACTGCGATACTTCGGCCAGCCAATCGGCGAAATCAGGCACCGGGGATAGCGTCACAAACGTCTTAAGGCTGGGGCGCTCTTTCACGAGGTCTTCAACGACTTGCTTGATCAAAAAGTTCCCAAACGAGATGCCGCGCAGACCCTCCTGGCAGTTGGAAATGGAGTAAAATACCGCCGTGGTGGGTTCCTGCGTCGGGACCGGCTTCGACTGCTCCTGCAGTAGCGATTGGATGTTGTCGGGGATGGCATCGCTCAATGCCACCTCCACGAAGATCAGCGGCTCGTCGACCAGCGAGGGATGGAAGAAGGCAAAACAACGCCGATCGACGGGATCGAGCCGTCGCCGCAAATCGTCCCAGCCTAGAATCTCGTGCACCGCCTCGTAGGCGATGATCTTGTCGAGGATTGCCGCCGGCGTTTGCCAGTCGATGCGCCGCAGCACCAGAAAACCCCGGTTGAACCAGGAGGAGAGCAGGTGCATGAGGTCTCGATTGACGGCGGCCAGCGCCGGTTCGCGCGCCTCAATCAAATCGCGGCGCATGGCGACGATGGCGGCGGTGGCACCGGGCGCCAGGTTCAGCCGGCGAAAAAATTCCAGGCGCGGGCTTTCAACCGCACGCTGCAGCGCGCCAACCGTGGCGGCACCCGGCGAACGAAGATAAGCGTTGGCCGCCTGTTCGACCGCCTCCGCGTCCGGCTCCATGGTGCGCGCAAGGAACATTAGAAATGCTCGGCGATCGTCGGCGTCGAGACCGCGGTAGCGGGCCAAAATCTCGCTGGCGATGGCGACGCCGGAGGCCTCGCCGCGCCCGGAGACCAACCCCTGCGCCAGGGCGCCTATATCCTCGGTGCGGTCGAGCCAAGCCAAGGACCGAGGCAACAGCTGGCGGCCTTGCTCGGCGATGGTGTTCAAGAGCTCTTGCAGGAAGGAAACGTTCAAGGTGTTGGTCTTTCGTGCTGGCCGGCCCAAGGTCCCAGCCCAAAGGATAATGTGGCGATGGCGGTGCGGCCATCCAACCTCGCCCCGCCTGCTCCAATGCAGTTTGCGACGCCTCCGTGACACTGGCGCACTTGGGCGGCATTCTACACCGCTCGACAGCAATTGGCAGGAGGATCGCCCGTGACCACCGAGACCTACGAAATCCTCGCCATCAAGTACGGCGAGTTCAGCAAGCGCAAACGCTACGAGAGCTTCATCTCCGCCGATGACCACGATGGGCCCCATCCCATCGCCTACTTTGTATGGGTGATACGTAACGCCAAGCGATGCCTGCTGGTCGACAGCGGCTTCGACCCGGTCGAGGGCGCCAAGCGCGGCCGCCAGGTCGACCGACTGCCGGCCGCAGCGCTGGAGCTGATCGGCCTATCGGCCGACCGCATCGAACAGCTCATTGTCACGCACCTGCACTACGATCACGCCGGAACGCTCGGCGCCTTTCCAGCCGCCCGCTTTCATCTGCAGGCGGCCGAAATGACCTACGCCACCGGCCCATGCATGTGCCACGCGCATCTGCGCTATCCGTTCACGGCCGATCACGTTTGCGAAATGGTGCGCCACGTCTATTCCGGCCGGGTGCAATTTCACGACGGCGACGCAGAGGTCGCCCCGGGCATCAGCGTGCACAAGATCGGTGGGCACAGCCGCGGCCTGCAGTGCGTTCGCGTCATGACGGATGCGGGACCGGTAGTGCTTGCTTCCGACAGCTCGCACTTCTACGAGAACTTCGAAACCGGCAAGGTCTTCCCGATCGTGGTCGACGTGGAGGATACGCTCAAGGGCTATGCCCGGCTGGTCGAGCTCGCGGCTTCGCCCAGGCGCGTGATCCCCGGCCACGATCCCTTGGTGCTCGAGCGGTACCCGAGCCTCAATCGCTCCACCCAGGGCATCGTGCACCGGCTCGATGTGGCGCGGGCCGAGGCTTAAGCCGGCACGCCGCGACTGGCGGCAGCGAAACCCGACAGCGCCCGCCGTCGCGGCACCGAACGCAGCTTGCCGCCCGCCTGCTCGGGGGCGACCGCGGCGCTGCGCGCGGCCGCCTCGAGCAGCTGGTCGAAGCGGATGCCGGTGGCAATCCCCATGTGCTCGAAGGCGAATACGAGATCCTCGCTGGCGGTGTTGCCAGCGGCGCCAGGAGCAAAGGGACAGCCGCCCAGACCGCCGGCCGCCCCATCGATGACGCGCACGCCCTGCCGGTAGGCCTCGATGGCATTGGCGACGCCCAAGCCATAGGTATCGTGGCCGTGGAAGGCGAAGGTGACCCGGTCGCTGGCGTAGTTGGCCATCAGGCGCGCAAACAGCGAGCCGACGTGGTCCGGCGCGGCGCGCCCGGTGGTGTCGCAAATGCCGATCTCGAGCGCGGGGGCCGCGGCAATGGCTCGCTCGACGGAGGCGATGACGGCCGCCTCGGGGACGCGGCCCTCCCAGGGACAGTCAAAGCAGGTCGACAAGCCGAAGCGCAATTTGGGCCGCGTCGGCCCGAGCGCCGCCCAGGCCGTCTCGAAGGCGCGAAAACTCTCATCCACGCTCCGGTTGACGTTGGCGCGGTTGTGGCTCTCGGAAACCGAAATCACCCAAGCGACCTCCCGTACGCCGGCCTCGAGCGCACGTTCGAGACCTTTGGCATTGGGCACGAGCACCTGCAGGCGCAGGCCCGCCGGCAGCTTGGCGCGTTTGAGGACCTCGGCCGTGTCGGCCAGCTGCGGCACGGCCTTGGGACTGACAAAGGAGCCAATCTCAAGCCGTGACACGCCGCAGGCGGCGAGTTCCTCGATGATTGCGATCTTGCGCTCGGTCGGGATAAAGGGCTTGACCGCCTGAAACCCATCGCGCGGCGCTACCTCAACGATTTCAACGGTTTGCATCGGGTTTTCTCAGTCCCAGGGATGGCCTTTGCCGAACGCGCATTTGAGTATTTGCCAAGCATTGCGCGCAGTATACGAAACATTTGCCTCGCTGCCGCCTCAAAGTGCGCCGATGGCCTTGCTGAGCAAAACCTCGCGCGCGCTCGCCCCGTTGGCCGTTTGGCGCCCGATCGCCCGCCGCCCGCATTCGCGCGCTCGAACCTGTTGGGAGCCAAGATGCCAATCCGCCATCGTCTGCGCTTTGGAACCTGTTTAATCGTGACGGCCTCGGTTACGGCAACGGCCGGCACCTTGATTGCAGAGCGCGCGGGCCTGATCGAGCGGGCGCACGCCCAGCCAAGCGACGAGCAAAAGAAAGACAAGGGCCAGCCCAAGAAGGGCCAGCCGCCGCCAAAGGCACCGCCACCGGGCCCGCCACCCAAGGCGCCACCGCCGCCGCCAAAGGCGCCGCCCCCACCGCCAAAAGCCGCGCCGCTACCGCCGAAGGCGCAGCCGGCGCCGCCGCCATCCGCCCCGCCCGCGGAAAAAAGGCCCGGCGGCCCTCCGCCCACGTTCAAGGAGCCGGGCAAAGGGGCGTTCCCCAAGGGGGAGGAGCCGCCGCGACGCCAGGGCGTGCCCGACTTCAAGCGCCGGGAACAGGGCCAAGACCGCGGACAGGGCCTGCCCACGGACAGGGGTCCGCCGAGCGCTCCTCCTGCTGCCAGCTCCCCCGGGCTACCGGCACAACCGCCCGCGGCCACTATTCCCCGCGGTGGCCCGGCACCGGGCGGCGCGCCCGGACAGCCACCCGCCGCCACCATTTCCCCGGGCGGACCGCCGACGGGTCCCGCTGGCCCAACCGGTCGGCCGGGCACGCCGAGCCCGCAGGCTCTGCCCAATACGCCGGGCGCGCCCAGCGGCGCGGCGCTGCCGGGCGCTCAAGGCCCGCGCTCGCTCGCCCCATCCGATCCCGCCGCGCAGGGCTTGCGCAGCGCTCAACCGGCGCCCCGGGGCCTTGATGACGTGAAGAAGGGACGCGAAGAGAAGATCGAAGCCGGCGGCGTCAAGGTGATCAAAGAACCCGGCGATCGCATCATCATCAAGCAGGACAATCGCACCATCATCCAGCACGACGAGGCGGAGCGTTTCAAGCACCGGCCGGATGCAAAAACCGAGAAGCGGGCGGACGGCGTGCAGATCACCTTCTTCGACCGGCCGGGCGGTGTGCGCATCGTCACCGAGGTCGACGACAGAGGTCGACTGCTGCGGCGCTACCGTCGCGGCCCGGACGGTCGCGAGGTGCACCTGATCGACAATCGTCGCTATTATAGAAACGTCGGCATCGGTGTGGCCGTGGGCGTGGGCGTGGGTATCGTCGCCCTCACTCTGGCGCGTCCACACATCACCATCCCGCGCGAACGCTACATCGTCGACTATGATCGCGCCCGTGACGTGGACCTCGACGAGGTGCTCCTGGCCCCACCCGTGGAACGCCTCGACCGCGCCTACTCGTTGGAAGAGATCCGCTATAGCCAGGAGCTGCGCGAGTACACGCGCCGCATCGATCTCGACATTAACTTCGAGTTCGGTGCCTTTGAGGTCACGCCCGATCAATATCCAAAGCTCGAGCGGCTGGCCCGGTCCATGCTACGTGCCCTCGACCGCGACCCCGACCTGGTGTTTTTAATCGAGGGACACACGGACGCCGTCGGCTCGGACGAAGACAACCTGAGCCTTTCCGACCGGCGCGCCTCCTCCGTGGCCACGATCCTCTCCGACCAGTTCGGCGTACCGCCGGAAAACCTGGTCACCCAAGGCTACGGCGAGCAGTACCTCAAGGTCGACACGCAAGGGGCCGAGCGCCTCAATCGCCGCGTGGCCGTGCGTAACATCAAGGGCCTGATGGCGGAGCGCTGAGGCAAAGCCCAGCGCCAATGCCGCCGGGGCGGGACAACGCTCTCACCCCGGTGGCCGCGGTCGGGCCCGCGTGCCGAGCAACCAGGGAGCCCCCATCACCGCCGGCAGGAAAGTCAGCGCCGCCGCAACTCACCGCCGCAGAAAGTCACCGCCGCAGGAAATCGAAGTCGCATCCCTGCGGGGCTTGCAAAACCGCCTCGCGGAACAGGCGATCGTAGCCGCGCAGGGCCGCGGTCGCCGGTGGTCGCCAACTGGCCCGCCGCTGGGCGAGCTCGCCCGCCTCCACCAGCAGATCTAAGCGGCGCTCCTTCACGCTCAGGCGAATTCGATCGCCGGTGCGCACCAGCGCCAGCGTGCCGCCGGCGGCAGCCTCCGGCGCCACGTGCAGGACGATGGTGCCGTAAGCCGTCCCCGACATGCGCGCGTCCGAGATGCGCACCATGTCCTTGACGCCGGCTGCCAACAGCTTCTTGGGGATCGGCAGAAAGCCCGCCTCCGGCATGGCCGCGGCGCTCTTCGGTCCGGCATGCTGCAACACCAAGATATCGTTGGCCGTCACGTCGAGGTCGGGATCGTCGATGCGCGCGGCCATGTCCTCGAGCGAGGAGAATACCACCGCACGGGCGGTCTTCTCGAACAGGGCCGGTGTCGCCGCCGACCGTTTGATGATGCAGCCGTCGGGCGCCAGGCTGCCGAACAGCGCCACCAAGCCGCCCTCGCGCTCGATTGGTTCGGCCGCCGATTTGATGACGCGGCGATCGACATAGTCGCCTGCCTCGGCCGCCAAGCGCTCGCCCAGGGTTTCGCCGGCAATCGTCATGCAGTCGAGATGGAGCAGAGCCTTCAGCTCGCGCAGCACGGCACCGATGCCGCCGGCGGCGAAGAAATCTTCCATGTAGAATTCCTGTCCCACCGGCTTGACGGCGGCCAGCACGGGCGTGGTGTCGGATATTTCGTTGAGACGCTTGAGATCGAAGCTGTGGCCGAGCCGCCCGGCAATGGCGGCAAGGTGGATCACGCCGTTGGTCGAGCCGCCGAGGGCCAACAGCACGCGCGCGGCATTCTCGATCGACTTTGCCGTGATGATTTTGTCCGGTGTCAGGTCGGATGAGGCAAGCGCCACGGCGCGCACGCCGGTGGCCTCGGCCGCGCGCAGCCGATCGGCGTGAACCGCGGGGATGGCCGCGGTCCCCGGCAAGGTCATGCCGAGCGCTTCGGCGATCGCCGCCATGGTCGAGGCCGTGCCCATCACCGCACAGGTGCCGGTGGTGGTCACGAGGCGACCCTCGACCGCCTCGATGCTCGGCTGGTCCAGCTGACCGCCGCGGTATTGCGTCCAGAACTTGCGGCAGTCGGTACAGGCGCCGACACGGTCATCCCTGAACCGCGAGGTCATCTGCGGTCCACCGATCAGCTCGATGGCGGGTTTGCCGGCACTGGCCGCCCCCATCAGTTGCGCCGGCACGGTCTTGTCGCAGCCGCCCATCAGCACGACGGCGTCCATCGGCTGGGCGCGGATCATCTCCTCCGTGTCCATCGCCATCAAATTGCGGAATTTCATGGAATTGGGCGCCAACGTCGACTCGTGCAGCGAAATGGTGGGAAATTCGAGGGCAAGCCCGCCGGCCGACGTCACCCCACGTTTGACCGCATCGAGCAGCTCCGGGAAGTGCCGATGGCAGGGGTTGAATTTGGAGTGCGTGAAGGCAATGCCCACCACCGGGCGCTTGAGCTCGGCGCTGGAGTAGCCCATCGAGCGCGCAAAGGCGCGGCGCATATAGGCGGAAAAGTCGGCATCGCCGTAGACTTGCAGGTCGCGAAGAAAGCCGCGCTGCGTGCGAGGTTTGCCCGCTTCTGACATGGGGTCCACCCTTGGTTCGTCTATGCCCGCGACCCTAACACGCAATCGTTTGCCCAGCAGCTTGGCCTTGCCGCGCCAGGCTTGGCCGACAATTGCCTCCGCGCGATGGACGCCAAGCTTGATCGCGTGGCCCATGTCGTTGCCCGAAATCACAACGGGGGGGTTGGAAATGCTCGAGCAACAACGTGCCTCCCCGTAGCCAATGGGATTGACCAGATTGAGAAAGGCGCCTGCAACGCCCCAAGAAGCGTGTGGGCCTAGTGGAGGCGCGCTCTGGACGATCTCCCGGGGCGACCTCCTGGGCGACCAGACCGCCGCTGGCTCGGAGGGCCATGTCC
>DASTMQ010000026.1:0-5845 GCA_035714005.1 Hyphomicrobiaceae bacterium
GCCTGGCGCCAGTCGGGCCGCACCGTGAAGGGGGCGTTGGCCGGATAGGCCGCCGAATCCCAGACATCGATGCCGCGCACTTCCACCGTGTCGCGCCAGAAATCGTCCATGTGCCTGCTCAACACCTTTGGCGAGGGAAGGCGGGGGTGGACGTCACAGTCGATGGCGGCCTCACAGTCTCGCTGCACGCGCGCTCCTTTTAATCCCTGTATCGATCCCTGCCTTGGCGTCGATCCGGTCGGTGCCAGCATAGCCCAAAGCCGCGGGCCGGCCCAGGACAAGGCCGCCCAACCAAGTTGGTCCCAAACTAAGTTGGGCTGGGTCAAGCCGGGCCAAGCGCTTGGTCGGCCTGGCAATCCCGGCCCGCTCGCTGTCGGCGCGCCGGTGCCCCGCCGTCCCTTTACAGCCGCAAGCGCGGTCTGGCACAACGGCAAAACCTTAAATGGCAAAGCCAAGCGCCGCCCGCGATTCGAGGCCCCGCGGCGCCGACCTCGGCGCGGCGCCAGGGAGAGGGCCGATGCGATTGGAGACGCTGCTGCCGCTGGGAAAGGTCGACCCGGGCCTGCGTGCGCCCGACCGCGGGCTCGATCTGGCTGCGGTGGCGGCCGATGCACGGCTGCTGGAGGAGGTTGGCTACGACGGGGTTGCCGTCGAGGAGACCAAGCAGGATCCCTACGTCGTCATGGCGCTGGCGGCCGCGGCCACGACGCGCCTTCGGGTCTCCACCGCGATCGCCATGGCTTTTCCGCGCAGCCCCACCATTACCGCCATGAGCGCTTGGACCTTGCAGAAGCTGGCCAACGGCCGCTTCACCCTGGGCCTGGGTCCCCAGGTGCGCGCGCACATCGAACGGCGCTACGGCCTCGCCTGGTCGGCGCCAGGTCCCTGGATGCGCGAGTACGTTGGCGCCGTGCGCGCCGTGTGGCGCTGCTGGCAGGAGGGTCGCGCGCTCGACGTCAAGGGTCCCCACTACACGCTCAACCTGATGCCGCCCTTGTTCAACCCCGGGCCGATCGCGCATCCCGACATTCCCATCCACCTCGCCGCCGTCAACGTGCAGATGTGCCAGCTGGCGGGCGAGATTGCCGACGGCGTGCGCCCGCATCCGATCTGTTCGGCCGACTACATCGCCAACGTCATGATCCCTCAGCTGCGCAAGGGTGCCGCACGCGCCGGCCGCTCGCTCGATCGGTTCAACATCTGCCACAAGCCCTTGGTCGCCACGGGGCTGAGCGCGGAAGAGCTCGCGCTCCGCGTCCGCGACGTCCGCGCCAGGCTGGCGTTTTACATCTCCACCCCTTCCTACCGCCCGGCGGTGGAACACCACGGCCTCGGCGATCTCGCCCGCAAGCTGAGCCTGCTCGCCCGCGCGCAGGAATGGGAGCAGATGCCGCGCCATGTCAGCGATGAGGTGCTCGACCTGTTTGCCGTGATCGGCACGCACGAGGAGATCGCGGCCCGGCTGCTTCAGCGCTTCGGCGACGTCGTCACCCACTGTGAGTTTTCCATCGCCGTGACGGGGCCGGGCGACAAAGAGCGGCTGGCCCAGATCGCGGCCGTGGCCCATGCCCAGCCGAGCGACGGCGTCCGGCGGCGGCTGACGGGGCAGCCAACCTGAAAAGGCGCGGGCTTGGTGGCCGCCTCAGCGCGCCTTGGCCTTGCCCAAGGCGGCGAGGATGCGCTCCGGCGTGAAGGGTTGGGCGAACACCTTGGCGCCGAACGGTTTCAGGGCATCGTTGATGGCGTTCATGACGGCCGCCGGTGCGCCGGCGGTTCCCGCTTCGCCGGCGCCCTTGGCGCCCAACAGCGATTCCTTGGTCGGGGTCTCGACATGGCCGACCTCGATGTCCGGCATCTCGGCGGCCATCGGCACCAGGTAGTCGGCCATCGACGCATTAAGGAGCTGCCCGGTCGGCGAATAGAGGCAGTGCTCGTAAAGCGCCCCGCCGAGACCCTGCACGATGCCCCCGCGCACTTGCTCGTCGACCAGCAGCGGATTGATGATGCGCCCGCAGTCCTCGACGCACCAATGCTTGATGAGCCGGATCATGCCGGTCTCGACATCGATCTCGAGCCAGCTCGCCTGCACCCCGTTGGTGAAGGCAAACGGATACTGCTTGGTGATGAAGTGCCGTGTCTGCATCAGCTCGCGCGGCAGATCGGGCGGCAGGGTATCGCCGCGGAAGTAGACGATGCGCGCCAACTCGGCGAGCGGCAGGCGCGGCTGGCGGCTGACCGCGTCGACGATTTGGCCGTCGCTCATGTCCAGGGCATCGGGCTTCCCCTGCAACATGGCCGCGGCCACCCTCAGCGCCGCCTGTTTGACGGCGAGGCCCGCCTGCAAGGCGGCCTCCCCGCCGATGCCGGCCCCGCGACAGGCCCAGGTGCCGCCGCCGTAGGGCGTGGTCAGGGTGTCGCCGGTCAGCACCCGCACCCAATCGATGGGCACGCCCACGGCCTCCGCCACGATCTGGCGTATGATGGCCTCGGTACCTTGGCCCTGTTCGGTGACGCCCGTGGCCGCCACCACCGAGCCGTCGGGATCGACGCGCACGCTGCAGCCGTCCTGCGCCGAGATGCGGGCGCCGCCGACGCCGTACATGAAGGGGCTGGGGTTGGTGAGCTCGATAAAGCTGGCAAAGCCGATGCCACGATGGACCCCCAGGGCGCGCAGGCGCGACTGCTCGGCGCGCA
Source organism: Hyphomicrobiaceae bacterium (assembly GCA_035714005.1). Taxonomy (GTDB): domain Bacteria; phylum Pseudomonadota; class Alphaproteobacteria; order Rhizobiales; family Hyphomicrobiaceae; genus AWTP1-13. Next base: position 2,695 of record DASTMQ010000026.1, read on the forward strand.
GGGCGGGGTAGTCCATCATGCCAACGAGGGTGTCGAGCGATTGCTCGTGGCTGAGCCCCTCGAACTTCATGCCGGCCGGCGAGGTCCTGGGGTAGCTGTCGTCCTTCATCAAGTTGCGGCGACGGAACTCGACGGGGTCGAGGTCAAGGGCGCCGGCGGCGAGATCCACCAGGCCCTCGGTTACGGCCGTGGCAATCGGATGCCCGACGGCGCGATATTGGCAGGTGGGCGTCTTGTTCTGGAACACCACCGTCGTCTTGGCGCGGAAGTTGGCGAACGCATAGGGGCCACCCACCAGATTGACGACTTGGTTGCCCTCCACGGCGCTGGTGCGCGGATAGACCGAATAAGGACCGATGCCGGTTAGGTCGTCGATGTCGATGGCGGTGATGTGCCCCTGGGCGTCGACCGCCATGCGCGCCTTGATGCGATGATCACGGGCGTGAATGTCACTGACGAAGCTCTCCAGCCGATCGGCGATGAACTTGATCGGCCGACCCATGAGCTTGGCGATCACGGCGACGGCCACCTCGTCGGGATAGACGTGCACCTTGATGCCGTAGCTGCCACCGACGTCGGTGCAGATCACGCGCACGTCGCCTTCGGCCAGGCGCAGGTGCTTGGCGAAGACACCCTGCATCATGTGTGGCGCTTGGGTGGAGTGATAGACCGTCAGCTTGCCCGAGGCGCGATTGTAGTCGGCCAGGATCGAGCGCGGCTCCAGGGTCGCCCCGGTGTGGCGGCCGCTGTGAAAGGTGGCCTCCACCACCCGGTGCGCGGCGGCAAAGGCCTCCTCGACCTTGCCCGTCTCGTTCAGGCGCTCAAAGCACAGGTTGTCGCCAAGTAGCGGGTGAATGACGACGCTTGCCGGATCGAGCGCGGTCTCCATGTCTACGGCGGCCGGGAGCGGCTCGTAGGCGACGGCGACCTTGGCCGCGGCGTCCTCGGCAACGGCGCGACTGTCGGCCACCACGGCGGCGACCGCTTCGCCCACCCAGGTTGCCCGTTCCAGGGGCAAGGGCAGCTGCGGCGCTGATTTCATGCCCTTGAGATGCGCCAGCACCGCCACCCAGGGTTCGCAGTGCTGAGCAAGCTCGCTGCCCGTAAACAGGCGGCGCACGCCCGGCAGGCGCAAGGCCGCGCTGGCGTCGAGGTTGCCAATCTTGGCATGCGCATGCGGGCTCCTGACAAAGGCGACGTGCAGTAGCCGGGGCAGCAGGAGGTCGTCGACGTATTGGCCGCGGCCTTCGACCAGTTTGGCCGCATTCGGCCGCGGCACCGACTTGCCGATATAGGAATTGGGACGGTCGACCGAGCCCGGATCGATGATCTCGTTCATGCTTTTGCGCTCAATCCTGTTTGGGCTGGCGCGCCCGCGCCGCCGCGGTGGCCTCCACCGCATCGACGATGGCGTGATAGCCGGTGCAGCGGCAGTAGTTGCCGGCCAGGTATTCGCGGATTTCGGCGCGCGTCGGCTGCGGCTTGCTGTCGAGCAGCGCCGCCGCCGTCAGCAGCATGCCGGGGGTACAGTAGCCGCACTGGCAGGCATTGCGGGCGATGAAGGCATCCTGCAGGTCGCGAATCTCGTTGGCATCGGAGAGGCCCTCGATGGTCTCGACTTTTGCGCCCTCGAGCGAGGCCGCCAGCACCAGGCAACCGCGCACGATGCGGCCATCGACACGCACCGTGCAGGCCCCGCACACGCCGTGCTCGCAACCGGTATGGGAACCCGTCAAGCCGAGCTCGAGGCGGAGAAAATCGATGAGATGCTGGCGCGCCTCGACCCGCCGCGAGACGGGCTCGCCGTTGACCTCAAAGGTGACCTGAACTTCCCTGCTCATTGGGCCCGCGCCTCCCCGCCGCCGATCAGACGCTGGATGGCGCGCGCCAGCAGCACCTGAGCCAGGTGACGTTTCATGTCTGCTCCCCCATTGAGGTCCGCCGGCGGCTCGAGCTCTTGGGCGAGCGCGGCCTGGGCGGCGGCGATGTTGGCCGCGTCGGCGGGCCTGCCCGCCAAGGCCGCCATGGCGGCGCGCGCCAGCACCGGCACCTCCCCGACCCCGAACAGCACGAGGCGGGGGTCGGCGAGCGATTGGCCCGCGACGGTGGCGCGGGCCACGATGCCGGCCATGGCGTAGTCGCCGGAACGGCGCGCCAACTCCAGGATCGTGCTGCGCTCGCCGGCTTGGCGGCGGGGAAATTCGACGGCGGCGATCAATTCGTTTTCTGCCAGCGCCGTGGCATAAAGGCCCACAAAGAAGGCGTCGGCGGCAATGCGGCGTTCGCCGGTTGCGCTCCGCGCCACGATGGTTGCGCCAAGGGCAAGGCAGCAGGCCGGCAGCTCGGCTGCGGGGTCGGCGTAGGCCAGCGATCCGCCGAGCGTGCCGCGGTTGCGGATGGCGGGGTGGGCGATCAGCGGTGCGGCCTCGCCGAGCAAGGGGGCGTGTTCGCGCACCAGGGCATGTGCGCCGAGTTCGGCGTGGGTGGTGAGTGCGCCGATGCGCAGCGCGCCATTCTCAACGCTGATACCGGTGAGGTCCGCCACCCGCGAAATATCGATGAGCACGCTGGGCTCGGAGAGACGGAAGGCGAGCGCGGGCATGAGGCTCTGGCCGCCCGCCAGCAGGCGCGCTTCCGGGCCCGCCTCACGCCACAGCTGGAACACCTCTGCCAGCGTGGTCGCCCGTACATACTCGAACGGCGCCGCCTTCATGGCTCAAGTCCGCTGCCTGCGCATGAGATCCCCTTTTTTGCCGCCCGCCGCACGCACCGGCCCGAGCGGGGTGCAACCTTAGGCCCGAGCCACCTTGGGCAAAAGCAAGTATGCGGCGTCAGGGGAGGCCGCGACAAGTCCGCGTTGGCCCGCCTTGGCAAGGCCTTGCGTGCCAGGGGCAAAACCTGCCCGGGGCACTTGGCACGGGGCTTGAGGGGACCGCCGGTTCTGCGCCGTCGCGGGAAGGTGACTGCAAAAACGATGGTGGCTGCTTGCTAAGCGACGCTCAGCCGCACCACCTGCTTGCCGATGTTGCCGCCCGACAGCATGTTGACGAGCGCCGCCGGCGCCAGCTCGAAGCCATCGGCGACCGTCTCGCGCCATTTGAGGCGGCCGGCGCGATACCATGCCATCAGCTCGCCCAGCGCCTCGTCGCGG
>DASTMQ010000027.1:0-3088 GCA_035714005.1 Hyphomicrobiaceae bacterium
GAGGCGCGACTCGTTGGCGCCGCCGCAGCCGAACACGGCCGGGCACGCCAGATAACGCTTGGGGTCGCTGATGATGGCCGCCAGATAGTCGGTCTGCTTGATGCCCCACATCAGGGCCTGGCGCGCTTCCTTCTTGTCGAAGGGCGGGTGCAGGTGATTGATCACCAAGAACAGCTGATAGCCGAGCGGGTCGTTGGGCTCGATCACGATGTTGGGGTTTTTCTCAACCGTTCGCATCAGATCGTCGGAGGGCGACTCCAGAAGATCGAGTTCGCCCTTGGCGAGCGCGCCGGTGGCGACGGCGGCATCGGGCAGATAGGTCGACTCGACGCGATCGACCTTGACCACCTTGCCGCCGGCCGCCTGGCTCGGCGGCTCCTGGCGCGGCACGTAGCCTTCGAACTTTTCGTAGACCACCTTGCTGCCGGGGACGAACTCCTCCTTGACGAAGCGGAAGGGACCGGAGCCGATCACCTCGGTGATCTGGGTATTGGGGTCGGTGTTGGCGATCCGCTCGGGCATCATGAAGGGAACGTTGCTGTCGATCTTGCCCAGCGCCTCCAGCACAAAGCCGACGGGCTGCTTCAGGACGAGCTTGAAGCTGGCGTCATCGACGGGGTCGATGCTGGTCACGAACTCCCACAGCGCGCGGCCCATGCCGTCCTTGGCCGCCCAGCGCTTGAGGGAGGCCACGCAGTCGACCGCGCGCACGGGGGTATTGTCGTGCCATTTGAGGCCGTCGCGCAGCTTGAAGGTGTAGGTGAGTTTGTCGTCGCTCACCGTCCAGGTGTCCACCATCTGCGGCTGCGGCACGTTGTTGGCGTCGAGCGCAAACAAGGTGTCCCACACCATGTAGGCGTGGTTGCGGGTGATGTAGGCCGTGGTCCAAATCGGATCGACGATCTTCAAGCTGCCGATGGGGACCGAGCGGATGATTTTCTTCTGCGCCTCGGCCCCGCCCGAAAAGGCAGCCAGGCCGGCCACAGCCAAAATCGCAACCCCCCAACGCTTGGAGGAAAAGGTGGTGCCGCGCCTGTGCATGCAAACCTCCTGGCTCAATCCGCGGGCTCGTGGCCGTCGCACCCTTGCGGGGATGCGGCTAAAAGAGTGCCGGGAGTGTGCACGCAACAGCGGATCAGTGTCAAAAGCCGGCACCAGGCTCGGGCAAAGGGCAAAGGCCGCCTTGGCCTGCCCAAAACGCCGGCACGTTCAGCAGGGCGCGAAACCAGCCGGCACGTCCAGATCGGGGCGGCTGTCGAACAGGCGCCGCCAGGCAATCTTGCCGAGCCTCTGCGCCTCCGCCACGATGCGCTCCTCGTCCATGGTCAGGATCTCGCCGCCCCGCATGATCCAGCGGCCATCGACCATCACCGCCTCGACGTCGCTGCCCTGCCCTTGATGGACGTAGTCCGAGACGACGCGCAAAACCGGAACCAGATGCGGGCGCTGCAGGTCGATGACGATGAGATCGGCCTTGTTGCCGGCGATCAAGGCACCGCCGTCGGCGACCCCCATGGCGCGATAGCCGTTGACGGTGGCCCAGCGGTGGACCTGCTCGGGGGTCGGTTGCCGGCCGTCCTGGCGGCGCACGCGTTCCATGAACAGTCCGGTGCGCAGCACCTCGACCATATCCTCCGCCATGTTGTCGGTGCCCATGGCGATCCGGCAACCATAGCTTTCAAGGTCGGCGATGCGCGGGCTCAGGCCCCGCCGGGCCGCGATCGCCGAATTGAAGGAGACCGTGACCTTGGCCCGACCAAGCCGCTTTTCCTCGTGCGGCTCCATGCAGCGGCAGTGCGCGGCAATAAGCCGGTCGTTGAGAAAGCCCAATTCATCCAGATATTCCGTCGGCAGGCAGCCGCGCTCGGCCTTGACGGCTGCGACCTCGCCCCAGATCTGGTTAAGGTGGACGGTGGCGACGGCATCGAGCTTTTGTTGCAGGGCCCGCACGTCGCGCAAGAGCTCCGGCGAGCACATGTCGGGAGCCCAGGCGGAGACGCCGATGCCAATGCGCCCGTCGGCGCTGCCGTGGCGTTTGGCGTGCAAAGCCTCGATGCGTTCGAGGCAGCGCTCGCCCAGCTTGCGGTCGACCTCGAACGGCGCCGGGTCTCCGATCGAGCCCTTGGCCTTGTCCCAGGCCCGTTCGGTCAATAGGAAGCGCGCGCCGCTTGCCGCCAGGGCCTCGACGTAGGTTTCGATCCCTGTTGCGTCCTCGAGGATGGCGGTCGTGCCGCAGCGAATAGCCTCGAGCACGCCGAGCTGGCAGAAGATCGTGAGCTCATCGGGGGAGAGCGGCGGCATGGGCAGCGGCGCCAGGCCGCTGCTGAAGGGGGGACGATGCGGCGGCGACAGATCCTCATAGATGCCGCGCGCCAGGGTCATGTGCAGATGGGTGTGCACGTTGGCAAAGCCCGGCATGACGGCCTTGCCGGTAGCGTCGATTTTTTCGGCTTCAGGGTAGCGGGCGAGCACCTCGCCGCTGTTGCCGACTTTTGTGATGCGATCGCCCGCGATGGCCACGGCGCCGTCGTAGATGACGGTGTCATCGGCATCAACGGTTACCAGCGTGGCGCCGTGAATGACAATCGTCATGGCTGCCCCTCCATTGGCTTCGCTCAACGTCTCGGCTGCCCGCAATGATACACCGGTTGGACGGGCTGCCAACCGCAGTCCCAATGCCGCGGGCGCTGAGATCGGCGGCCCCACGGGCCGCTCGCTCATTAGCTCAAAATTCGAACGCTGAGCTCATCCGCATCGGCAGGGGAGGCACGGCGCGGCGGGGGTAAAGTCTATGGTCTTGCCGCACGCTATGTCCCCCAATGGCGCAGCGATGCAAATGCGCAGCCCGAGACTTTTATACAAAATGGCTGCTGGTCGGCGCCCGTCCGCAATGAGGCCCGAGGTGCGCGGATACCCCGGCGGCCCGCGAGCCCATCACCAGGCCCGATCCATAGCGTCGATTTTAGATGCCGTCACAGCGGTTCTGATGGCGACACCCGGCGATGCAAGCCTTTGCAGGCCGCCGTACGAACCTCAGGCACGATCTCTCGATTCCGAAATAAGTTTCACAGTTCCGCACCCATCGATT
>DASTMQ010000028.1:0-12580 GCA_035714005.1 Hyphomicrobiaceae bacterium
GCGGCCTGCGCCGCGGAGCCCGCGCCGACGAAGCCCACCACCGCCGGCGCCGCCGCCATGGCAAAGCCGCCAAGACCGATGCTCTCGACAATGGCCGAATCCCCCATGTCGGGGTTGGCGTCCTCGGCCGAGAAGCCCGGGAAATAGAGCCCGACCGGCATTTCCACCGGCGCCGTGAACCACCTATCGCCGGTGCCGCTGACGCGAATGCCGAAATCGGTGCCGTTGCGGCACATGGCCGTGACGATCGAGGCGCGCTCGATGTTGCGCGCCGGATCGGTCATGGCCTTGCCGATTGCCATGGCGATGTTGAGGAAGAACTGGTCGTTGGCGGCGATGAAAGCCAGCACCTCCGCGAGCCCCTCGGTGCCGGCCGACGTGCGCGCCAGCCAAGGGGCAATCTCGCGCAAAAAAAGGCTCGTGCAGGCGGCGTTGCGTTGATGCATTTCGTCGCCCATGCTGAGGCCGCGGGCAATCATGGACTTCAAGGCGATGCCGTTGGCGGCGCGCACGGCCTTGCCCAAGGCCGGAGCCAAGACGTCGCGGAGCCACGCCAGGCGCTTGAGCACGTCGGCATCGTTGCCGCCAAAGCGCATCACCTTGCCCAGACCCTCGTTGAGGGTCGCATAGGCGCGGTTGGCAAAGGCGCGGTTCTCCACCACCAGGACCGGCATCGAGCGCGTGGTGATGCCGGTCATGGGGCCCACCGCGCCAAAGTGGTGATTGGGATGCAGCCTGACGCCGCCCGCCGCCGCCAGTGCCGCCGCCGCCGTCAGATCGCCGGCCCAGCCTTCGAACACGATGGCACCGGCAATGGCGCCCTGCATCGGGCCGCACATGCGATCCCAGGCGATCGGTGGGCCGGCGTGCAGAATGGTTTTGCCCTGGCCGAGGGCGGCAATGGCCGTGGCGGCCGGCACCACGTCGATGAGCACCGGTTCGGCCGCGAGCATGCGCGCCACCGCCTGCTGGTTTGCCGCCGCGATTGCCGCATCCCCCATTAGCCGGGCGAGCACGCCTTGGAGCCGGGCATCGCCCGCCGGTGGGCGCCAGTCGACGTGGCACACCGGCACGCCCGCGGCGGCGAGGTCGGCGGCGAACTGGGGCAGGCCGATATTGATGATGCTGAGCGGCTCGCCCAGCAGGCGCTTTGGTGTTGGCTCAGCCATGGGCAGGGGAAATCCTCGCATCGACAAGCCCTCCATCCCTATAATATCAGGAAGGGCCTGCGAAGCCGCGTTAACCGAAGCGTCTGCTGCCGACGGCTCGCCGCCGGTACGAGCGCGTGGAAGGCCAAAAAGCGGGAGACCGCAATGCGGCCAGCGCAGACGGCGGCAACTCGGGAAACAGCAAGCATTTTGGGGATCGTGGGCGGATGCGGGGGGCAAGGGGCGGTCATGGGGCGCATAGCCGAGCGCAGCGGCGACGTCAGGATCGGCTGGGTCAAGCGCATGCAGGCGTGCCGGCCGGCATGACAAGGCCGCCCGCCGGAAACGGCGCCGATCGCGTTGGCGCCATCTATCAGGCGCTGCGCCGCGCCATCATCGAGCAGGCCCTTGAACCTGGTGCGAAATTGCCCGAGGACGCCATTGGCGAGCGCTTCGGCGTCGGCCGAACGCTGATGCGCCATGCGCTGGGCCGGCTCGCCGGCGAGGGACTGGTGGAACTGCGTCGCAATCACGGGGCCGCCGTGGCCAAGCCCAACTGGGACGCGGCGCGCGATATCTTCGCCGTGCGCTTGGGATTGGAACGCCTGGTGGTGGCGACGCTGGCCGGCCAACTCGGTGCCGACGCGGTCGCCGATTTGCGTCGGCATTGGCAAAGAGGAGGCCGCGCGTGGCAGCAACGAGCCGCTGTCGATTAGGCTCGCCGGCCAATTCCACACTTTGTTGGCAGACCTCACCGGCAACGGCCTGTTGGCGCGCTATGTTGCCGAAGTGGTCTCGCGCTCCGGCTTGATTTTGGCCCTCTACGGCCGGCCGCATTCGGCCGAGTGCGCGGCCAGCGAGCACCGCGCCATCATCGATGCCCTCGAGGGCGGCGATGCGGCGCGGGCCAATGCTTTGATTGAAGAGCATCTCGACGCCGTGGCCGGTCGGGCGCTGATCAAGATGCGCCCCGACAAACGCCGCGATCTCAGCGATATTTTAGCGGCCTATGCGGACGGCGGCGGCGGTCCGCCGGCGAGCCTTGGCCGGCGCCAGCGCTCTAGCGCTCAGCCGGGGATACCGTTGCGTGCGAGCAGGCGCTCGGCACTGTCGTTCCAGACGTCCATCTGCACAATCTTGCCATCGCGCACCACAAAGCGATCGACATAACGATTGCCCTCGAAAGGCGTACCGTCGGGCCATTCGCCGTAAAGGGTGCCGAGATTGTAGACGATGGTCTCGTGCACGCCCGGGACGACGTCGCTGCGTTCCATCTTCTTTTTCACCCATTTGTAGCGGCCCGCATTGAAGGCGGCGGTCTCGCTGGGGTGGCGGTAGCGGCGCCCGCCGGTGAAGGTGATCTTGAGATCGGGCGAGATGTAGCGTGCCGCGGCAACGGGGTCGGGCACCATCGAAGCAATCAGGAACTGCTCGACAATTCTGGCGGCGGTCGCCGTTTCGTCATCAGGCCGTGGCGCGGTGGCGGTCGTGGACATGGAGCCTTTCCGATGCGTGCGAGGCGGCTAAGCTTAGCACGCTGCTTTCCGCAAGCGCACACAATCCACGCCATTTTCGTATGCAGTTGTTGCGGAAAAATGCGGCCGCTTGCCCGCGCCAATGCACGTAACTTGGGCAGATTTGCGCCAATATATCGTATCCAAGGGCCGGCGCGTGTGGCATATCCTTTGCTCTCCCAGGGGTTATCTGTCAGGGGCGTCCATCTTTTCATCTCCCCCGTGTTCCCGTGTTGCGAAAGGGGCTTGTGCCATGCTTGCCGACGTTGCGCCTTCTCGAATTGTCCGGCGGCTGCTGCTAGCGGGCGCGCTCGCCTTTGCCGCGGCGCTTCCCGCCGGCGCGCAAGAGGTCGTGAAGCTGGGCTTGATCGCGGCCATGTCGGGCCAATCGGCAAAATCCGGCGAGGCGATCGCGCGCGGTCTTTCCCTCGCCATCGACGAGATCAACGCCAAGGGCGGACTGCTGGGGAAAAAGGTCGAGCTGGTCGTGCGCGATGACGAAAGCAATCCCGCCAAGGGCGCGATTGCCGCGCGCGAGCTGGTGCAGCGCGAGAAGGTCGCGGCCCTGTTCGGCGGCCTCGACACGCCGGTGTCGCTGGCGATCGTGCCGTTCGCCAACCAGAACAAGGTCCCCTTCATGGGCGTGTGGGCCGCGGGCACCCCGATCACGCGCAACGGCGCCGCGGAGAATTACGTCTTTCGGGTCTCCGCCGTCGACGAATTGGTGGACAAGGCGCTGGTCGACTACTCGATCGCCAAATACCAAGCCAAAAAGCCCGGCATGATCCTGATCAACAATCCCTGGGGCGAATCGAACGAGAAGGGTCTCAAGGCGGCGCTCGCGGCCAACAACATCGCCTATGCCGGCATCGAGAAGTTCGAAACCAACGACGTCGACGTGGTGCCGCAGCTGAGCCGCCTCAAGGAGGCCGGCGCCGACGTGCTCTATCTGGTCGCCAATATGGCGCCCTCCTCGCAAGTCGTAAAGTCGCTCGACCGCATGGGGTGGAACGTGCCGATCGTGTCGCACTGGGGGCCGGCCGGCGGCCGCTTCAGTGAGCTGGCGGGAGCCAGCGCCGCCAAGGTGCACTTTATTCAGACCTATAGCTTCTCGGGTAAGCTTTCGCCCAAGGGGGAGGCGGTGCTGGCGGCCTTGAAAAAGAAGTATCCGGAAGTCAAAACGCTGGCCGACGTGACGCCCGCGGTCGGCATCGCCAACGCCTATGACGCCATGCATCTGACCGCGCTGGCGATCGGCAAGGCGCAGTCCCTCGAGGGGCCCAAGGTGCGCGAGGCCTTTTATGGCATCGACAGCTACCCCGGCCTGATCAAGACCTACCAAAAGCCCTTCAGCCCCGAAAACCACGATGCGCTTTCGGAAAAGGACTACCTCTTTACCCACTTCGTGGAGGGTGAGATCCTGCCGCTCACGCAGTAAGCCGTGTCGGCCGTCTAGGTCCGCATTTTGAGGCTGTTAGCCGCGTCGCGCCCGCGACGCCGGTAAATTTCCGTGCCATCGTGGGGGGCAACCATCCTCGTAACCTCCGCCATCATGAGCGGGCTGGCGCTGGGCGCCATGTACGGCCTGATCGCGCTCGGCTTCCACATCACCTATGTGGTGTCGAACACGGTCAACTTTTCGCAAGGCAGCTCCGTCATGCTGGGCGCGGTACTGGGCTACACCTTTGCGGTGCGGCTCGGCTGGCCCTTGCCGCTGGCGCTTATAGGCGCGCTCGTCGCCTGCGCCGGCTTTGGCCTGCTGGTGGAGCGCACCCTCGTGCGCCCCTTTGCGGAACGCGGATCGAATGCCTGGCTGATGGCCACGGTGGCCGGCGGCATCGTCTTGGACAATGCCGTCCTCTTCACCTTCGGCAAGGAGCCGCGCAGCTTTCCCTCGCTGCTCGCCCAGAAGCCGGTCGAGATCTTTGGCGCCGGCGTCTTTCCCTTGCAGCTGCTGATCCCCCTGATCGGCATCGCCATCGCCGTCGGTCTCAGCTTGCTGTTGCGGCGGACGCGGCGCGGCAAGGCGCTGTTGGCGGTGGTGCAGAATGCCGATGCGGCCCGCTTGATGGGCATCGACGTTAAGCGCGCCGTCGCCCTGGCTTACGCCCTTTCCACCGCGCTGGCGGGCCTTGCCGGGCTGCTGATCGCGCCGCTGTTCAGTGTGCACTCCGACATGGGGACCCTGTTCGGCATCAAGGCCTTCGCCGTCGCCATCCTGGGCGGCATCACGTCCGCCTCCGGCGTCATGTTGGCGGGGCTTCTCTATGGCATTGCCGAGGCCCTGGTGACGGCGCTGTTGGGTTCGACCTACACGCAAATCGTCATGTTCACGGTGGTCATCGCCGCCTTGGCTCTCATGCCCAACGGCCTATTCGGCCGGGCGCCGGTCAAGAAGGTCTGATGGGGGCGCGATGAGCCAGGCCCTCAACCTGTTAGCCATTGCCATCCTCGCGGCGGCGGGCCTCGGCGTGGCTATTCTGGGCGAGGGCTACACCCCGTTCGTGCTGGCGCTGGTCGCGCTCACCACCATCGTCGGCGTCGGCCTCAACATCCTGGTCGGCCTGACCGGGCAAATCTCCATCGGGCATATCGGCTTTTATGCCATCGGCGCCTATGCCGTGGCGGTGCTGACCCTCAAGGGCCTCAATTTTTGGGCGGCGCTCGCCTGCGCCGGCGCCCTCGCCGCGGCGATCGGCGCGCTGCTCGCCTTGCCCGCCATCCGCGTTTCCGGCCCCTATCTCGCCATGATGACCATTGCCTTCGCCTTCATCGTGCAGCACACGGCCATCGAGTGGCGCGAGGTGACCGGCGGCCAAAACGGCCTGATGAACGTGCCGCAACCCGCGCTCGGTGGCGGCCTGGTGGGCGAGCGCAGCCTTGCCGTGATCGCCACGCTGTTGGCCACCCTGTCGCTTTATGGCTTTGATCGGCTGGCGCGCAGCGCCTGGGGCATGGCCATGATCGCCGTGCGCGATTCGGAGATTGCCGCCCGCGCCATCGGCTTCCAGCCGCTCATCATCAAGACCCTCGCCTTTGCGCTCTCCGCCGCCCTCACCGGCGTTGCCGGCGGCGTGTTTGCTGCCCTGTTTGCCTTTGTCGCGCCCGATAGCTTCCCGTTCTCGCAGTCGATCTTGTTTCTGCTCGCCGTCATCGTCGGCGGTGCCGGCTGGACCCTGGCCCCAGTGGTCGGCGCCGCCGTGATCGTCGTGCTCCCCGAGCTGATCGCCTCATTCGCCGAGTACCGCCTGCTGGCGTTCGGCGCGCTGTTGTTGCTGGTGCTCTGGTTGGCACCCGAAGGCGTCATCGGCCTGTTGAGCCGCGTTTTCTTGCGCATCGAGCGGGCGACGCCGCAAAGGCGCAATTTCTCGCTGCCGGCATTTTTGGCGGCCCCACGCCAGCGTCAGGCCCTCGCTATCGACGGCCTCAGCATCGCCTTTGGCGGCGTGCGGGCGGCCAGCGAGGTGGCGCTTACCGCCCAACCCGGACGCATCACCGCGCTGATCGGACCCAATGGCGCGGGCAAGACCACCGTCATCAACATGATCGGTGGCTTTTATGCTCCCGACGCCGGCAGCATTCGCTTGGGCGACCTCGAACTGGCCGGCGCCAGCGCCCAACGCGTGGCCCGCGCCGGCATTGCCCGCACCTATCAGACGACCCAGCTGTTCGGTTCGCTGAGCGTGCTTGACAATGTCTTGCTCGGCCTGCGCCGAGGCCGCTTGGGCAACCCGTTTGCGGCCGCCGCCGGCAGCGCCGAGCGAGGTGACGCCGAGGGGCTGCTCGCCTTCGTCGGCTACCAGGGGCCGCTCGGCATCCCCGCGCGCGACCTGCCTCACGTCGACCGGCGCCTAGTCGAGATCGCCCGTGCGCTCGCCACCCGCCCCAGCGTGTTGCTGCTCGATGAGCCCGCCGCCGGACTGATGCGCGCCGACAAGCTGCTGCTCGTCGGCGTCCTGCGTCAGCTGGCCGCCGCCGGCCTCGCCGTCATTCTGGTGGAGCACGACATGACCTTGGTCATGGGGCTCTCCGACCACGTGGTGGTACTCGACGCCGGACGCCCGATCGCCGCCGGCAGCCCCGAAACGGTCCGCGCCGAGCCCCAGGTGCGCGACGCCTACCTCGGCGCCGGCGCCATCGTGGCGCGTCCGCGCGTAGCGCCGTTGGCGGCCGCCCCGCCGCGGCTGCTGGCCGCCGAGACCCTGCGGGCGGGCTACGGCTCGCTGCCCGTGCTCGATGGGGTGGCCTTCGAGGTCGGAGAAGGCGAACTCGTGACCATGCTCGGTGCCAATGGCGCCGGCAAGTCGACCACCCTGCGCGCCCTCAGCGGCCTGCTGCGTCCCGTGTCGGGGTCGATCACGCTTGCCGGCGCGGCCATCGACCAGCAGCCGGCTCACCGCATCGTCCGCGCGGGCCTGATTTTGGTGCCCGAGGGGCGCCAGGTCTTCCCCGAGCTCAGCGTGCGCGACAACCTCGTGCTCGGCGCCCACAGCCGCAACGGCCGCGTTTCTGCGGGCGATATTGAGGCTCTGTTGCAGCGCTTCCCGCGCTTGGCTCAGCGCATCGACGCCCGCGCCGGCCTGCTGTCCGGCGGCGAGCAGCAGATGCTGGCGATTGCCCGCGGCCTAATGGCAAGGCCGCGCCTGCTGCTGCTGGATGAGCCATCGCTCGGGCTCGCTCCGGCCATCATCGATGACTTGTTTGGCACGCTGGCGGACTTGCGCGACCAGGGCATCACCATTCTGTTGGTCGATCAGATGGCGGCGTTGGCCTTGGCACTGGCGGACCGTGGCTATGTCCTCGAACTCGGGCGCATCGTGCGCGCCGATACCGCGACGGCCTTGGCCAAGGATCCGGCGCTGGAAGCCGCCTATCTCGGTGGACAAGAAGCTGCGGAGTGAGCGCGCCATGAGCTTCGACCTGCTGCTCAAAGGGGCGCGCCTTGCCACCAACCCGGGAGCGGTGGTCGATATCGGCATCGCCAACGGCAAAATCGCCGCCATCGCCCCAAACCTTGCCGACGCCGCCGCCATCGAACCCATCGGCGGCGGGCTGGTCGTCCCTGGCCTGGTCGAGACCCATATCCATCTCGACAAGTCCTGCATCATCGACCGCTGCAGCATTCGTGAAGGCAGCCTCAAGGAAGCGATCGCGGAAACGGCCCGCGCCAAGCGCGCCTTTACCGAGGACGACATCCTCGAGCGCGCGCAAGCGACCTTGGAACGCGCCATCCTCGCCGGCACCATGCACATGCGCACCCACGTCGAAGTCGACCCGCGCGTGGGGCTCAAGGGTTTCCGCGCCATGCGCGAGCTGGCGCGCCGCTATCAGTGGGCCGTCGACCTTTCCATCTGCGTATTCCCGCAGGAAGGCCTGCTCAACGATGCGGGCTGCGAAGCCTTGCTGCTGGAGGCCTGTCAGGCCGGCGCCGACCTGATCGGCGGCTGCCCGTACGCCGACACCCAGCCGATCGAGCATATCGCGCGCATCTTCGCCATCGCTCGCCGCTTTGACTTGGCCGTCGATTTCCATCTCGACTTTGATCTCGATGCCAGCTGGATGCACCTCGACGAAGTGGTGCGCCAGACCGAGCACGCCGGCTACGGCGGCCGCGTTACCGTCGGCCATGTCAGCAAACTTTCGGCGGTTCCCTCCGCGCGCCAGATCGAGATCGCTCGCCGGCTGGCCGAAGCCGGTGTCGCCGTCACCGTGCTGCCGGCCACCGACCTCTTCTTGATGGGGCGCGACAGCGATTACAACGTGCCGCGCGGCGTCACCCGCGCCGATCGCCTCGCCCAGCACGGCGTGACCTGCTCGCTCGCCAGCAACAATGTCTTGAACGCCTTCACGCCCTTCGGCGATGCCTCGCTCATTCGCATGGCCAACCTTTATGCCAACGTTGCCCAACTCGGCCGCGGCGAGGACTTTGAGCGCTGCTTCGACATGATCACGGGCGCCGCGGCCAAACTACTGCAGCTCGACGGCTATGGCCTGGCCGTCGGCGACCACGCCGATCTGCTGGTGCTCCCCTGCCAAAACGTGGCGGCCGCCGTGACCGAGCTTGCCCAGCCCAGCATGGGTTTCAAGCGGGGCCGCAGGAGCTTCATCCGGCCGCCGACCCGGCTCAATCGGCCCAATGCGCCATGAGCCGATAAGCCACCGCCCGCCCGAAAGGTTCGCCGCCGGTGGCCAAGCCCGGCCGAGCCGCGGGGGTGGCGAGGACGCCCGCACCGCCGGCCAGGCCCTTTGGAAAAAAGCTGGCTCCCAATGATTGAGGGAGGGGATTGAGAGCCAGAGGAGGGAAACGGCCAAATCCGACAATTGGCGTTGGGAGCAATTGCCCGATCTTGGCAGCGGCGCGAGTATCTTGCCGGTCCAGCTCGGCCGCAAGCGGCCCTGAGGGCCCGCTGAGATTGGGCTTTGGTACGAGGAAATATCGTCCGGCTGCGGACCAAAGGCGGGCCGACGCGGCTGCCTCGGGAGCCGCCCCCGCCTGGGGCGCGGAGCTCGTTTGCCAAAGCCTTAAAGGCGCGGGCGCAATTTGCTTTGAAAGCCAGGCCTGGCGCTAGCCGTCGGCTAACCAGGGCGCAATTTGGCCGGCAAACTTTACGCCCGCGAAACGCGCGTTTGCTTCAAATGGTGCGCGGACTCAAGTTTTCGGGGGTGAACATGTTGGCACGCGGCTACCGGCTAGAATGGCTCCGACGCGCCCGGGCCAGAGTTGAGCGCCTGGCAAAGGATGGCTCCGGCGCCGTTGGTATGATGTTTGGGCTGCTGGTCATCCCGGTGGCGGCCGGCATCGGCCTAGCGGTCGACTTTGGCCGCGTCTATGCGGTCAACAATCACACGCAGGCGGCGCTGGACGCCGCGGCGCTGGCGGCGGGGCGCGTCTCCCAACTCGAGAAGGTCGACACCGTGACCAAGGCGTCGACCGCCGCGGATGCCTATTTCGCCACGGCCAAGCCGAGCAACGTGGTGAAGAGCTCGCTCGAATTCTCGCCCAATTCGCTCAACACCGAGTTCAAGGTCACGGCCACGTCCTGGGTCAGGACGCCGTTTCTCGGCATTTTGAATGCCCTCAAACCCCGAGATTCGGAAGCCGGCGCACCGGCCGTTTGCCAGGGCAACTTTTATGCCTGCGTCAAGGTCGTGACCACCGCCACGGCCGCCCTTTGCCCAAGCTCGGCGTGCAGCGTGGGCGCCGGCGGCAACAACAGCAAGGGCGAAAGCCTCGAGATCTCCCTGATGCTCGACCTCACGGGCTCGATGTGCGATCCGTGCACCAAAATCGATGACCTGAAGGCGGCGGCAAAGGATCTGGTCGATATCGTCATCTGGGACGACCAGAGCGCCTACACCTCGCGGGTCGCGCTCTCGCCCTTCGCGCCGGCGGTCAATGTCGGCAGCTACTTCACGCAGCTGACGAACAAATCCGATCGCACCGATAACGACGGCAGCAGCAGCAAGAACATTCACTATCCCTCCAGCTGTATCAAGGACGACGGCAGCGTCCGGCGCAGCTGCCGCGATGATTCCGACTACAACAGCCCGCCCTATATCGCCGCCTACGCCAAGTGCGTGGTGGAGCGGACCGGCACCGAGCAATACTCGGATGCGGCACCGGGAGCGGGCGCCTGGCTGCCGACCTGGAACGACAAGGCCGACAGCATGTCCAAGTCATGCACGCCCACGGCCCAAATCGTGCCCTTGACCAAAAACCGTGACGCCCTGAAAGAGGCAATCGACGCCTTTGGCACCGGCGGCAGCACCGCGGGACAGCTGGGTACCGCCTTTGCCTGGTATATGCTGTCGCCCAACTGGGCCAACATCTGGCCGGCCGACAGCAAGCCCGCCGCCTACGGCACCGCCAAATTGCGCAAGATCGCCGTGCTGATGACGGACGGTGTCTACAATACGCTGCAGAGCCACTCCTACGGCGACAACAGCAGCCAGGCCGAGACGGCGCAAAACCAGGCCGTCGAGCTGTGCAGCAAGATGAAGGCTAAGAGCATCGAGATCTATACGGTCGGATTTAAGCTCGACAACGACAAGGCCAAGACCATGCTCTCCAAGTGCGCAACCTCGGCCGATCACAATTACTCGGCCGATAATGGTGATCAGCTCAAGCAGGCCTTCCGCGACATCGCGCTCAAAATCGCCTTCCTGCGCCTGACGCACTAGCCATGGCTTGCCGGCCGGGGCCGATGGCGCCAGCCGGCTCCGGCCCCGCTCCACCGGCAACGCTTCGCAAAGCTCGGCGGCTAATTGGCAGGGCCCTCAACCTTGCGCTGCGGCCCCGTATAGGCGACCCGCCAAATGGTGCCGGCCGCATCGTCGGCGACGAGAAGGGCCCCATCCTTGGCAAGCGCGATGGCGGCGGGACGCCCCCACACCTCGGCGCGCTGACGCCCGGCGACCCAAAAGCCCGTCATGAAATTCTCGTAACTGCCAACCGGGCGGCCATCCCGAAACGGCACGCGCACGACCTTGTAACCGGTTGGTGCCGATCGGTTCCACGATCCCTTCAGGACGACGAAGGCGCTGCCGCGATAATCGGCGGGAAATTGCGCGCCGTTATAAAAGACAAGGTCCATCGCGGCGGAATGGGCTTCAAACAATAGGTCGGGGAGCTTGGAAGCCTGCACCTTCTCGGGCGCCTGGCTGGCAAAGCCGGGCTGGGGGTGTTGACCGGTGTAGGCATAGGGCCAACCATAAAAGGCGCCCGCCTTGGGCTGCACCATGTAGTCGGGGACCAGCCTGTCGCCCAGCCCATCGCGCTCCTGCACCACCGCCCAAAGCTCGCCGTTACTGGGATTGATGGCAAGGCCGCAGGGATTGCGCAGGCCCGAGGCAAAGGTGGTCTGGCCCGAGCCGTCAGGCGCGAAGCGTTGGATCGTCGCCTTGACCGGGGGCTCGACGCCGATGTTGCCGACGGAACCGACCCCGACAAACAGCGCGCCGGTTCCGGGCTCGATCGCCAACGGGCGGTTGGCGTGCCCGCGCGCCGCCCCGAACACACCCTTGCTGGTCAGCAGCGCTTGCCCCTTGCTGTGGCGCGCTCCCTGGCGCGGATCGGCGGCGCCCTCTTGTTCGCCCTCGCCGCTGCGCGCGTGGTCCAGAGGCTGCGGCAGCTTCCAGATCCCATCTTGGTCGGCCACCAGAATTTCGCCGTCCCGCCAGGCCAAGCCGTAGGGCTGGTTGAACCCCTGAGCGTAGCGCTCGATGGCCTCGGCCTTGCCATCGCCGCCGCCGCGAAGAAGCGTCAAGATGCCGGGGTCCTGCTCGGCAACAACGACATCGCCGTTCGGCAGCACGAGCAACCGCCGCGGATGCTTGAGCTTGGCGTACAGCGTGGCGGTAAAGCCCTCGGGCAGCTTGGGTCTCTGCCCGCGGAAGGGCCGGATCAGGGGCGGGTTGGACACCGACCGCGTCGCGCCCGGCGCGGGCAAGTCCTCGGCGCGAACGGTCTGAGACTTGCCGAGCGCCTGATCGCGCGAGACGAGGTCGCTCGCCGCGGCGGCGAGGCGCTGGCGCTTGGCCTCTTTGCCCAAGGCCGCAGGCGTCGCCAGGATGGCCAGCAGCAGCGCCGCAATCAGGCCGATTTTCATGCCACGCCTCCTCGCAAGCCTTGCGGGCGCCTCGCGCGCCCCGCGATCTCCGAGCAGGGGATCGACCCGACGGGGGTGAGAGTTTGGGCGCGGGCGGCCGCCGTCTTTTCTGGTTTTGTGAGGCTTGCTAGCAAACGCCGCCTCGCCGCGCGGGGTTCCTGCCGCCCCGCCAAGCCCATCCGGGCGCGAGCCTTCGCCCGGCGCCAAGCCTTGGCTTGGACGAATTGCTTTTTTTAAGGAAAATTCTTGAGCGAGCGGGTGATGGGGGCGGACGCGGGCAAAAATTGCCAGGCCCCAGCCACGCCGCGCT
>DASTMQ010000029.1:0-3819 GCA_035714005.1 Hyphomicrobiaceae bacterium
TATGCCGGCGGCACCGGTGGGCCGACCTCGGTCAAGCAGACGGGTCTCAACCATCGCGTCTTTGCCATCCAGGAAGGGTCGGCCAACGTCGACCACGCCGCCTCGCAGGCAACCGAGAAGGCCTTCCGCGAAAAGTTCGGCGTGTCGAATTTTTATCCGCGCGCCTTCAACCAGATGCGGATGCTTGCCGCCGCCATCAACAAGGCCAACTCCACCGATCCCACCAAGATCGGGCTGGCGCTCGAGGACATGAAGTTTGAGGTCTTCAACGGTGGCGATGGCTTCATGCGCAAGGACGACCACCAGTTCTTCCAGCCCATGTACATCGTGTCGCTGGGTGATCTCGGCCCGAAGGAGCCCTTCGACGAGGAGAAGACCGGCTGGGGTTGGCGCACCATCGCCCGCCTCGATGCCAAGGATACGGTTCTGCCAACCAGCTGCAAAATGAACCGTCCGAGCTGACGGCACAGCTCAGGGCCGCCGCACCGCTAGAAGTCGGCGGCCCTCGCGCACGGGAGGGCGCCCAGTGGCGGAACTGATCCTGATCTCGACCCTCAACGGCGTCCTCTATGGCCTCTTGCTGTTTTTGATGGCGAGCGGCCTCACCCTGATCTTCTCCATGATGGGCGTGCTCAACTTCGCCCATGCCAGCTTCTACATGCTGGGGGCCTTCCTGGGCTTCCAGATCAGCCGCTGGGCGGGCTTCTGGCCGGCCCTGATCCTGGCCCCGGTGCTGGTCGGCCTGGCCGGCGCCATGGTCGAGCGCTTCGGCCTGCGCAACGTGCACAAGCACGGCCACGTGGCCGAGCTGCTCTTCACCTTCGGCCTCGCCTTCGTCATCGAAGAGCTGGTGCAGATCGTGTGGGGCAAGTCACCGGTCGACTTTCGCACCCCGGCGCTGCTCGACTTTCCCGCCTTCACGGTGTTTGCCACCAACTACCCCGCCTACAAGCTTTTCATGCTGGTGATTTCGATCGCCATCTTCGTCGGCTTGTTCGTCATGCTGACGCGGACGCGCGTCGGTCTCATCGTGCAGGCCGCGCTCTCCCATCCGCACATGGTTGCCCACCTCGGCCACAACGTGCCCTTCGTCTTCATGTCGGTGTTCGGCGTCGGGGCGGCGCTCGCCGGCATCGCCGGCGTCATCGCCGGGCCGGCGCTGGTGACGCAATCGAGCATGGCGGCGCTGCTGGGGCCGATCCTGTTCGTGGTCGTGGTCGTCGGCGGCCTCGGCTCCCTGCAGGGGGCGCTGTTTGCCTCCTTGTTGATCGGCCTGCTGCAGACCTTTGCCATTTCCATCAACCTGTCGCTGTCCGACATTCTCGCCGGCTCCGGCTTCAGGCCCGAGCCCAACACCCTGTTGGGCGATTTGTGGCGCGTAACGGTGGCCCAGATCGCGCCGATCCTGCCCTATGTCCTGCTGATTCTCGTCTTGATCTTCAAGCCCACCGGCTTGTTCGGGAACCGAGAAACATGAGCGATGCGATCCTGAGGAGCGCCTCCGCGGCGGCAGCCCAAACCGGCATCGGCCGCCTGGCACCTTATGGCGTGTGGATCGCCGCGGCGGCGCTGTTGGCCGCCCTGCCCCTGATCTTCCGCTCGGGCACGGCGCTCACCATGCTGAGCCTGATGGGCATCGCCATCATCTTTGCCCTCTCCTACAACATGCTGCTCGGGCAGACCGGCATGCTCTCCTTTGGTCATGCCGTATACTACGGGCTTGGCGCCTACTTCACGGTGCACGCCATCAATTGGGCGATCGCCGCCGCCCTGCCGATCCCCCTTCTGGTCATGCCCCTGGTCGGCGGCCTCGCCGGCCTGCTGTTCGCCATTATTTTTGGCTGGGTGTCGACCAAGCGCAGCGGTACGGCGTTCGCCATGATCTCGCTGGGGCTTGCCGAGTTGGTCGGCTCCAGCTCGCTGATCCTGCGCTCGTTCTTTGGCGGCGAAGAAGGCGTCACCACCAACCGCACCAAGCTCGTGCGCCTGTTCGACTGGAATTTCGGTCCACAGATCCAGGTCTACTATCTGATCGCCGCCTGGTGCCTGTTGTGCATCGCCTTGATGTATGCGCTGACGCGCACGCCGTTCGGCCGCATGTGCAATGCCGTGCGCGACAATTCCGAGCGCGCGCAATTCGTCGGCTACAATCCGCAGGTGGTGCGCTACCTCGCCTTTTGCCTCTCCGGCCTGTTTGCCGGCGTCGCCGGCGGCCTGACCTCGATCAATTTCGAGCTCGCCAATTCGGCGCTGTTCAGTGCGGTGCAATCGGGCAACGTGCTGCTTGCCACCTTCATCGGCGGCGCCGGCCACTTCGTCGGCCCGATCCTGGGCGCCGTGCTCGTCACCTACCTGCAAAACATGCTGAGCGATGTGACCGAGGTCTGGCAGCTCTATTTCGGCTTGATGTTTATTGCCACCGTCATGTATGCACCCGGCGGCCTTGCCGGCCTCATCATGATGCACGGGCCGATCTGGCGGGCGGGGGCGCTGACGCGACTGCTGGCCGCGTATGCGCTGATGCTGCTGCCGATCGCCGCGGTGGCAGTAGGCGCCATCCTGGTGATCGAGATGATGACGCATCTGGGCGTCAAGGCGGCGGAAGGCACGACCATGAAAATGGGCGGCGTCAGCTTTGACGCCAAGAGCGCCGTGCCGTGGCTGCTGGCTGTTGCGCTCATCGCCGCTGGCGGGGCGCTGGCGCGGCTCGGCTGGCGCCGCGTTGCCGCCGCCTGGGACGCGGCCCAGGCAAAAGCGCGCGACAAGGGGCTCACCCTATGAGCGCGGATCGGGCAGCCGCCTTGGAAACGCGCGCGCTGCGCAAGAGCTTCGGTGCGGCCGAGATCATTCGCGGCGTCGACCTGACCATCCCCCGGGGCGAGCGCCATGCCGTGATCGGCCCCAACGGTGCCGGCAAATCGACCTTGTTCAACCTGATCAGCGGGCTGTTGCTGCCGAGCGCCGGCGAAATCCGCCTGGACGGGGCGCCGGTCGGCGGCCTGCCGGCCTACAAGATCAATCGCCGCGGGCTGTCGCGCTCCTTTCAAGTCACCAACATTTTCCCCAAGCTCAGCGTCTGGGAGAACGTGCGCTGCGCGGTGCTGTGGTCGAGGGGCGAGAAATACGCCTTCTGGCGCTCGGTCGAAGCCAATCCCGAGATCGCCCAGCGCACCCAGCAGGTTTTGAGCGAAATCAATCTGATCGCGCGCAAGGATCTGCCGGCCGGCGTGCTCACCTATGCCGAGCAGCGCGCGCTCGAGATCGGCATCACCATGGCGGGGGGTGCCAGCGTCATCCTGCTCGACGAGCCGACCGCCGGCATGAGCCACGCCGAGACCGAGCGCGCCGTCGACTTGATCCGGCGCATCAGCGACAAGCGCACGCTCCTGATCGTCGAGCACGACATGAGCGTCGTGTTCGGCCTGGCCGACCGCATTTCGGTGCTGGTCTACGGCGAGATCATCGCCAGCGGCACCCCGGCCGAGATCCGCGGCAACGCCAAGGTCAAGGAAGCCTATCTCGGCGAGGAGGCGCACTGATGCTGGAGGTCCGCGACCTCAATGCCTACTACGGCAAGAGCCACATCCTGCAGGGCGTCAACCTCGACGTTGCCGCCGGCGAGGTGGTGAGCCTGCTCGGCCGCAACGGGGTCGGCCGCTCCACCACGGTCAAGGCCATCATGGGTGAAATTCCCCCGGCCGGCAGCATCCGCTTCAAGGGTCGCAACATCGCCGGGCTGCCGAGCTACCGCATCGCCCGCCTGGGGCTCGGCTATGTGCCGGAGAACCGCGACATCTTTCCAACCCTCACGGTTGCGCA
>DASTMQ010000030.1:0-2924 GCA_035714005.1 Hyphomicrobiaceae bacterium
CGGAAAACCGAACGGCGTGTATGTCCGCCTGTCACCCCAGACTGCCCGGTTCTATCTCGTGCTCAAATGCCCGTCCCGGAGGACCTCGGGGCCGATCGCCAAAAACGCCGACCGCTGGGCGGTGATGAACGCGGACGGCACACTCGCACGCGACGTGGGCGTGTTGCAGGGCCACAAAGTGAACACGGGAAACTACTCGATCAGCGTCCAAACGAATGTCGTGAGCGCCAGCATGCCTGTCCTGATCACCATGGGCAACGCGGCGGCCGGCCCCGGCCTTCCCCCAGCCGGCGTGGCGCAGCCGTTCATTGGTTCCTGGCACGGTGGGCAACTCGACTTTCAGGTCTTTACCAAGAACCCCAGCGGTACGATGACCGATCGTCCATTTCACGCTTATGCGGTCCGTCATCCGGCTCCCAAGAATGCGGGGGCGGCCATACTGCCCACATCGGACGGTGATCGCCGTTGACGCCACCCCCTTGGTCGGCACATTGCTGCGCAGGTGGACAGCGACACGTCACGCGCCACGCTCCATCTCCGTGAAGCAAGGGCTTGGCAATGCTCGCGTATGTGTTCTGGCACCGGCCGCATGCGAGCGTCGACCCCGTGGGCTACGAAGGCGCAATGATGCGCTTCCAGGCACAGTTGACGCGCCATCCCCCGCCCGGCCTGATCGGCGCCTGGTCGCATCGGATCGATGCGGTACCGTGGCTCGGCGACCAACCCGGCTACGAGGATTGGTGTCTGCTGCAAGGCTCGTGGGCGATGGACCCGCTCAACGGCTTTGCGGTGGCGGGTGACGTGCTGGCGCCGCATGACGCGCTCGCCGCGCAGATGGCGTTCGGCGCCGGCGGCCTCTATGCCCGGGACCTGGGCGAAGCGTGTGCGGCGATCGAGAGCAGGGCCCTGTGGCTGATCCGTCCGCGTGGCATCCAATACCGACCCGTGCTCAACGCCGCCTGCGCCGGTATTCCGAGCGTCACCGCCTGGCGACGGCAGATGGTGCTCGGACCGGCACCCGAGTTCTGCGTCGAGGTGCCGGTCGGCGCAAATTTTCAGACACCTCAAGGCTGGCAGGCGCGCGAGGTGAAGCGTGCGCGGGTGATGCCGCCGGTTTGAAATTCACCGTAGGGAGCACAAAATGGCAAAGGTGGCGTTTCTCGGACTGGGCGTGATGGGCTACCCGATGGCCCGCCATCTCGAGGTCAAGGGCGGCCACGAGGTCACCGTTTACAACCGCACCCGCGCCAAGGCCGAGAAGTGGGTCAGCGAGAACGGCGGCAAGGCCGCTGCGACCCCGCGCGAAGCTGCACAGGGCCAGGACTTCGTCATGTGCTGCGTCGGCAACGACCATGATCTGCGCGAGGTGACGCTCGGCGAGCATGGTGCGTTCCGCGACATGGCCAAAGGAGCGGTGTTCGTCGACCACACCACCGCCTCGGCCAATATCGCGTGCGAACTCGACGCGGCGGCGAAGAAGGGCGGCTTCGGTTTCATTGATGCGCCGGTCTCCGGGGGACAAGCCGGCGCCGAGAACGGCGTGCTGACCGTGATGTGCGGCGGCGAGGCGGAAACCTATGCCAGGGCCGAGCCGGTGATCGCCGCCTATGCGCGCATGTGCAAGCTGCTCGGGCCCGCGGGCTCCGGCCAACTCACCAAGATGGTCAATCAGATTTGCATCGCCGGCTGTGTGCAAGGCCTCTCGGAGGCGATCCATTTCGGCAAGAAGGCCGGACTCGACATCGAGGCGGTGATCGCCACCATCTCCAAGGGCGCGGCGCAGTCGTGGCAGATGGAGAACCGCTACAAGACCATGAACGAAGGCAAGTTCGATTTCGGTTTCGCCGTCGACTGGATGCGCAAGGACCTCTCGATCTGCCTCGACGAGGCCCGCCGCAACGGCGCGCACCTGCCGGTCACCGCGCTGGTCGATCAATTCTATTCGGAAGTCCAGAAGATGGGCGGCAAGCGCTGGGATACGTCGAGCCTCATCGCGCTGTTGGAGCGGTGATGCGCGCGCCTAATGTACTTCGTCGGCGATCTTCTCGACGAGGCTGACGAGCGTGCGCCGCATTTCCGGATCGCTGATGCGCGAGAACGCCTGCACCAGCCGAAACGGCTGCGGGTCGGAGATCAGACTCAACGGTGAGAAGGATTGTCCGGGCACCCGCTCGGGGCGCTCGGCGCCTTCGAAGAAACTGCTGATCTCGATGCCGAGAATCGATGCGATGCGGAACAGCCGGCCGCCGCCGACCCGATTGATGCCGCGCTCGTATTTCTGCAGTTGTTGGAAGGTCAATCCAAGTTTCTGAGCAAGTTCTTCCTGCGACATCGACTTGGCAAGACGGTGCAGCTTGATGTTTTGACCAACCAGTACATCGACGGGGTCAGGCTTTTTTCCCATTGCTTTGATCAGTCACTATGAATGGCACAAAAGTTGTTACCGAGACGGAATTTACCCCTAAACTCGGGCTCTAGGCTACACCCGAGTCGGGCAATTTGAAGATTCGGTTACCGGCGCGAGCACCCCCCGGGAGGCGTATGGAGCGCGCACCCATCCAGGCCACGGGGATCGCCGTAAACGGCGCTTTCGGCCACCCCCGCGGCCTGACCTACTTGTTCGCGACCGAAATGTGGGAGCGCTTTTCCTACTACGGCATGCGCGCGCTGCTGGTGCTGTATATGGTCAGGCACCTATTGACGCCCGGGCAGGCCGACACGGTGCTCGGCCTCGGCACGCTGCAAGCGGGGCTGGAAGCGATATTCAGCCCGCTTGGCGTGCAGCCGCTCGCCTCGCAAATCTACGGCCTCTATGGCGGGCTCGTTGACCTCACGCCGATGTTCGGCGGGCTGATCGCCGACCGCTGGCTCGGGCAGCGACGTACGGTAATCGTCGGGGCGAGCCTGATGGCGGTCGGCCATTT
>DASTMQ010000031.1:0-18800 GCA_035714005.1 Hyphomicrobiaceae bacterium
AACGGCTGATGGCGAGGCGGCGCGGCTTGGTGTGGGGCGCGCGGGTCCTTGATCTGCTGTCAAATGGTGTCAGCTATCACCGTGGTGGGCGCGCCGAGGTGCTGGCAGGCGCGGCCTGGGCGTCTATAGTCGTCGACCAACACCTGGCAGGAATGGAGCACCCCATGCCGACCGTATCGGAGAAGCGCAAAGAGTTTCGCCGCTTGCACGAGAGCGGCTGCTTCGTCATTCCCAATCCATGGGATATCGGCACCACGCGCTACCTTGAGAACGCCGGATTCAAGGCGCTGGCGACGACCAGCGCCGGCTTTGCCTGGTCGCGCGGCTTCGGCGACGGGGCGGTGCCGCGCGACATGATGCTGGCGCATATCGCCGAGATCTCGGCCGCTGCCGACGTGCCTGTAAACGCCGACTTTGAGGGCGGGTATGCGCACGAGCCGGCCGGCGTGGCCGAGAGCGTGCGGCTGTGCTGTGAGACCGGTGTGTCCGGGCTCTCCATCGAAGACTACACCGGCGACAAGGCCAAGGCGCTTTATGATTTCGAGATGGCGGTCGCGCGCGTGCGCGCGGCGCGCCAAGCCATCGACAAGGCGGGCGGCGAGGTGCTGCTGACCGGGCGCAGCGAAGGCTTCATCCGCGGCCTGCCGGATCTCGAGGAGACCATCCGACGGCTCAAGGCCTACGCCGATGCGGGTGCCGATTGCCTGTACGCACCCGGTATCAGCACGCGCGAGCAGATTGCCGCCGTGGTGAAAGCCGTCGCGCCCAAACCCGTCAATTTTCTGATGGGTGGCCCGGGTGAGCTCACGGTGGCCGATTTCACCAACCTCGGCGTGCGGCGCATCAGCGTCGGTGGGGCGCTGGCGCGCGCCGCCTGGGGCGGGATCATGCGCACGATCAAGCTGATCGCCGCAGAAGGCAGCTTCAAGGGCTTTGCCGATGCGGCCCCCGGCGCGGAAATCATGAAGGGTTTGGCGAAGTAGCGCGCCGGCCGCCGCCAAGGTTACGCGATCGCGCCCGGCCGTTTGCGATCCTCAAGGTTGCGAGCCGATCACAATCGGCTCGAGCGCGGTGTGGCCGCGGATCAGGTCGGAGGCCTTATCGGCCAGCATCAAGGTGGCGGCGTTGAGGTTAGCCGACAGCATGGTCGGCATGATGGAGGCGTCGACCACGCGCAGGCCGGCAAGGCCGTGCAGGCGCAGCTCGTCGTCGACCACCGCGCCGGGGTCAGTGGCGGGTCCCATGCGGCAGGTGCCCGAGGGGTGGAAGGTGGTGGTGCCCCGCTGTTTGGCCGCCGCCAATAACTCCTCGTCGCTTCTGACGTCGGGACCCGGAAAGTCCTCCCGCTCGTAGAAGGGCTCGAGCGGTTTGGACGCCAACAGGCGTCGCGCCAGCTTCATGCCAGCGAGCAGCACACGCCGGTCACCGGGCTCGGCCAGATAGTTGGGCTGAATGACAGGCGGATCGAAGGCATCGGCCGAGCGAATGCGCACATAGCCCTTGCTGTCGGGCCGCTGCTGCCACGAAGCGACCGTCATACCGGGCTCGGTTTCGAGCTGACCCTGTACGCCCTCCCGGTAGCTGGCCGGCGTGAAGGTCAGCTGCAGGTCGGAGTTGGCGAGGTCGGGCTCGGAGCGCCAGAAGCAATAGACTAGCGTCGGGTTGAGGGCGAGGATGCCGTCGCCGTGGGTGGCCCACCGCAACGCCTCGCGCACCAGTTTCAAGCCCCGCGAACGTTCGTTGATGGTGTCGCAGTTCTTCACCCGTGCCACGAAGCGGGGTGCGTAGTGGTCCTTGAGATTTTCCCCGACGCCCGCGAGCCCATGCTTGACGGCAATGCCCAACGCTTGCAGGAGTTGCGGCGGGCCGATGCCGGACAGCTGCAGCAGCATCGGCGAATTGTATGAGCCGCCCGACAAGATCACCTCACGACGTACCTTGACCGCCCGTTCGACGCCCCCGCGGCCGCCGCGGCTGAAGCGCACGCCGGTGGCGCGCTTGCCGTCGAGCACGATCTCGGTGACGTGCGCGTGCGTCAGTACCCGCAGGTTGCCCCGCTTGCGGGCGGGATGCAGGAAGGCCGTCGCGGCGCTGACCCGTCGGCCGCGATGGATCGTGCGCTGCACGTAGGACACGCCCTCCTGGATGGCGCCGTTGTAGTCGGCATTGCGCGGGATGCCGAGCGTAACGGCGCCCTCGATAAAGGCCTCGCACAAGGGGTGATGCCAATCCATGTCGGTAATGGTGAGATTGCCGTTGCGCCCCCGGTAACGGTCGTCGGCGTTGCCAAGACGGCGTTCCAGCCGCTTGAAGTAGGGCAGCACGTCGGCATACCCCCAGCCGCGATTGCCGAGCTGGGCCCAGGTATCGAAGTCCATGGGCTGGCCGCGATTGAAGACGTTGCCGTTGATGGAGCTCGAGCCACCCAGCGTCTTGCCGCGCGGCGCGAGGATGCGCCGGCCGCCGGTCCAGGCGCTGGGCTCCATGCTGTAGAGCCAGTTCACGCGCGCATCGTGGAAGGTCTTGATGAAGCCGGCGGGCAGATGAATGTAGGGATGCCAGTCGCTGGGTCCCGCCTCGAGCACCAGCACCGAGGTGGTGCCATCCTCGCTTAGCCGATTGGCGAGCACGCTGCCCGCCGAACCTGCGCCGATGATCACGTAGTCGTAGGATTCCAAGGCGTCGCCTTCTCCCCTGCCGTCGTTCATGCCGGTCCATTTTTCTGCCGAGGGCGCAGGCAAATCAAGGCCGGCGGTCGCGTCGCGCCGCTTTAGGCCGTCAACGCCTTGCGCAGCATGTTGAGCAGGCTGATTACGGTGAAATCGCGCAGCCGGCCGCGATCGGCGGGCAGAATGATCTCCTCCTGCTGGCGGCGATCGCCGAGGCGTGCCGCCAGCACGACGGGTGCCGTGATCGGGCCGCCGGCCTGCCGCGCGGGGCCGGCAATGGCCGCGGCCCCCACCGTGCTGCCGAACTCGCGCCGCGCCGCGTCCGCCGCCGCCACCGCGCGCGCTGCGAGCCCGGCCGCCTCCTCCGCGCCGGGCACCGCCGCGATGCGCGCACCGCGAAAGGTCGACATCGTCGCATCGACCGCCGTCAGGCGCGCCGCCAACAAGCCGCCGGTGACCTCTTCGGCTACGGCAAGCGTCATGCCCTTGGCCTTGAGCGCGGTGAGCACGGCCACCTCCATCGACTCCTCGTCGACGCCGAAGATCACGTCGCCGAGCAGCCGGCGGATCAAGGCTTCCTCGACATCCAGCACCTGCGTCGCGGTTGCCTCATCTTTGCACTTGGCGACCAGGCGCACCTTGATGCCATCGATACCGCTGGCCTGGTAGGCGATGGTCGGATTGCCGAGCTGATCGAGTTGCGCCATGCGCTCGGCCAGCACCTCCGCCAGCCCCGATTCGCTCATGCCCCAGGTGCGCAGCACCCGGCTGCGGATCACCGCCGATTGCCCGGCGCGCTCGCGCAGGTCGGGGAGGATGGTGCCCAGCATCATTTCGCGCATTTCGCTCGGCACGCCGGGCACGGCATAGATGACCTTGTCTCCCACCGGGCAGACGAGGCCTGGGGCGGTGCCGGGCATTTGTGCGATCGGCCGGGCGCCGATCGGAACATCGGCCTGCCGCAGATTGTTTTGCGACATGACGCGCCCGCGCGCTTCGAAAATGCGCCGAATCTTGTCGGCAATGGCCGCATCCCGCTGCATGCCGACCCCCATGACCTCCGCGATCACGTCGCGGGTAATGTCGTCCTGGGTCGGCCCGAGCCCGCCGCAGCAGATGACGGCATCGCTGCGGGCCAGCGCCTGGCGGATCGAGGCTTCGATGCGCCCGAAGTTGTCGCCGACCTTGACCTGAAAGTAGGAGTCGATGCCGCTGAGCGCGAGCTGCTCGCCGATCCAGGCCGAGTTGCTGTCCACAATGATGCCGAGCAGCAGCTCGGTGCCGATGGCAATGACTTCGCACCGCATCGCTTATCCTCGTCTTTTTCGCCGGCCTCGGCCTGGCTACTTGATGGGCGAAAACGGCGCAGCGAGCAGGATTTTGGTCTCCTGCCGTACGACCGGGCTGTCGCCGGGTGGCGGCCAGATGCCCTCGGCCGTGGCCTTGCGGCGCACCTCGAGGCGCTGATCGAGGCTGCGATAGGCCCAAATGTGCACCCACTGATTGAGCCCGCCGATATCGGAGCTAAAGACCCCGATCAGGGGGGAGAGCTCGAGCCGGCCGGGCAGGAACTCACCCCAGCGTTGGGCCATCACGCCGACGCTGGCGGGCTTTAGCAGATAGGTGCGCATTTCGAAGTAGGGCCCGTGATTGGAGGGCTCGAGCGGCGGCGAGAACGGCAGCGGCTCGAGGATTTCCGAGCGCATATCTTCGATGAGGTCGTGCGTTTTCGGCGGCCAGATTCCCATTTTTACGGCTTCGGCGCGAATGCGCGAGCGCTCGAGCACGTTGTCGTAGGACCACACGTGCAGGACCTGATTGAGGGGGCCGATTTCCGTGTACCAGCAGGCGGCGAGCGGCGACAGCGCCAGCCGGCGCGGCAAGGCCTCGCCGAAGCGCTTTAAGAACTCGGGCAGCGTGCGCGGCTTGAGCGTGTAGGTGCGAAACTCATAGATCATCGGCGCTTGGCCCTCCCTGGCGGCTGCAGAGCCGGCGGACGCTGGCCCGCCCGTGCCCCATTACCGCAGGATATGCACCCTCCCCCTTGCGCCGGCAAGTCGGGCGCCGCCTGCGCCCGAGCCACCCCCAAGCCTCGGGGCTCGGCGCTTGCTGGCTTTCGAAGTGCCGGCGAGGGAGGTATGATTTGCCCTGAGACAAGCCGCCAACGGAGCTCACCGCCATGCTCGACGTCGCCAAACCGGCCGCCCGTCCCGCCATCCCTTTCGACACCGGCCGCCTCGATCGCCTGATGGAGGATGCCGGGATCGACCTGTTGCTTGCGACCTCCAAGCACAACGTGCAGTACCTGTTGGGCGGCCACCGCTCCATCTTTTTCGACTATATGGATGCCACGGGCATCACGCGCTACCTGCCGATCCTGGCCTACCCCAAGGGGGCTCCCGACCAGGCCGCCTATATCGGGCATCGCCTGGAGAGCCACCAAAAGGAGGTGGCGCCGTTTTGGACGGCCGAGGCCATGACCTCGAGTTCTGGTTCGATCGATGCCACGGAAAAGGCCATCGCCTACGTGCGCAAGGCCGGGCTCAAGGCCAAGCGCATCGGCGTTGAAATGCCCTTCCTTCCCAGCGATGCCGCCGCATGCCTACGCTCGGGGCTGCCCGACAGCGAGATCAAGGATGCCGTGTTCGTGCTTGAGCGGCTGCGCGCCAAAAAGCGGCCCGACGAGCTGGCTTTGCTGCGTCGCGCCTCGGAGCTGGTGATCGAATCCATGCTGGCCGTTATCGGCGCGCATGGGCCCGGCACCAGCAAGCGCGAACTGTTCGAGGCGCTGCGCCGCGAGGAGGTCAATCGCGGCATGACCTTCGAATATTGCCTGCTCACGGCCGGTACCAGCCTCAACCGCGCCCCCTCCGACCAGCGTTGGGAGAGGGGCGACATCATCTCGCTCGACTCAGGCGGCAACTATCACGGCTACATCGGCGACCTTTGCCGCATGGCGATCCAGGGCGAGCCCGATGCGGAACTGGAAGACTTGCTGGGCGAGATAGAGACGATCCAGCGCAAGGCCATGGCGCCGATCCGGGCCGGGGCCATGGGCTCGGTGATCTATGAGGCGGCAACGCCCCTCGTGCGCCAATCCAAGAACCACAATCATCTGCATTTCCTCGCTCACGGCATGGGGCTCGTCAGTCACGAAGCGCCCCGTCTCGCGCCACGCGGCAGCATGGCCTACGATCCTTATGATGCCGACCATCCGCTGGAGACCGGCATGGTGATATCCGTGGAAACGACCCTGCACCACCCGCGGCGCGGCTTCATCAAGCTGGAAGATACGGTGGCGGTCACCGACGCGGGCTTTGAGATCTACGGCGAAGGCGCCCGCGGCTGGAACCGGGGCGCTACCGCGGTGTCGGCCTGAGGCGGCGAGACAAAACGGGCTAGCGGACCAAGTCGAACTTGTAGGACAGCCCGGCGCCGCCGAAGAAGCCATTTTCGGTCTCGATCACGGGGCTGTCGGCGGCATCCCCGATCAGGCGCGAATAGCGGCCGGTCAAATACAGCGTCCAGCGCGGATCGAGTTCGATGGTCGCCGTGGCGCCGACGCTGACGTCCTTGAAGCCGGCGGAGGGATCAAATTGCGGCAGTCCCGCCACCGAGGCGGCCGACTGGGCAGCGGTGACGCCGAAGTAGGTCTGCATATAGTCGCTCGAGGCGTAGGCGGTGCCAATGCTGGTGACCAACTTGGCCGTGGGGGTGAGCCGCCAGGTGTGATCGATGGCCAGGCGCACCAGGCCACCGGTGTCGTCGTCCCCGGTCACCTGATGGTGGTAGGAGGCCGACAAAAACCATGGGCCGACGCGATAGCCCGCGTAGGCACCCACGACCAGCCCGCCGTCGATGTCGCCGAGACCGGCCAGGCGGGCGGCGTCGTCCTGGTCGCGTCCGAAGCGCCATCCGGCCAGCGGCTCCGCCTCAAAGCCGTTGTTTTGGATCAACCGAAAGCGAATATCGTCGGCGCCCCTGATGTCGATCGCGCTGCCGCCCTGGCCGAAGCCCGCCGGCGCAATGAAGGGAAAGCCCAGCGCTTCGTAGGACTTGGCGCCCTCGAACTTGGGGGTGACGAAAACGAAGCCGCCGAGCTGCCAGGTCGTGCCGGCAAAGGCGAAAGGATCGGCGCGGTCTTGGGCGCCAGCCTGCGATGGGGCGAACAGCAACGCCGCGCTTGCGCACGCAAAACCGATCAGCGCTTTGACTTGACCCTTCAACATCGCGTCGTCCCATCCGTCGTGGTCTACCCCGTGATGGGCGAGCTCGGAGGCTCTGTCCTCACGGCCAGTCACACAGCTTGCTGCGGAAGTGTAGCCGATTGCCGATTAATGCCGGCCCCGCAATCGCCGTCATCGCCCGGATCCCGCCAACGTGTTGCCGGCGCGACACGGGCGGCCACAGGCGGAGCGGTTGGCGGGCGGTTGCTGTCGCCCGCGCCGCTGGGCCGCCGCAGCGGCGCTGAAGGCGTGGCGCGCTGGGCGGCCTTCGACTAGACTTGGGGGGCGAGGTCGGTTGCGGGCGCCTGGCGTGGCGGCAAAGGGGGGTGAGATGACGAGCGGCAGCCGGCAGGGTTTGGATCGCCGCCGATTTGTTGTCACTGCCGGATCGCTGTTGGCCGCCCCGGCGGCGTTAAGTCTCGCGGCCTCCGTCGGTTTGGCGCAACAAACGGGCCAGGCGGCAAGCCTCAATCCCTATCGCGAGCTGGCCGCAATCGCGGCCGAGGCGGAGCGGCTGGGCCTGTCGGTACCCAGGATTTCCGCCGCCGTCACAGGAGGTACGCAATTTGACGCGCTGATGCCGGCGATTGTCGATTTTCTCGACAATATCCAGGCTTCGGCCAAGACGAGCACGGCATCCGCCGCCGAGGTGGAGGCGCTGTTGGATCGGGCCTCGGCCCTGCTGCAGGCGCTCAATCGCGCCGAGCGCAGCCCGCCCGACCGCGATCCGACCTCGGGCGCTGGCGCCGCCACCGTGGCGCGGCCAGCCTTCACCGACCTTCGCCAGGGCTACATCGAGCTCTTTAACAGCTGCAGCATCCGCGAGCAGCATATCGCCGATGTCAACTGGTGCGTGGGCAAGCTCAGCGATAGCGACAATCGCGAGCAGTACAATCGAGTTGCCGAGGAGGTCTGCGCGCCCTGGTACTTTGTCGGCATTATTCATGCCATGGAAGCAAGCTTCGATTTTCGCACCCACCTGCACAACGGCGACCCCTTGAAGGCCAGAACCGTACAGGTGCCAAGCGGCCGGCCGCCGGTTTGGGACCCGCCCAACGATTGGGCCTCGAGCGCCGTTGACGCCATGACCTTCGACCACTTCGCCGATCAACAGGACTGGAGCCTGGCGCGCACGCTCTACAATTGGGAAGGCTATAATGGCTGGCGCAGCCGGGCCATGGGCATCAACACGCCCTATCTGTGGAGCTTCTCTAACCACTATAGCAAGGGCAAGTTCGTCGCCGACAACGTCTGGGACGCCAACGCGGTGTCAAAGCAATGTGGCGCCGCCGTCATGCTCAAAGCCCTGGTCGAGCAGGGCCTGGTGGCGCCGCCGGGTTAGCCGTATTGCCCGTCACTTCGGCGCGCGCTTGGCGAGGATCCGCTGCAGCGTTCGCCGATGCATATTGAGCCGGCGCGCCGTTTCGGAGACGTTGCGGTTGCACAGCTCGTAAACGCGTTGGATATGCTCCCAGCGCACGCGATCGGCCGACATCGGGTTTTCCGGTGGCCGCGCTTTTTCGTCGTGCGGCGCCAGCAGCGCATCGGTCACGTCGTCGGCGTCGGCGGGTTTGGCCAGATAGTCGACGGCTCCCAGCTTAACGGCGGACACCGCCGTGGCGATGTTGCCGTAACCCGTGAGCACGATGGTGCGCGCCTGCGGCCTTAGCTCCGAGAGGGCGGCGATGACGTCGAGGCCATTGCCGTCCTCCAGCCGCATATCGACCACGGCGAAGGCGGGCGCTTTCTGGCGGATCAGCTCCAGGCCCTCGGCAACCGAGTGTGCGGTGCGCACCTCGAAGCCGCGCGTCTCCATGGCGCGTGCGAGCCGCAGCACGAAGGAGCGGTCGTCGTCGACCAGGACCAAGGAACGATCCTCGGGCAGCTCGTCCGGCTTAAATGCAAGATCGTCGACCACTGCTCTTCTCCTTAAGCGGCATTATAACGAGCCTCGGCGCCGTGCCAACGCTGTTTAGGAAGTAGGCTTATTAACTGATGCCGCGCTCGTGGGCGGCAACCAAGGTCCGCGGCGCCTGTGCATCCCAGCCCTGCACGGCCTGGCGCTTGCTTTCGAACACTTGGCGGGTCCAGGCGACGGTCACGATGGCGCCGTGGTCCGGGCGCGGACGATTCTCTAAGGTTACCGTGGCCCCCGACCGCTCCAGCAGGGTCTTGGCAATGAAATAGCCAAGGCCCAGCCCGGTGGGTTCACCGTCCTTGATCTGTTTGGCGCGGCGGGTCCCGCGCGTGGTGACGTAGGGCTCGCCCAGGGCATCAAGCACGTCGAGAGGAATACCCGAGCCGTCATCGCTGATCGTCAGCAATACCTCGCGGGCCGACCAGCGGGCGAGGATCTCGACGCGGGCGTGAGCAAAGTCGACGGCATTCTCGATCAGGTTGCTGAGCCCATAGATCACGCCCGGCCTGCGCTCACCCACCGGCTCGAGCGCGGCTTCGCCCTCGACGCCCAGATCGGGCTCGGCGGTGACGCTCAAGCGTGAGCTGGCGGCGCGGTAGGGCTCGGCGGCCTCGTCGATCAGCTGGGTGACGCTCATGCGCGCGTGCAGCGGGTCGGGCTCGCTCGGGCTGCGCGTCAGCTTGGTCAGGATCTCGCGGCAGCGCATCGCTTGCGCCTGCAGCAGGGCGATATCGTCGGCAAACTGGCCGTTGCCCTTGGCCTCGCGCGCCAGTTCCTTGGCAATGACGGCGATGGTGGACAGCGGCGTGCCGAGCTCGTGCGCCGCCGCCGCGGCCAGCCCGTCGAGGGCGTGCAGCTGCTGTTCGCGCGCCAGCACCAGCTCGGTGGCGGCCAGCGCATCCGACATCTGGCGCGCCTCCTTGGCCAGCCGCCAGGCGTAAAGCGCAAGAAAGACCATGCCCGAGAGCACCGAGGCGAGCACGCCGGCGCTGTAGAGCATGGGAAGATCGGGGCGCGTGCCGGGATACCAGGGGAGCGGCATGGAGTAAAACAGCAACAGCACCGCCGTGCCGCCGCCCAGCAGGCCAAGGGCGATGGTGTTGCGCGGCGGCAGCGTGGCGGCCGACACCGTTACCGGTGCGACCAACAGGAAAATGAACGGATTGTCGGCGCCGCCGGTCAGAAACAAAAGGGCGGCGAGCTGCAAGATGTCATAGGCAAGCAGGCTGGTGGCAAAGCCCGTACTGAGGCGCGTGCGGGCGGGAAAGCGAATGCGCAGGAAGACGTTGAGCCAGGCCGAAAGCGCAATGAAGGCGAGGCAGATGCCGAGCGGCAAGGCAAAGCCCAGCACCAGATAGACGACGCCAACCGTCAATAGCTGGCCGATCACGCCAAACCAGCGCAGCCGAACGGCGGTCTGCAGGCGCAGCCGGCTCCCGGCTGCTTCATCCCAATGTCTTTCACGCCACCGCAGCATGGGGGGAAGGTGCGTTTGGGCGACGAGCCTGGGAACCGGTGGGCCCCTTGCGTCGCGCTTGCGTTGGGGGTCTTGCTACCCCAGATAGGGCAAGGTTACCAGCCGTCGGGCCAGTTGCGGCGGCCTGAGCTTTGGCTGCAGCTTGGCCAAACCCCTCCCAAAAAGGCATGCAGAAGCCGATTATACTCCCTCGCGACAGCCGCCCGCCTCCCGTGGAGGTGATCCGCTTGCGCAAGGTCTATCGCGACATTGCCGCCGTCGACGGCATTGATTTTTGCCTTGCGGCCGGCGCCGTCACGGCGCTGCTCGGCGGCAACGGGGCGGGCAAGACCACGACCATCTCCATGCTCATGGGCCTGGTCATCCCGACCGCCGGGGAGGCCCGGGTGTTCGGCGCCGATATGGCCCGCCAGCGCCATCGGGTGTTGCATCGGATGAATTTCGAAAGCCCCTACGTCGATGTGCCGATGCGGCTGACCGTGCGCCAGAACCTGGAAGTCTATGGACGCCTTTACGGCGTGCGCGACCTGAAAGGCGTGGTGGCGGCCACGGCCGATGATTTGCGCCTCAGCGAATTTCTCGACCGTCCCTACGGCAAGCTGTCGGCGGGGCAGAAGACCCGCGTCAGCCTGGCCAAGGCGCTTTTGAACGAGCCGGAGCTGTTGCTGCTCGACGAGCCGACCGCCTCGCTCGATCCCGATACGGCCGATTGGGTGCGCGGCAAGCTCGAGCACTATTGCCGGACGCGGCAAGCCACCGTGGTCTTGGCGTCCCACAACATGGCCGAGGTCGAACGTTTGGCCGATCGCGTGATCATGCTGGAAAAGGGTCGCGTAATCGCCGATGAGACCCCCACCGACCTGATCGCCCGCTTCGGTCGCAGCACGCTGGAAGAGGTCTTTCTCGCCATTGCCCGGCGGCCGCGTGCGGACGAGGAGAAGCTGGTATGAACGGCGCCGAGCCCGCGCAGTCCTGCCGGCGCCTCGGCGAGCAGACGACGCTTAAGGCCTCGGCGGGACGCATTTGGGCAATGATCCTGCGCTATTGGTATGTGATCCGCTCCTCCTGGCCGCGCACCGCCGAGCTGATCTATTGGCCGCTGGTCCAGATGCTGATGTGGGGTTTCCTGCAAAGCTATTTGGCGAGCGCAACGGGCTTTGCCAGCAAGGCCGCGGGCCTCTTCATCGGTGCCGTGCTGCTGTGGGACATTCTGGTGCGCAGCCAGCTGGGCTTTGCCGTGGCCTTCCTCGAGGACATTTGGTCGCGCAACCTCGGACACCTGATGATGAGCCCGCTGCGTCCGGGCGAGCTCGTGGCCGCCTTGATGGCCGTCAGCTTTATCAAGTTGATGGTCGCCATGGTGCCGGTGGCTTGCCTTGCCTATTTCTTCTTCGGCTTCAACGTGCTTTCCCTCGGCCTGGCGTTTGCGGCATTTTTCGCCAATCTGGTGCTGACCAGCTGGGCACTTGGCCTGGTCTCGACCGGCGTGGTGTTGCGCTGGGGGCTTGGTGCGGAGAGCTTCGCCTGGCTCATCGTCTTCGTGTTCTTGCCGTTGTGCTGCGTTTACTATCCCGTTGCCACCCTGCCGGCGTGGCTGCAGCCGGTGTCGCTGGCGCTGCCGCCGACCTACGTGTTTGAAGGTCTGCGCGCGATTGTGCTGGAGGGGAAGTTCGTGGCAGCCTTTATGCTCAAGGCCTTTGGCCTCAACATCATCTATTTCGCACTCGGGTTTGCAGCCTTTGGCTACTTTTTGCAGAGTGCGCGCAAGCACGGTACGCTTGTGCAGATGGGCGAGTGAGGTAGCAGAGCTGTGACCAAATCGAGCCTGAGGCTCGCGCTCATCGTTCTAGCCGGATTGATGGTCGGCGCGGCGGCGGCGCTGGCGATCTTCCCCGAGGCGCGCGAGCGCCTGTTGCCCGCGAGCGCTCCCTCCGTCGGCCGTGCCCTGGTCGGCGGGCCGTTCAGCCTCACCGATCAGACCGGCAAACGCGTCACCGATAAGGACTTCAAGGGCCGCTATATCCTGGTCTTCTTCGGTTTCACCTACTGTCCCGACGTCTGTCCATCGGCCCTGCAGGTGATGGCGGCCGCGCTCGACAAGCTCGGCCCCGAAGGACAAAAGATCACGCCCCTCTTCATCACCGTCGACCCCGAGCGGGATACCCCGGCCCAGCTTGCCAGCTACCTGAAAAGCTTCCATCCCCGCCTGGTCGGCTTGACCGGCACGACCGCCGAGATCGAGGCCGTCACCAAGGCCTACCGCGTCTACGTCAAGAAGGTGTCCGATCCCAAGTCGAGCGCGGGTTACACCTTCGATCACTCGGCCATCATCTATCTGATGGGACCCGATGGCGCCTACCTCGCGCACTTCACGCACGCAACCAGCGTCGATGCCATGGCCGAGCGCCTGGCCAAGCTGTTGCATTGAGGTCACAACGCTTTAAGGAACCATCGAATCAGTGCACTGTTCGTTGCGCGCCATGCGAGAATCGACCGGCCAAGCGGGCTTAAAGACGGCGTCAGCCGCACAAACGCTCACAGCCGTGCGTGGCGCTGGGACTGCAAAACCGGGGGACTTATTTCGTGCTCTATCACTGGTATGAGCTCGGCCGGGCTGCGTTTCGGCCGGCCCGAGCTGCCGCCGACTCTTGCCGATTCTTTTTCAATCCGCTCAATCCGCTGACCCATACGCCGGTCGGACGCAGTGCCGTCGCCGCCTGCGAGGTCTTCGAGCGCGCCACGCGGCGCTACAGCAAGCCCGCCTTTGGCATTGCGCAAACCCAAGTGCGCGGTCGGGCGGTGAAGGTCGAGGAAGAGGAGGTGTGGCGCACGCCATTTTGCCGCCTCGTGCGCTTTCGGCGTGACATAGATCCGAGTGAGGGAGCGGGCGACCCGCGCTTGCTGCTGGTGGCACCCATGTCGGGTCATTTCGCCACGCTCTTGCGCGGCACGGTCGAAACCTTTTTGCCCGACCACGACGTGTATATTACCGATTGGCAGGATGCGCGTACGGTGCCGTTGGCGGCGGGATGCTTCGACCTCGACGACTACATCGATACGATGATCGACATCTTTCGCCTGCTCAAAGGCGATGTGCACGTGTTTGCCGTTTGCCAACCGGCGGTGCCCGTGCTGGCGGCCACCGCACTGATGGAGGAGGACGCCGATCCGAACGTGCCCCTGTCGCTGATTTTGGCCGGCGGACCCATCGACACGCGCATCAATCAAACCATGGTCAACGAATTGGCCGAGCGCCGCGGCACCGATTGGTTTCGGCGCACGGTGGTGACCAACGTGCCCTGGCCGAGCCCGGGCCACGGCCGCCTGGTCTACCCGGGCTTCCTGCAGCTGTCGGGCTTTATGACCATGAACCTCGACCGCCACCTTGAAGCGCAACAGGAGATGTTCCTTCACCTGGTACGCGGCGACGGTGACTCGGCGGAAAAGCACCGCGAATTTTACGACGAATATCTGGCCGTCATGGATCTGACTGCCGAATTCTACCTGCAAACCGTCGATACGGTGTTCGTAAAGCATCTGCTGCCGCGCCGAGCGATGCGGCATCGCGGCCGGCAGATTGATCTTGCCGCCGTCCGCCGACCGGCCTTGATGACGGTCGAAGGCGAGAAGGACGACATCACCGGGACCGGGCAGTGCCGGGCCGCGCTCGATCTGTGCACGGGCATCGCGGAGGTCAACAAGCTTCACTTCGAGTGCCCGAAGGTTGGACACTACGGCATCTTCAACGGTTCGCGCTTCCGATCCCAGATCGCGCCGCGCATCAGCTCATTCATGCGCGCGCACGATCCCTGCTCGGCGGGAGGCCTCAGCATCGCCCAGCTCGAGCATATGGCGGCAATGCCGCGCCGCCGACGCAACACGGCGGATCTCGAGGCTTTGGCCTTCAGCTTCGCGGCGCGCTGATCCACGCTTCGGCGGCGCTGTCAACCGGTCTCGTAGCGTCTGTCGCAGCGACGCCACAGCGCAGCGCGCAACGCGATTGTTGCCACTGTTCTGCTCGCAATATTTTGCTAGGCCAAGATTTCCTGTTTGTGCGCTGGGCGCGTTATGTGTTGGCGCTGTAGACGCCATTGTCGCGAGAGGGGGGTACACATTGCCGGCAGGCAAGCGAAAGTCCGTGGCGCTGAGAGTGCAGGGCATCAGCGCACCCGTCGAAGTGCGGCGCCACCCGGGCGCACGCCGATTGACATTGCGCGTTAGCAATACCCGTCGCTGGGTGGTGGTGACCCTTCCAGAGCAATGCCGCATGGAGGAGGCCGATCGATTCTTGCGCTCCCACCTCGACTGGGTGCGCGAGCGTTTGGGCTCCGTGCCCGAGCCGGTGCCATTCGTCGACGGCGCCATGATCCCGCTGCGCGGGGCGATGCATCGCCTGCGCTTCATCGGACCGCGCGGACCGGGCTCGGGCGGGGCGGTGGTGCGGGTCGTGCGCGCTCACGGCAAGCCGCCGACCTTGGAAGTCGCTGGCCGTGCCGAGCACGCCGCCCGGCGCCTGACCGATTGGCTGCTGGGCCAGGCGCGCGCCGATTTGGAAGCCTGCGTTGCCAAGCATGCGCGCGCGCTCGGCGTGCGCGTGCGCCGCATTTGTCTGCGCGATCAGACCACGCGTTGGGGCTCCTGTTCCACCAGCGGCCTATTGTCGTTTTCCTGGCGCCTGATCCTGGCTCCTGCGCACGTGCTTGAGTACGTGGCGGCGCACGAGGTCGCGCATTTGCGCGAGATGAACCATGGACCAAAATTCTGGTCGCTGGTATCGCGCCTGATGCCCGAGCTCGACGCGGCGCGGCGCTGGCTGCGCCACGATGGTGCCGACCTGCACCGCTACGGCGCCGTCGAGCGCAGCATCCCCGCCAGCACGCCCCTCAAGTTTCAGCGCGCCACAATCTGAGACAAGGCCGGCGGTGCCGAGAGCGGCTCGCCGCCGTCATGCGCACGAGCGAAAAACTCGGGCGTGAGGTGCTGCGCCGGCGGGCTCGCGAGCAGGCCGGCCGCCGCCTGCGCGGCGCGCGGCGCGCCGAAGTGAGCCCGCTCGTTTGCCGCCGAGCCAGCCAAGGCACGCGCCGGCAGGCCCTCGTGTGCGATCGTCATGACGTCGTGCCACAGACGCGCCGGGAGGGTGCCGCCGGCCACCTTGCGCATCGGCTGAGCATCGTCGTTGCCAACCCAGACCCCGGCGACCAGCTGGCCCGTGTAGCCGACGAACCAGGCGTCGCGAAACTCCTGCGAGGTGCCGGTCTTGCCGGCTGCGGCATGCTCGCTCAGCGCCGCGCGCCGGCCGGTGCCGTTGCTGACGACGCCGCTCAGCATTTCGGTCAGGGCGCCGGCGACGGCGGGCGCAACCAGCACCTTGCCACTGTCGGGCTTGCGCTCGAACAACACCTTGCCCGAGGCTGAGCGCACGCGGCGGATGAGGAAGGGCTCGAGCGCGCGGCCGCCGCGGGCGATGACGCCGTAGGCGCCGGTCAACTCGAGCAAGGTCACCTCGGAGGTGCCGAGCGCCAGCGAGGCGTCCTGGCGCAGCTCGGAGCGAATGCCGAGGCGTCGCGCCACCGCCACCGTGCGCGACGCGCCCAGACCCAGGTGCAGGCGCACCGTCGCCGCATTCATGGAGTGGGCCAAGGCCTCGCGCAAGGAAACGGCACCGCGGTAGCCCGTCCCTTCGTTGCGCGGGCTCCAGCCGGTGCCGATCAGGGGTAGGTCATGCACGACGCTGTCCGGCATCAGCCCGCGCTCAAGCGCGGCCAGGTACACGAACATCTTGAAGGCCGAACCCGGTTGCCGTTTGGCCTTGAGCGCGCGATTGAACTGGCTCTCGGCGTAGTCACGCCCACCGACCAGCGTGCGAATGCCGCCGTCCAAATCGAGTACGACGAGGGCGGCCTGGCTTGCCGCCAGCGCGCGCGCCTCCCCGCCCATCAGGTCGCTGACGAGCGTTTGGCTCTTGCGCTGCAGGCCGGCGTCGATGGTGGTTTCGACGACGAGGTCTTCCTCGCCGGCGGGTCCGATCAGCGCCGGTAGACGCTCGAGCGCGGCATCGACGGCATAGTCGGCTCCCGCCTGGCGCTGCCGGGCCAAGGCGGTGAAGCGGAAGGCCGTGCGCGCCACCTGCTCGGCGCGTGCCGGGTCGAGGCGTCCCGCTTCCACCATCTTGGCCAGCACACTGCGGGCCCGGGCGCGTGCCAATACCGGATTGGTGGCAGGCGAGAACCGCGAGGGGGCCTTGAGCAGGCCCGCGAGCACCGCCGACTCGCCCAGGCTCAGGGCCTGGGCCGATTTATCAAACAAGCGGTGCGCCGCCGCCTCGACACCATAGGCGCCGGCACCGAAATAGACGCGATTGAGATAGAGCTCTAGAATATCGCGCTTGCTGAGGCGGAACTCGAGCCATAGCGCCAGCACCAGCTCGCCGACCTTGCGGCTGAGCGTGCGTTCGGGGCCGAGGAAGAGGTTCTTGGCAAGCTGTTGGGAAATGGTCGAGCCGCCCTGCAGCAAACGGCCGACGCGCAGATTGGTCAACAGCGCGCGCATCACTCCAGCCAGATCGACACCCCAGTGCTCGAAGAAGCGGCGATCTTCGGTGGCGACGACGGCGTCGATCAGATGGGTCGGAAGAAAATCGATGGGCACGTAGGAGCCTTCGCCGCCGCGACCGCTGAGCAAGCTGCCATCACGCGCCAGAATGCGCACGACCGGCGCGCTCTCCTTGCGGCGCAGTTGGATCGGATCGGGAATGACGGCGCTGAAGCAGGCGAAGGCGCAAGTGAGGAGGAAGGCGAGCGGCAGGCCCAGGTAGATCGCGGCGGCGATGAGGAGGCGTAATTCCCAGGGCAGGCGCTTGAACAGGGTCTTCTTGCGCGTCGCCGCGCTCGGCGCGGACCCGCGCGCCGATTTTGCCGCTGTGCCCGATCGAGACCGACGCAACAGTCCCATGGCTGCCGTCAACCCTCACGCCACCTGGTGCCGGCCTACGCCCGGCCGGCACCAGCCTAGGGCCGGCGCATTAAGGCGCGGTTAACTGTGCTGGCCCGCGAGGTCTGCCGGGCGCCGGCTTGCGCCCCGCCGCTGGCGGGGTGGCATCGGGTTACCCGTCGCCAAAGAGGGATATCGCCGCCACCTTGAGGCGAGTTAGGTTGGCGCGCCGAAGAAAACCACGGGAGGCCAAGCCAAATGCCAAGCACGACCCATCGTCTGGACGCCGGCCCCGAGACCGTGCACTGGGGCTATTTCGACGCCGCACTTGCCCCCGTGCTCCGCATCGAGAGCGGCGACATGGTCGTCATCTCCACCGTGTCCGGTGCTCGTGAGGTGATGCCGGCGCCGCCGCTCGTCGTTCCTCCTGCGCTCAGTGCCATTCACGCCGCGCACCAACCCAAGCTTCCGGGCCACATCTGCACCGGTCCGGTGGCCGTCAAGGGCGCCAAGCCCGGTCAGGTGCTCGAGGTGCGCATCAAGGACATCACCCTCAACTACGACTGGGGCTACAATTTCTCGGGGCCCTTGACGGGCGCGCTGCCCGACGACTTTGCCGAGCGCCACCTCATGCACATTGCGCTCGATCGGGAGAGGATGATGGGCCGGCTGCCCTGGGGCGCGGAATTAGCCTTGCGGCCGTTCTTCGGCGTGATGGCCGTGGCGCCCCCTGCCGCCTGGGGAAGCGTTTCGACGCTGCCGCCCCGCCGCAACGGCGGCAATCTCGACAACAAGGAGTTGGTCGCGGGCACCACGCTATATCTGCCGATCCACGTCGAGGAGGCGCGGTTCTCGGTCGGGGACGGACACGGGGCGCAGGGCGACGGGGAGGTCTGCGTGACCGCCATCGAGACGGGTCTGATCGGAACCTTTGAGCTCATCGTCCGCGATGACCTCAGCTTGACGTGGCCGCGCGCGGAAACGCCGACCCACGTCATGACCATGGCGTTCGACCCCGACCTCGACACCTGCGTGGTCATTGCCTTGCGCCAGATGCTCGAGCTCGTCGCCAGCAAAACCGGGCTATCGCGGCAGCAGGCCTACGCCCTGTGCAGCCTGGCCGCCGACGTGCGCGTGACGCAGGTCGTGAATGGGGCCAAGGGCATTCACGTGATGCTCGAAAAACGCCACCTGGCGTGATCCTGGCACCCCTTCGGCCCCGGCATTTGCCATTGCCGACGCGGCTGGCTAAAGAGGCGCGCGCTCCCCCCCGTGTTGCTTATCTGGAAAGGTCAACGTGCATGAGCGACAGCCCGCCCGACCGTCTCTCGGCCAACGAGAGCAGTCCCTTTTACAATGCCGCCGTGCTCGAGCGCGGCGTTGGCGTGCGCTTCAAGGGCGTGGAGAAAAACAATGTTGAGGAATACTGCGTCAGCGAAGGCTGGGTGCGGCTGGCGGTGGGCAACACCAAGGACCGCCACGGCCGGCCGCTGACGATCAAGTTGACGGGTACGGTCGAGCCCTATTTTCGCACCGACGCCGCCGGCGGGGCGCCCGAGGAGGGCGGGCGCGATTAAGGA
>DASTMQ010000032.1:0-3763 GCA_035714005.1 Hyphomicrobiaceae bacterium
CATGATCTCGGCGCGATTGGAGAATGAGGGGCGCAGCGTAAGATAGCTGCCGATGTAGTGATCGACGCCGGCCCGCGTGTAGGCACCCATGTAGACCGGCGCGGCGCGCCCCTCCGTGACACTGGTGCCCGGCGCATCGCGTGGCTCGCCGGCCCAGGCCGCCTTGACCCGCTGAAAATCCAGTCCCAGCACCATGCAGACGTCAAATAGCGTCTGATCGCGGACCGGCCGACCTGCGAGCAGGTTTTGGATGGTCTTTTCGTGGCAGTCGGCGGCGTCGGCGAGTTCGGCCTGCGTGATCTTCTTTTCGATCATCGCCGTTCTGATGAGCGCCACCGAGCCGGACGGCTTTCCATCAGTGCGCATGCTCGCCTGCCTTACCCTTTGCTCCCTTGCGGCGAAGGGTATCGGAACTGTGGCGAGGCTGTCATCAGCCAAGGCGCGGCAGGCGCTCAGTGCGTAATTGCCCACCACAACAGCAC
Organism: Hyphomicrobiaceae bacterium; assembly: GCA_035714005.1. Taxonomy (GTDB): domain Bacteria; phylum Pseudomonadota; class Alphaproteobacteria; order Rhizobiales; family Hyphomicrobiaceae; genus AWTP1-13. Next base: position 483 of record DASTMQ010000032.1, read on the forward strand.
CGCACCCGCGCAAAGCAAGAGCCCATCCATGAGCGAGCGAAATTGTTGCGCATCAAGGCGGAGCACGAAGCCGCGGGCAACCCAGGAGCCGGCCATTACCGAGGCTCCGACGAGCAGTCCCCGCAACGCCGTTTCGGGTGGTAGCGCGTTGAAACGTTGGAAGACGATGGCTTTGGTGATGCCAACCGCCATCGATCCAAGTGCCTCGGTCGATAGGTAGGCGCCTTTCACCAGTCCGTAGGCAAGAAAGAACGGCGTATTGATCGGGCCGGTCGAGGCAACCATCCCGGACAAAAACCCAATGCCGGCCCCGACAATGGACAAATGCCACAGGGCGATACGCAGGCCGCGCGCCATCAGCCAGCGCCTGATCGGTACCATTGCCACGAAGAGGAAGCCCAGAAAGGCCTCGATGAATTGCGGCTCGAGCTGGAGCAGGGTGCGGGCGCCCATGGCCGCGGCCGGGATTGCGGTTGCGCAATAAACGGCGTTGGCGCGCCAGTCGATCTCGCGCCACCAGACCGCCACGCGGGAGAGGTTTGCGAGCAGCGCAGCGATCGCCATGATCGGTACCGCTTCCTTGGGGCCAAAGGCGACCATCAGGATCGGCATCAACATGATGGACGAGCCGAAACCGACGACGCCGCCGACGGTTCCGGCGGCAAGGCCGAGGGCCAGAATGGCAATCCAAATCATCGGCGTTGCAAATCTTGCCCCACGGGCGAGCTCGGACCACTCGCGCCCCAAGGCAGCGGCCGCGCACAAGGATGCCGGCGCCGGACGCGCGCCCTCGGAGTTACAGGCTGGGCGCGGTCGAGGGAAGGGTGGGAAATGATGGCCGTGCAAAAAAAAAGCGGCGGGTGCTCGCACACCCGCCGCTCCAAGCATCCAGGCTCAGGTGTTAACGACCGAGCACCATCATCTTCACTCTAGCCACACCCTGACTGGTCATGCCGATCGCAGAGGCCGCGGCCCTTGACAAGTCGATGATGCGGCCAGCCACGTAGGGGCCGCGGTCATTGATGACGACGTCCACCGAGCGGCCGCTGCCGGCATGGGTGACGCGCACGCGCGTGCCGAACGGGAGGGTCTTATGCGCTGCGGTCATAGCGTTTGGGTTGAACCAGCCGCCCGAGGCCACACGCTGGCCCTGCCAGTAATAGGAGGCCACGCCCGATTGCCCGGAACCCGTGGTGTCCCTGCTGACGCTGCGCTGTGTCCACCTCGGCGACCGCACATGGGTCCGTTCGACGGCAACGTGCCGAACTTTTCGCTCGCCGTGCGATTTGCGGGCTGCGGCGTTGGAGGCGCGCTTGTCACTTCGCAGCGTGCGCCGCGGCCGATAGTCGAAATCCTCCTCGTCGCTGATGGCTGCACGCGCAACCCGCTTCTTCTCGTAACGGCCGCTGCGCTCCTCGCCATAAAGGCCTCGCTGCTCAGCACGGTAACCGGATCGGCTCAGACTCTCGCGGCGCCCAAGGTCTGACAGCCACCTGTCGTAAGAATCGGCTGAGGCAGGCATCGACCCAGCACTGAGGGCCATTGCAAGCGCGAATGTCGTGAGAAATCTCTTCATGCTTCATTCTCCTTTTGCGCATAACGAACGGCTCAAGGCGAACAAGGCAGTAAACGGACAAATCAAAACGCGCCGCTTGCGCGTTCTGGGCGTGACGACGATTGAGGTAAGTGGTCTTTCCGCCCGTCTACAGTTCGTCCTGAGCCAACGGCCGCAGCCCCACAACAGCGATGCTTTTTTTTACATTCGCCCTCGCACTGCGGCGGGCGCAAAGGATCAGCTTCGATGCATCAGGTCAACGTGAAAATATGAACTCGATTCATGGATTTGTCGCAGTAAACTAACGTAATGCGCGAGCTATTTGAGGCGTGCAAGCGACGCGCGCGCCGGAACGGGCTTCCGGCGCGCGCGAATTCTCCGAGGTTGAGCTCAGCAGCAGCTACAGCGATCCCAAGTAGCCGCCGCCATCGATCAGCAGATTTTGCCCGGTAATGAAGCCCGCGTGCGTCGAGCACAGAAAAGCAACCGCGGCGCCAAATTCTTCCACCGTGCCAAAGCGCCCGGCGGGCACGGCGGCCTTGCGCTCTGCATCGATGACGCTGAGCGGCACCTTCCTCACTTCGGCCATCTTCTGACTGGTGCCGCGCAGGCGGTCCGTATCGAACGGCCCGGGCAAGATACCATTGATCGTGACGTTGTTCTGGGAGGCCTTGCGCGCGAGCACGGCCACGGCGCCCGTGAGACCAAGACGCGCGCCGTTGGAGAGCTCGAGCGCAGCAATCGGATGCTTGATCGAGGCGGAGGTGATGTTGACGATGCGGCCGAAGCCACGATCCATCATGCCATAGACGGTGGCTTGAATGAGCGCGATGGGCGTCAGCATGTTGCCCTCGACCGCCTTGCGCCAATCGTCGAGGCCAAAATCTTTGAAGTCGCCGGGCGGCGGGCCGCCGGCGTTATTGATCAGAATGTCCGGCTTGGAACAGGCGGCCAGCACGCGCTTGCGACCCTCCTCGGTCGTGACGTCACAGACGACCGTGGTCACTTTGGCGCCGGTGCTCTTGCGCAGCTCCTCCGCCGTGGCGTTGAGCGCATCCGCACCGCGTGCGCAAATCGTCACCTCCACACCCTCGCGTGCCAGCGCTGCGGCGCAGCCCTTGCCGAGCCCCTTCGATGCCGCGCAGACGATAGCCTTCCTGCCTGTGATACCGAGATCCATGGGAATGTCCTTACGCGTTTGAGGAGCGATCGTTCAGCATGCCCACGCCGGGCGGCTGGAATCAAGCACCGGCGGCCGCCCAGCCTCCACATGCAGGCCCGCGAACCGGCCCCGCGTTTGGCATCGCCCCACAACTGCGCGAAAGGGGCCGCAGCCACCGGTGGGCGAACCTTGCGTCTTTGGGAAGCCAGCTTGCGCGCCGTTCGGCATTGGCGTGCTGACGGCAGCGCGGACGAGAACTTTCCTCGCCCGCCAGCGCATGCGGCCGGCGAACACCGCCCACCTGCGCGGTCGTCGAGAATGCCTGCTCGGCGAGCCAGTGGCGGCTGCTGCCGCCCCCGGGGCCCGGGTCGCCGCATGACCGGCGCCGCAGGCGCTTGTCCCGAGGTCAGATCAGATCATTGCCGCCGGGCTGACGCATGCCACCCACTGCATTGGACGCTCCCCCCGACGCCGCACTCGGGGGCGCGCGCGCAGATCCCGCCATGGGCGGCGCGGATCGCAGCGGTCTTGCCGGGTGGCTACAGCCAACCCTTGCGCTTGAAA
>DASTMQ010000033.1:0-9300 GCA_035714005.1 Hyphomicrobiaceae bacterium
TGTTCGGTCTGGTCGTTGATCTCTTGCGCATAGGCTCGATACTTGTCGGGCAGATTGCCGCGCACGGCGTGCTGCAGGTCGGCGACCACCGTCGGCCGCCACATGTGGGCTTCGCCGCGGATGCGATAGGCATACTCGCCACCCACATCGAGCGCACCCTCCAACACCTCAACATTGCCGAAGGCTTGCCGGTGCCGCTCGGCGGTCTCGCGCGCGATCTGGCGCAGGCCGACACCCTCGACTTGGGTGTGTGTGCCGGTGAAATACCTTTTCACAAACGTGGACTTCAGGCCGACGGCATCGAAGATCTGGGCGCCGCAGTAGGACTGGTAGGTCGAAATGCCCATCTTCGACATCACCTTCAAGAGGCCCTTGTCCAGCGCCTTGATGTAGCGCTTCTGCGCCTCCTTCAAGGTCAGTTTCTCGTCGAGATCGGGCAGCAGCTGCTCCAGGGTATCGAAGGCCAGGTAGGGATTGATGGCCTCCGCACCGTAGCCCGCGAGCACGGCGAACTGATGCACCTCGTGCGCCTCGCCGGTTTCCACCACCAACCCGACCGATGTGCGCAGGCCCTGCCGGATCAGGTGGTGATGCACGGCCGAGGTGGCGAGTAGCGACGGTATGGCAATGCGATCCGGCCCCGTTAGACGGTCGGACAGAATGATGATGTTGTACTCCTTGGAACGTACCGCTTCCTCGGCCTCGGCGCACACCACGTCGAGCGCATCGGCCATGCCGCGCGCGCCCTTCTCCACCGCGTAGGTGATGTCGATCGTCACGGAGGAGAATTGGTTGTCCTTGACCAAACCGATTTGCCGGATGCGCTCCAGATCCTCGTTGCTGAGGATCGGCTGGTACACCTCGAGCCGCTTGATTTTGGCGGTGCCCTCGAGATCGAGCAGGTTTGGCCGCGGCCCGATAAAGGAAACGAGGCTCATCACCAGTTCCTCGCGGATCGAATCGATCGGCGGGTTGGTCACCTGGGCGAAGTTTTGCTTGAAATAGGTGTGCAATAGCTTGGGCTTGTTGGACAGCACCGAGACGGGCGTGTCATTGCCCATCGAACCCACGGCCTCTTGACCCGTGTGTGCCATCGGCGCCATCAGGAACTTCAGGCTTTCTTGGGTGTAGCCGAACGCCTGTTGCAGATCGAGCAGGGCCACGTTCGACTTCTTGCGCGCCAGCTTCTTGGGTAACGGCAAATCGCCGACCTGCACCTGGGTGCGGGAGAGCCACTGCTCGTAGGGATGGCGCGAGGCAAGATCCGCCTTCAACTCGTCATCGGAGATGATGCGACCAGCTTCCAGATCGATCAGCAGCATCTTGCCGGGCTGCAGGCGCCACTTCTTGGCAATGCCGGCTTCCGCCACGGGCAACACGCCGGCCTCCGACGACATGATTACGGTATCGTCCTTGGTCACGAAATAGCGCGCGGGCCGCAAACCGTTGCGGTCAAGCGTGGCGCCAATCTGCCTGCCGTCGGTGAAGGCCATCGCCGCGGGACCGTCCCAGGGTTCCATCAGACAGGCGTGGTATTCGTAAAACGCGCGCCGCTTGGCATCCATCAGCGGATTGCCGGCCCAGGCCTCGGGGATCAGCATCATGGCGGCGTGCGCCAGGCTGTAGCCGCCCATCACCAGGAACTCGAGCGCGTTGTCGAAACAGGCCGTGTCCGACTGCCCCTCGTAGGAAATCGGCCACAGCTTGGTGATGTCGCTGCCGAACAGCGGCGTCTTCACCGACGCCTGCCGCGCCGCCATCCAGTTGACGTTGCCGCGCAGGGTGTTGATCTCGCCGTTGTGGGCCACCATGCGGTAGGGGTGCGCCAGCTTCCACGAGGGGAAGGTGTTGGTGGAAAAGCGCTGGTGCACCAGCGCCATCGAGGAGGCCAGGCGCGGGTCGGACAGGTCCTTGTAGTACTTCTTCACCTGGTAGGACAGGAACATGCCCTTATAGACCAAGGTGCGGCTCGACAGCGACACCGAGTAATGACCGATGTCGCGGCCCTTGTAGGCAAAATAGAGCGCGTTGGAGACGACCTTGCGGATCATGTAGAGGCGGCGCTCGAACTCCTGCTGCTCCTTCATCGCCTTCGGCCGGCCGATGAAGATCTGTCGATGCACGGGCTCGGTCGCCTTCACCATTTCGGAGAGGCAGCTGTTGTCCACGGGCACCGAACGCCAGCCCAAAAACTCCAAGCCCTCCTCGCGAATGATCCGCATCCAGACGCGCTCGCAGTGGGCGCGGAGGCGCTCGTCTTGCGGCAAAAACAGATGACCGCAGGCGTAGTGGCCTTGCTTCGGCAGCTTGAATTTGAGCTTTTGGGCCTCCGCCTCCAGGAAGGCGTGCGGAATTTGGATCAGAATGCCCGCGCCGTCGCCGGCGATCGGATCGGCGCCGACGGCGCCGCGGTGTTCGAGGTTCTGCAGAATGCAGAGCGCGTCTTCGATCAGCTTGTGGGTCTTGCCGCCCTTGAGGTTGGCGATAAAGCCCACCCCGCAGGCATCGTGTTCGCGGCGGGGATCGAACAGGCCGCGTCCCGCCGGGAAAATGGGCATGGCACTGGCATCCGGAATGCCGCCGCTGTGCGTTCTATCCGTCATCATAGGCTTTCGCCTTCCGGCTCAGATGCGCCTCACCTCCTGGGGGGTCTACGCGCAGGTACCCTGTCCGTTCCCAGAATCTGGGCCTGGGCAGAGCGCAACCGTGCACGCGGAGCGGGACGCCACCGGTCCGTTGCGCCGTCCTGAAACTGCCGCCCTGGCCCCCGTCTCCCGGATCGGACGATGGGCTTGCGGGCAGCACATCAGGCCGCGGTGCAGGCGGCTGATCTTACCCCAGATCCTCTCATCGAGGGCCCAGGCCGCCGGCCAATAGCGCCGCGGCCGGGTCTCCCGACGTAAAGGACAGCATAGCTGACCTATTTCACGGTGCAAAGATGATTTGCGTGGTCCCACCCGCCGATGCCAGATTTTTTTCCTCTGTGCCCCGAGAAGCCCCATCCCGCGATGCCGCCGGTTGCGACCCCATCGAGCGAGCCATGCCCAAGCTGCGCACCCCCTTCGGACACTGGCCCTCGCCGATCACGCCGGCCATGGCGGCGGCCGGCAGCCGGCGCTTCGGCGGCCTCAAGGCCGAGGCCGGCGCCGTCTACTGGAGCGAATCGCGGCCCGAGGAGGGCGGGCGGCAAACCATTTTGCAAGGCCGCGCCGATGGCAGTGTCCGCGAGCTGCTGGCGGCCCCCTTCTCGGCCCGATCGCGCGTGCACGAATATGGCGGCGGCGAATTCTGCGTCGCCGGCGAGACCATTTACTTCACAAATGACAGCGACCAGCAAATCTATGCCGTGCGGCCCGGTGAAGCGCCGAGCCGGCTCACCAACGCGCCCAACCTGCGCTTTGCCGATTATAGCCTCGATCACCGGCGCCGACGCCTGATCGGGGTCGGCGAGCGGCACGGCGCACGCCATGCGGGCGTACGCAACCTGCTGGTGGCCATCGATATCGCCGGCGGCAAGGTCACGGAGCTCGCCGGCGAGCACGACTTTTACGCCTCGCCGTCGCTGTCCCCCGGCGGGGACAGGATCGCCTTTTTGGCCTGGGACCTGCCGGACATGCCGTGGGACAGCGCCGCGCTGTGCGTGGCCCCCGTGCACGAGGACGGCGGGCTCGGCGGCGCTCGCGGCGTGGCCGGCGGCAACGGCGCGGCCGCCTTCCAGCCGGTATGGTGCGGCAAGCGACGCTTGAACTTCGTCCTGGACGCCAGCGGCTGGGGACAGCTCTACGCATGGGATGGCGCCACGGTTCGCCGCCGCTATGGGCAGCGCGGCGCCGACCTGTCACGACCACAGTGGGTGTTTGGTCTGCGCAGCTATTGCCTGGCCCCCGACGGCAGCATCGGCGCCGTCGCCCTTCGGCAGGGCCGACCGCTGCTGGAGGTCTGGGAGCCCGCCCGCGGACGGCGCACGCGCTATTCCAGGCTCGCCGCCAAAACTGCGCGCATCGATGATCCCGTGGCTTTCGCCGGGGGCTTTGCCGCCTTGATCAGTCGGCCGACGGCGATGCCCGAGGTCATGCGCATCGGCCGGCGCGGCATCAAAGGTTTTGCGGGCCCGGCCGCCCCCGCCCCGCCGCTCGCGGAGCTGTCGGGCTACCTCAGCGTCGGCAGCGACGTTGCCTTTCGCGCCGCCCGCCGCACCGTCTATGGCATCTACTATGCCCCGGCCAATGCAACGCATCGGGGCCCCGCCGGCGCCCTGCCGCCGGCACTGCTGTTCGTGCACGGCGGCCCCACCAGCATGACCGATGCCGGCCTGAGGCTGCGCACCCAATTCTTTACCAGCCGCGGCTTTGCCGTGTTCGATATCAACTACTCGGGCAGCACGGGTTTCGGCCGCGCCTACCGCGAGCGGCTCGATGCGGCCTGGGGCATCGCCGACGTGGCCGACTGTGCCGCCGCCGCCAGGCATCTCGCCCGCGCCGGCCTCGCCGACGGCAACAAGATCGCCATCTCCGGCGGCAGCGCCGGCGGCTACACCACCTTGATGGCCTTGGCCACCACCCGCGCCTTTGCCGCGGGAAGCTGCCACTATGGGGTGTCCGACCTCGCCCTGCTGCTCAAACACACCCACAAGTTCGAATCGGGTTATCTGCACCGGCTACTGGGAACGACGCCCGCGGACTGGCAGGCGACCTTTGCCGCCCGCTCGCCGCTGAACCTGATCGACGGCATCGGCGCGCCCGTCATCCTGTTCCAGGGCCTCGATGACAAGGTGGTGCCGCCGGAGCAGTCTCGACGCATGGTGAGGCGGCTCAAGCAACGCGGGATCGACGTGGCCTATCACGAGTTCGCCGGCGAGGGCCACGGCTTTCGCCGGGCCGAGACCATCATCGCCGTCTTGGAGGCCGAGCTTGAATTCCTGCGCCGCGTGCTCAGCCTTTAAGGCGCGGCCGCGGGCGCCGCGATCGGCGCCGTGGCGGCCTCGAGCCAAGCGCGGTCGGCGGGCCCGAGCTCGGGCCCGATCACATCGGCCACGCGCGCGTGATAGGCATTGAGCCAGGCGAACTCTTGAGGGCTCAGCAGCGCCGGCAGGATCAGGCGCCGATCGATCGGCGCCAGCGTCAGGGTTTCGAAGCCCAGCATGGCGCGCTCGCCACCCTCCACGACGCGCGGCTCCTCGACCAACAGCAAATTCTCGATGCGAATGCCGTAGGCGCCGGGCTTGTAATAACCGGGCTCGTTGGAGACGATCATGCCAGGTTCGAGCGGGGTCATGCCGCGCTTGGAGATGTTTTGCGGACCCTCGTGCACAGACAGGTAACTGCCGACACCGTGTCCGGTACCATGGTCGAAGTCGAGCCCCGCCTGCCACAGCGCCCGGCGGGCGAAGGCGTCAAGATCAACCCCGCGCGTGCCAGCGGGAAAGCGCGCCGTGGCGATGGCGATGTGGCCCTTGAGCACGAGGGTGAAACGCTCCTGCATTTCCCGCCTCGGGCTTCCGATCGCCACCGTGCGCGTAATGTCGGTGGTGCCGTCGAGGTATTGGGCGCCTGAGTCGACGAGGTAGAGCTCGCCCGGCTTGAGCGTGCGATTGGTCGCCGTCGTCACCCGATAGTGAACGATGGCGCCATTGGGTCCCGCCCCCGAAATCGTGTCGAAGCTGATCTCCTTTAGCGCCTGGGTTTCGCCGCGCATGGCCTCCAGCTGACGCGCCACGGCAATCTCATCGAGACCGCCGCTGCCGGCTTCGCGGTCGAGCCAGGCCAGAAAGCGTGCCATCACCGCGCCATCGCGCTTGTGGGCGGCGCGCGCGCCGGCGATTTCCGCGGCGTTTTTGCGCGCCTTGGGGATCAGGCAGGGGTCGGCGCCGCGCACGATTTGCCCCTTGCCGCCCTTGAGCTTGCGGAAAAACCAGTTCGCAGCCGTGTTGGGATCAAGCCGCACCCGCTTGCCCGCGGCCTTGAGCGCGGCCAGCCGCGGCGCCAATAGCGTGGGCGCGCTGAGTTTTGCCAGCGGCGCCAAATGCGCCCGCGCCTCGCGGTTGATCTTGGCCTTGTCGATGAAGAGCTCGGGCTTGCCGGCGACGGGAACGACGGCAAAGGCCAGCGGCACGGGATTGTGGGCGACGTCGGAGCCGCGAATGTTAAAGAGCCAGGCAATCGAGTCGGGCTGGGTCAGGATCACGGCGTCGGCCTTGTCGCGGCGCAAAGTGTCCTGCAGCTGGGCAAGCTTCTCCTGCGCCGGCTTGCCCGCGTAGGCCAAGGCCTGCGGCTGCACCGGTCCCGTCGGCGGCGCGGGCCGCTCACGCCCCCAGATCCGGTCGATCGGGTTCCGTGCCAGTGCCTTCAGCTTGATGCCCCTCAATTCCAGTGCCGCGCCCAAGTCCTCGAGGCCGGCCTGGGCGTGCAGCCAGGGATCGTAGCCCACGACGCTATCGCCCTTGAGCGTGCCGATCAGCCAATCCGACAGCTTGGCCTGCGGCACCTGCAGGATCTGAAACAAGCCGGTGTCGACCTGGGTTGGCGCCTGCACCACGTAGCGTCCGTCGACGAACAGGGCCGCTGCGGCGCGCGCGACGGCGGCCAGACCCGCCGAACCCGTAAAGCCCGTGAGCCAGGCGAGGCGCTCGGCCGCTGGGGCGACGTACTCGCCCTGGTGCTCATCCGCGCGCGGCACCAAAATGGCATCGACGCCAAGCTCGGCCATCAGCTGGCGCAGGCGCCGCACGCGCAGCGCGTGATCGCCGCCCAAGGGGGGAGCCTCGTAGGTCTGATACACGCGCTTCTCCGGCAGGCAAGAGCATAAGGCGCGCACGTGACGGCAACACCCGTGACGCGCGCGCCGATCCTGCCCTAGTTTGCCGCCGAGCGCGAGCCAAGGGCCGCCGCACTGCTCGGGCTGTGGCCGGGCACCGCGCGCGCCGCGGTCGTTGCCAGCCGCGGCCGCGCTAGGCCGCCGCCGGTCCTCCCGTGGCGCCATCGAATTCGTGACCGGCGGCGGGCGGCGGGTCGGGCAGTTGATCGAGGCACAGGTCCCACAGCTTGTCGATTTGGCTGGCGGCGGCGTGCGCAGGCAGCGCCCGGAGCGTGCCGTCCGGCAGCTCCGTGACCACCCCGTCCTGTTTCAGGCGGCCCAGGGCATCGGAGATATCGAAGTCAACGTCGAGATCGAAGGTGTCCTTGATGTAGGTTTCGATGGCCTCATCGACGGCCTTCAACTCACGCACATTGACGGGCGCCTTGGCCAGGGCGCTGTAAAGCAGCATCTCCTCTTTGACGTCTTCCTCCGCGGCACGATCGGCCAAGAGGGTCATGACGCCGCGATTGTCGGCCACCGCATGGAAGTAGAGATTTTGCGCCATCACGATCATGTAGCGATTGCGCTGGGCAATGAAGTTCGATGCTTGCCGCATCGCCACACCGCCGAGCCCGGCCAGCGCGCCGACCAGCGCCATCGGGTTGGTCGACACCAACGCGATCTTGCCGACCGTGCCGGCCACCCCCATGCCGAGACCACTGCCCGCCGTCACGCCGAATTTGATCTTGTCGAACAGCCGGAACTGCACCTTGGTGTTGGGAAAGATCATTTCGATGTCGGTGCGCGGGATATTTTTGAAGAGCTTCATATAAATAAAGTCGCTCTTGACCGAGTCTGGCAGCAGGCCGCGGGTGCGTTTGACGAACTTTTCCGCGTCCTTGCGCTCCAGGCCCTGCTCGCGCATGACCTCGTCGACGCGCACCTCGAAGGGCTTGAGCTTGAACAGCAGGAACAGCCGCTGAAACACGGGGATTTTCACCTCCTCGTGCCACAAGAATAGCCGCTTGGCCGTGCGCCGCCGCTCGCTCAAGGTGGTGGCCCCGCGGTAGAAGATCAGGATTTCCTCGAAGGCACCAAGGTCCACCTGCAGGTCGAGACCATAGTAGGAATCCTTGGTCAGAATGATCTTCACGTCCGAGGGATCGACGTGCTCGAAGTTCGCCTGCACCAGGAAGTGGTGCATTTGCTCGACCACTTGTTTCTGCATGAGGAGCTTCTCTTGCGCCGAGAAAACGCGCGTCGTCAAAAGGTCGCTGTCCGGACTGAAGGGCTCATAGAGCTGCTCGAGCTCGAGCAGGCTGGCGGTGTAGGAATGCCGACGCCAATAGTCGAGATAGCGCATGAAGCGGCGCGCGTCCTTGGCCTCGCCGGCGGGCCAGCTCTGAGGCTGGGTGAGCCGATCGAGCAGGGCGTGCCGCGTGATGGGCAAAAATTTTTCCCGCGCCGGCGGGCCTTTGGCGGCCTCCGCCGGACGCGCTGGCGCCGTCGCGTTGACGAGCGCGCTCCACACTCCGCCCCGCATCATCGTTCCTGCCGACGCCATGTTTTTCCCCCGCCAAGCGTTGAAACGCGCTTGCCTCCAACGTCGAGAGGCCCTGGGTTCGAGCGACGCAAATACCTCTTGCGCTAGAGCCAGTTCGTTCTAGAACCGGCCGACGGCGATTGTCGAGGCTAGCGGGCGTTTGGGACCTCCCTGTGACGCAAAATGCACAGGCGCCGAGTGGCGGGCCTAGTGGGCGCGCTCGACGAAACTGTCCACCACCCGCTTGCGCCCGGCCTTTTCAAAGTCGATCGTGAGTTTGTTGCCGTCGACGTCGGCGATGCGCCCATAGCCGAACTTTTGATGGAAAATACGCTCCCCCGGCGCGTAGCCGGCGGTCGGCGCCGTCGATGCGGCCACCAGTTCGCCGTCGAGCGTGAGCGGGGTGCGCTTCTTGTTGCGGTCCTCGCGGTTCCACTGCTCTTTGGCGCGCTGCCACCCCGGCGTCGCATAGCCGCTCTCAAACCCGGCCGCGGGCGCATCGAAACGACTGGGCCCATAGGGATTGAAGCGAGTGCCACCGCCGTAGGGGCTTTTGGCTTCGCTCACCTCGAGGTGGGCCTCGGGCAGCTCATCGACAAAGCGGGACGGCGCGGCGGCCTGCCAAAGGCCACGATTGCGGCGGTTCTGCGCGAAGCTGATCTTGGCCAGTTGCTTGGCCCGGGTCATGCCGACGTAGGCCAGCCGTCGCTCCTCTTCCAGGCCCGCGTTGCCATTCTCATCGAGGCTGCGCTGATGCGGGAATAAGCCTTCCTCCCAGCCCGGCAGGAACACGACCTCGAACTCGAGCCCCTTGGCCGCGTGCAACGTCATCAGGGATACGCGATCGCCGGCCTCGGCGCCGTCGGCGTCCATGACCAGGGAGACGTGCTCCAGGAAGCCCTGCAGCGTCTCAAACTCGTGCATGAAGCGCACGAGCTCCTTCAGGTTCTCGAGCCGCGCCT
>DASTMQ010000034.1:0-10834 GCA_035714005.1 Hyphomicrobiaceae bacterium
ACATGGCGGTCATCCTTGCGGGCAAAAGGCCGGACGGGGGAGGCTTTACCGGCAGCCTGCACTATTGGCGCGAGCTCGGCCAGCGGCCTGTCGGGGCGGCGGCAAGGTGTGGGCTCGCGCGCCCCACGCGCTGGCGCAGGCCGCCGCATTGGGATAGCGGGCCAAACAGAGACCCGGGCGCCGATCCGCCGCCGCCCGTGCCGCGGCGGCAGCGGGCGCGGTTCAGCGTTTTTTGGCGGGCGCCTTGCCCGCGCGCGGCGGCAGGGTCTTCAGATAGGCCGCCATGGCCTCGCGATCCTGCGCCGGCAGCTTGCCGGTGTTGATCACGACATCGGCCATGCTCGAGCCAACCGAATCGTAGTCGGGCGTGGTCCCGGTCTCGAGCAGATAGGTGATATCCTTCTCGGACCAGGCGCCGATGCCGTTTTCGCCGGGCGTAATGTTGGGAATGAAACCCTTGCCCTCGGGATCGGGGCCGCCGGCGAAGCGCTGCTCGCGGATGATGCCGCCCAACAGGTCGCGGCCGCTGTGGCACTCTGCGCAATGCGCCGGGCCCTCGACGAGATAAGCACCGCGATTGAGTGCGGCGCTCCTGGAGGGATCGGGCATAAACATTTTGCCGTCGAGGTAGAGCAGCTTCCACAAACCTAGCCCGCGTCGCACGTTGAATGGGAACGGCAACTCGTGCGGCCGACTTGGCGTTGCGTCGGCCGGCAGCGTGCGCAAAAAGGCAAACAGGTCGCGCACATCGTCGAGCCGCATGCGCTGATAGGAGGTATAAGGGAAAGCCGGATAGAGGTGTTCGCCGTGGCGTCCGACGCCGCGCAGCATGGCATTGACGAAGGCTTCTTCCGACCAGGCGCCGATGCCATGGGTGGTATCGGACGACAGGTTGGGTGCATAAAAGCGGCCAAAGGCGGTGTTGAGCGCGAGCCCGCCGCCGAGGCGTCGGGTGTCCTCCTGCTTGGGGATGGCGTGGCAGGACGCGCAGCCCCCGGCATTGAACATGGTCTCACCGTTGGCGAGATCGGCGGTACGTGCCGGCAGCGGGGCGGTGACGGCCGGCTGCGGCATGGTGAGCAGATAGAACAGGCCGGCGCCGGCAACGGCCAGGAGCGCCAGCGCCAGGAGTAGCCTACTCAAGCGCATATGGCCTCCATCCGCGGCGCAGCTACCACGCCGGCTGCCGGCATAGACAAAAGCGCGCGAGCTCCGCTCGCGCGCTTTATCAATTGCACCTTACCGCCGGCAGCTTGCGAACCGTCAAAGACCACAGGCGGCCCGCGGCTACTTTTGCGGCGGCGGTTTGCGGTAGGCCTTGTGGCAGCCGCCGCAGTTGCTCGTCACCTTCGGCCACTCGGCCTTGAAGCTCGCCTCGTCCTTGATGGCGGCCTCGGCGGCCTTGGCGTCGGCGGCCAGCTTGTCGAACTTCGCCATCAGGTCGGACTTGTTGGCGAAGGCCTCCGGCAGGGCGTCAGTTTCACCCGTCTTGGAGTCGTCGGGGAATAGGTTCTTGGCCTCGCCGGCTTTGGTCTGAATGGTTTTGAGCGACTCCTGCGCCTTGGCGAGGTCAAAGGGCGCATCACCCTTGGCCATAGTACCGCCGCTCTTGGCCGCTCCGCCAAACGCCTTCATGGCCTGTTTGCGCTGGTCGATGACGGCGGCATTCTGGGCAAGCACGACAGTTGCCCCAATGGCGAGGGCCGCGGCAGCGGCGACGACGCGTAGCATGTAGATTCCTCCCGAGAAATTGCCGGCGCGGCAACCTCAACCCTCGAGGATTTTCCGCGCCCCGCCCGTTACGCACGAAGGTGGATTCGTGCAGCCGCCAACTTTAACGAGGCGACGCGCGGTTTCAACGCCTCAGGCCGCACTTTATTTTGATTCGTCTTCCGGAATAAATTGAGGGCGGCAATCGTCTGCTGGCATAAGTCCTACTGTGTGTGCCGGCCAGTAGGAAAGGACGCGCGCGTGAGTTCTCGCCGGGAGGCCGTTGCGGCAGAAATTCCACGCTTGCGGCGTTACGCGCGGGCCCTGGTCGGCGACAGCAGCGAGGCCGATGATCTGATCCAGGACACGCTCGAGCGCGCGTTGGCGCGTCTGGGGCAATGGCGGGATGGAGACAATCCGCGTAAGTGGTTGTTTTCTATACTGCATAACCTGCACGTTGACGGCTTGCGTCGCAGCTCGCGCCGGCCGCCGCACGTCGGCCTCGACAGCCTCGGTCCCGAACAGTCGGCGCCGGCGGCGGATGGGGCGAGCGGAGGCGATCTCGATCGGGCGTTGCAGCTCTTGACCCCCGATCAGCGCGAGGTGGTGCTGCTGGTGGGCCTTGAAGGCCTCAGTTACGCGGAAACGGCCGAGGTGCTGTCGATCCCCATAGGAACCGTGATGTCCCGGCTGGCACGTGGGCGTGACCGGCTGCGCACCTTGCTGGCCTATGGCCTGGAAAAGGACGCCGAGCATGCCAGCCTGCGGAGGGTCAAGTGAGCGGCGGGCGACGCATCAGCGAGGTCGAGCTGCACGCCTTCGTGGACGGCGAACTGGTGGGCACGGAGGCTGCCGAGGTTGAGGCGGCGCTGGCCACGGCACCCGAGGACTTGCGGTTTGCTCGTGCCATCAGCGATCTCAACGATCGCCTGACCCAGCACTACGCCCCTGTTCTCGACGAACCCGTCCCCGCCGGGATGGCCGCGCTGGCGGCCCGCGCCGCGCGCGGCGAGCGCCGCTGGGCGCCCGCTTTGCCCCGCGCGCTCAGCATCATCGCCGCGCTCCTGCTTGCCGGCGCCGCCGGCTACGCGGCGGGGGCCTTGGGTCGCGGGGAGGCCTGGCGCCAGCCGGCCTTCGTGGCAAATGCCTTCAGCGCGCACCAAGTGTTCGTTCCCGAAGTGCGCCATCCCGTCGAGGTCGGGGCGGCGGAAGAAAAACATCTGGTGCAGTGGTTGACGCGCCGCCTTGGCACCGAAGTGCGGGCGCCCGAACTCAATGAACATGGCTGGAAGCTCGTCGGCGGTCGGCTGCTGCCCGACCGCGGTCAGGCGGCCGCACAATTCATGTACGAGGATGCGACGGGACGGCGCTTGACGCTCTACGTGCGCAAGGAGGCCGGCCTGATGGACGCGGCCTTCCGCTTCGCCGAGCGCGGCGATTGCGCCGCCTTCTATTGGATCGACCGCTCGCGGGCCTATGCCCTTGCCGGTCGCCTCGACCGCACCGAGCTGATGCAGCTCGCCAATAGCATTCATGCCCAGCTCGGCGGGCTGAGCGCTGGCCAGGGCTAACGCCGAGGCCAGATCTGCGCGCGCGCGCCTCGTGTGCCCCAGGGGTGCCCCAGGGGTGGGCCAGAGGTGGGCCAGAGGTGAACCAGAGCTGACCCGGGGGTTTGCACCGGAGCTCGGCCAGCGAGGGCGCGCCGGCGGCCGCTCTTGCTCAGCGCGGCGGCAGCTCGATCTTGAGCGGCATGCAGTTGCGATGCCCAAACTCATAGCAGGCCAATGCGCGTGAAAAGGCCGCCAGCCGATCGATCAGCCAGGCGCCTCCCAGCACCAGGATGACGACGAGAGCCAGCACGGCCCAGTTTTGCCGGGCCCTGATGCGGTAGAACTCGGCGTCCTCTTCGCCAGCCGTCACCGGGGCCCGCGCAAGCGCCGGAGGCGGCTCCACGGGCCGCCCCGGCGGCCGCCGCAGGCGTCGGTCTCGAAACGGAATGACCGTCATGGTCCCTCGGCGCTCACAGGGGCGGCTTGCCCGACCGCCGGCACGCTCAATTTGAGGCCAAGGCGATTTTGCCAGAGCGCGGGGACGCGCTCAAGCGCCGAGCCCGCGCTCCGTCGGTCAACGAAGGCTAGCCGCGCTTCGATTTCATGGCTTGGGCTCGGGGTCATATTGCGTGTGGGGGCTGCGCGCCCGTTGCGGCGGCAAGCCCTTGCGCAAAGGGTCTTTTTGGCAACCCTCGGCAGGCCGGGACAAACGCTCAGGCAGCGGGCCGGGCCGGCGGCTGCTCGGTCAGGGGCGATCGGCGGCCTTGCGCACGGCCTCGGAAATTTCGCTGACCACCTGCCGGAGCAGGCGCTCGTCGTCGCCCTCGCCCATCACCCGAATGACGCGTTCGGTGCCCGACGGGCGGATGACGAGACGTCCCTGCGCGCCGAGGCGCTCCTTGCCCCAATCGATCGCCTTGCGCACCTCGGCCTGTTCCAGCGGTGAGCCGTTGACGTATTTGACGTTCTGCAGGATTTGCGGCAGTCGCTGGAACCGGCTGCACGCCTCGCCCACGGGTTTGCCGGTGGCGACCACCACCGCCAGCACCTGCAGGGCAGCCACCAAGCCGTCACCGGTCGTGCCAAAGTCCGACAACACGATGTGGCCCGACTGCTCGCCACCGATGTTGTAGCCGTGCTTGCGCATGTACTCGACGACGTGGCGGTCGCCGACCGGCGTGCGCTCGAGGGTGAGGCCCAGACTGTGGAGGTAGCGCTCCATGCCGAGGTTCGACATGACGGTGGCGACCACGCCGCCCCCCTGCAAGCGCCCGCTCTTGTGCCAGCTTTCGGCGATCACGCACATGATCTGGTCGCCATCGACAATGCGGCCCTTTTCGTCGACGATGACGACACGATCGGCATCGCCATCGAGCGCGATGCCAAGGTCGGCGCGCATTTCGCGGACCTTGTCGCCGAGCGTTTCCGGCGAGGTCGAGCCGCACTTGAGATTGATGTTGAGGCCGTTCGGTTCGACCCCGATCTTGATCACCTCCGCGCCGAGCTCCCACAAGGCATCGGGGGATACTTCGTAGCCCGCGCCGTTGGCGCAGTCGATGACGACCCGCAAGCCATTGAGGCCGATGTTGCGGGGCAGGGTGCGTTTGGCGTACTCGACATAGCGCTCCTGGGCACTGTCGATGCGTTTGGCGCGGCCAATGCGTTCGGGTGCCACCAGCAACTCCGAGCTCGGCGTGTCCATCAGCATTTCGATCTGGCGCTCGGCCTCGTCGGAGAGCTTGTAGCCGTCGCGGTCGAAGATCTTGACGCCATTGTCGTCGAAGGGATTGTGCGATGCCGAGATCATGACGCCGAGATCGGCGCGCAGCGAGCGCGTCAGCATGGCAACGGCGGGCGTCGGCATCGGACCCAGCAAAAACACGTCCATGCCCACCGCCGTGAACCCCGACATCAGCGCGGATTCGATCATGTAGCCGGAAAGGCGCGTGTCCTTGCCGATAACGACGCGATGCCGGTGGCTGCCGTCGGTAATGTACTTGCCCGCCGCCATTCCCACCTTGAGCGCGATCTCCGAGGTCATGGGGGGGCGGTTCGCCTGGCCGCGGATCCCGTCCGTTCCGAAGTACCGCTGCGTCATACTGTTGCCTCGCTTGCCGAATGGTGGGTCGTGCCGCGCGGCCCCGTGGCCAGGGTGCGCGGCTGCACCCGCGCCGCCTTGGCCCGGGCCGGGAAGGTTCGGGGTCGAAAGCAGATTATACCCATCTCCCAGGTGGTTGCGAGCCGCCGATCGGTCTCTTGCACAGGCCCGCCCGCACAGGGCTTAACGGCTCTGCCGCGACGCCGCTCGCGCCAGCAGCGACCGCCGCTCACCTCATCTAGCCAGCCAGGGGATGGCGTTAGCAAGCCTGTCCGGCGATTAAGCCTGCCAGTTCATTAAGGCTGCAGGTTGCGCCGCCAGATCACCAAGCCTGCCGGATTAGGCCTGCCAAACCGTCAAAGCCTGCCGGGTGGCGGCCACGTCGTGCACGCGCAGGATCTGCACACCTTGAGCTGCGCCCATGAGGGCAGCGGCCAGCGATCCCGGCAGCCGTTCCGCCGCCGGCGCGCCGGTCAAGTGGCCGATAAAACTCTTGCGCGAGGCCCCGAGCATGACGACACATCCCAAGGCATGAAACAGGCTGAGCGAGGCCAGCAGCGCCAGATTGTGGGCAAGCGTCTTGCCAAAGCCAATGCCGGGGTCGAGGATCAAGCGGCTGCGGGGAATGCCCGCCGCCTCGCTTGCCGCAATCCGCGCAGCGAAAAAATCATAAACATCGAGCACCACGTCGGCGTACTGCGGCGCCTTCTGCATGGTGGCAGGATCGCCCTGCGCGTGCATCAGCACGACAGGCGCGCCGGTCTGGGCCACCGTCGGCAGGCTCGAGGGATCGTGTCGCAAGGCTGAGACGTCATTGATGAGCCGCACGCCGGCCGCCAGCGCGCGCCGCATGACCTCGCTCTGGCGCGTGTCGATCGAAATGGGCACGCGCGCCTGCGCCCGCAGCGCAGCGATCACCGGCAGGACGCGGCGGCATTCCTCCTCGACATCGATGCCCGCTGCCCCCGGTCGCGTCGACTCGCCACCGACATCGAGGATGTCGGCGCCTTCTGCCTCGAGGCGCAAGGCATGCTCGACCGCGGCGCCGACGTCGAAATAGCGGCCCCCATCGGCAAAGCTGTCGGGCGTCACATTGACGATCCCCATGATGCGCGGCGCCTCGAAACTGAGGCCGGCAATGGGGGCGCGGGGACGTTCCAGCTGCGCCAGCAGTTGGGCCAGCCGAGGCTCCGCATCGGCGCGCAGCTCCAGCGCCGACAGCCGGCGCCGCCTCGACCCATTGCGATCGCGCGCAATGATTTCGGCGGCAGCGAACAACGGCTGGCTGCGGCCCGCAACGGCCAAGCAACGGGCCGGGTCACCGCCACCGGTGGCGCCGATGCCGAGCTCCGCGATGGGGCGAATGGCAAACGTGTCTTCCACCCGCGTTTGCTTACGCTGATGGCATCCTCGTGGCTAGCCCGGCGCTCATTACGGTTCGGCGGTGCGAATGCCGGCGGGTCCCCCCTTGGTCTTGATCGAGCCCACCCTTTGCAGCGAGCGGCCGGCGAGACCCGAGAACCGGATCACATTGACTTCTTCCTCGACCATGCACTGCACCAACAGCGTCTTACCGTTGGCCGACCAGGCGATGCCTTGGCACCAGCGCCCGATCGGGAGTTCGGAGGTCTTGGTCAGCTGGGTGCCGGTCCGCGACCAGATCTGCAACAGACCATTGCCGTTGAAAAAGGGCGAGTTTGCCGGCTTGTTGGAGCCATTCATAACGGTGACGGCGACAAATTTGCCGTCGGGGGAAAGCTTGATGCCTTCGGGAGTTTGGCCGACGGTGTAGGTCTGAACCACGCGTGGCGGATCGAGCTTGAGATCGATCACGCTGATGGTGTCGGCATCGCCACCGCCGACGCCGATGTTGGCCACCACGGCGACGTCGCCCTTCGAACTGATGTCGAGACCATAGGGACGCAAGCCGGCGGCAATCTCGCGCTTGCTGACCTCCACCTTGCTGCCATCGATGCTCAATTGGGTGATGCGGTGGTCGGCGTCGCGGGTGACGAGCGCGCTTTTGCCATCGGGGTCGAAGATCACCGAGCTCGGGCCGGACTTCTCGCCACCGACCGTGACCTTGCCGGCGGGTGTCACGGTTGTGCCGCTGATGGTGAAGACCGAGACGGTTCCTTCCTCGCGGTTGGCGACGAGGGCGAGCGTGCCGGCCTTGTTGATCGAGACGCCGGCGGCGCCCTTGCCGGCCTGCAAGGTGGCGAGCACCTTGGGTGTGCCGGTTGCGTTTTTGCCGACGCCGACCACCGATTTGACGCGGGTGACAAGGGTTGGCTTCAGCGATTGCAGCTCGACGACGGTCAGCTTGTCGTCGGCGATGGTCTTGCTTGGATCGGCAGGATCGATCTTTTGGTTGGAGGTGATGAGCGCGATATCCTCGCGCGGCGACACGGCCACGTTGAGCGGCGGGCCGACGACGCTGTTGGGGACTTCGACTTCCGCCAGCAGCTTTGGCGGATTGGCGCGCAAGTCGATGATCGAGATGGTGTCGGGCTGAGGATCCTTCTGCACCACCACCTTGCCGTCGACCAACTTCACTTTGGCATCGTTAGCCGACACCGCAATTTGCGCCGCCGCCGTGCCGGCAGCCGCCAGCCACACCGCACCTGCAAGTCCTGCGCATCGCCACATCTCGGCCTCCCCCAATCGTTGCAGCGAAAGCTTAGCACCCAAGATGCAAGCCAACCAAGGGCGCTCCGGCGTCGCCCACGGGCCGCGCCACGATGACCGCGCCAGGCGTTCGTGCTATGAGCTGTTGTGAAGAGCGAGTGGAGTTGAGTTGAAAATGTTCACCAAACGCACGGACAAGGAGGGCACGGGAGGCGGCGCCGGCACCGTCCAGCAAAGACCCGTGGTCGGCCTGGGGGAGGTTGCCTCCGCGCGTCCGCTGCCAGGGCCGGCAGGCGCGGCCTCCGTGGTGGGTAGCGCGCTTTCCATCAAGGGCAACTTGGAATCGCGCGGGGAGGTGCAAGTCGATGGTGCCATCGAGGGCGATGTGCACGCCATGCGCATCGTGGTTGGGGAGGCGGCGCGCATCACTGGCAATCTGTTGGCGGAAGACGTCGTGGTGCGCGGGGCCGTTTCCGGATCAATTCGCGGCAACAAGGTAACACTGGAGGCCGCCAGCCACGTCGAGGGCGATATTTTCCATAGGCTGCTGGCGATCGAGAGGGGCGCCTTTTTTGAAGGCAGATCGCGGCGCGTGGAGGATCCGGCCACCGTGCCACGTCCAAGCTAGGCCGCCTCTCCGACGCAGTTAATGTGCTCAAAATCCACAAAAAAGAGGCTTTGGGGCGGGTCGGGAAGGCTTGCCTTGCGTCAGCCCTTGACGGCGGCACCTTAATGCCCGAGTAAAAGCCCACCCCGACGGGCAGCGCCCCACAGGTGGCCTGGGCCTGCCCGGTAACGGGGCAATCGATCGTCGGATTTGCAAGGCGCCCGCTGGGGCGGTACGAGCGACGGGGTGCCATGCAGGATTTGTTGCCGCTGATGACGCGGTGGGGTTGTATTCAGGCCACGCAAGTTGGCATAAAATTGCCACAAGTGAAACAAGAAGGGCGCCGAGATCTCGACTGTCGGTCAGGAACACTCTACGCCGCTGCCACCGGGAGGAGGCGCGCATGAATGCCACCGAGACTGCGGTTCTGGAAGCCATCCACGTGTCGTGGGCGGCCAATGACCTGCGGGCAACCGTACGCTGCTTTGCCGAGGACATCGAGTTTGCCGTGAACGCGCCCGATGGTTCCGCCTCCTTCGTGGGTACGGGCCGGGGGCGGGACACGCTCTCGCGTCGCTTGTCGGACTTTCTGGACAAGTACGAAGTGCTGGCGTTTTCGCCCCTGCATGTCACCCGCTTGGAAGATGGGCTCGCCTGCCGCGTGCACTACCATTACCGCCACCGCGACACCGGCATGGAGATCGACGGCAGCATGCGCCTGTTGTGGTGCATCGCCGGCGACAAGGCGACCTCCCTCAAAGTCATCCACGATGCCCAGCGCATGGGCGTGTTCTTCGAGATGGCGGATCGCTGCAGCCGCGGCGAACTCTATATGTAAGGCTCGACTTGTGTCGGCCCGGCTGGGGCCGGTGCGGTCCGCCGACGTTTTGCCAGCCCGCAAAGGCCCGCGTGTCTGACCGCCAACGCGCGCCGCGGCGCCGGAACGTTGCGTCGAGGCCGGCCGTTCGCGCAGCCGCGGGCGACCTGACGCAGCGGCAAACCGCAGGCCTCGGGGCGCAGCACGGCCGACCGGCGAAGGCGCGCGACGGCCAGCTCTGTAAAGCCTGGGGAGACACGGCATGGCAGACGGCAGCCAACCCTACGCGGAGAAGCGCTTCGTCGACGTCAAGGGTCGGCGCATGGCTGTCATCGACGAAGGCGAGGGCAAGGCCATCGTCTTCCAGCACGGCAATCCCACCTCCTCCTATCTGTGGCGCAACGTCATGCCGCACTGCCGGGGTCTCGGGCGGCTGGTCGCCTGCGACCTGATCGGCATGGGTGACAGCGACAAGCTCGCGCCACCGGGGCCACAGCGCTACGGCTATGCCGAACAGCGCGAGTACCTGTTCGCACTCTGGGACAAGCTCGACCTCGGGAACGAGATCGTCTTTGTCCTGCATGATTGGGGTTCGGCGCTCGGCTTCGATTGGGCTGCGGCGCACCCCGAGCGGGTCGCCGGGATCGCCTACATGGAAGCGCTGGTCACCCCCTTGACCTGGGAGGACTGGCCGGCGCACGCGCGAGGCGCCTTTCAAGGCTTTCGCTCGCCGGCGGGCGAGGATCTGATCCTCGCCAAGAACATGTTCGTCGAGCGCATTTTGCCGGGTTCGATCCTACGCCAGCTGAGCGAAGCGGAGATGGCACATTACCGCCGCCCCTTCGCCGTTGCGGGCGAGGACCGGCGTGCAACGCTGAGCTGGCCACGGCAGATCCCCATCGACGGTGCGCCGGCCGAGGTGGTGAGGACTGTCGAGAGCTATGCGCGCTGGCTGGCGGCCAGTCCCGTCGCGAAGCTCTTCATCAATGCCGAGCCGGGCTCGATCCTGGTGGGACGTCAGCGCGAAATCTGCCGCGCCTGGCCGAACCAGACCGAGGTGACGGTCGCAGGCCTGCACTTTGTGCAGGAGGATAGTCCCGTCGCGATCGGCGAGGCGGTCGCAGCCTTCGTGCGGCGGCTGCGGTCGGACCAGCGCCGGCCCGCCGCGCCGGCGCGGTGATGGCTTCCGCCGCCTTCCAAGGGTAGAACGTGATGCTGAGTGGCGCGTCGGTCGGCCGCGGCAAGCGCGCTTGCGCGGCGTTGGCAGGCGTTGCCCGGGAGGCCGGCCGCAAAAAATCGGGGCTGAACGTGCCGGCTGCCCGCGGCAAAGGGCAAGGCAAACGGCCGGCAGGGAAGCAGGAGAGCAGATGCCGAAACTGCAGTCCGCCATCTCGACAAACTCCGAGGAGTTCAAGGCGAACGCG
>DASTMQ010000035.1:0-36907 GCA_035714005.1 Hyphomicrobiaceae bacterium
GCTTGAGGTCAATGCCGAGCGACTGTGGGCCGCCCTCGACCGGGCGGGCGAGATTGGCCGGTTTCGCACCACCGGTGTGCGCCGGCTGGCGCTGACGCAGGAGGACAAGGAGGTACGCGATCTCTTCGTCGCCTGGGTAGGCGAGGCGGGCTGTACGGTCGAAGTCGATGCGGTCGGCAATATCTTCGCGCGTCGCCCGGGGACGGATAATTCGCTGCCGGCGGTGGCGATTGGCAGCCACCTCGACAGCCAGATCTGTGGCGGCAAGTACGACGGCGCGCTTGGTGTGCTGTGTGGCCTTGAGGTGATGCGGAGCCTGAACGATCGCGGCATGACCACGCGCCGACCAATCGAGCTCATCGTCTGGAGTAATGAAGAAGGCGCCCGTTTCAGTCCACCGCTGATGGGTTCGCTTGCCTTCGCGGGCAAATTGAGCAGCGCCCAGGTGCATGACAGCAAAGACGACGCCGGTCTTCGCTTCGGTGACGAACTGGAAAGGATTGGCTATCTCGGCAAGGCCCCGCTCGGCAGCCGGCGGCTCGACTGTTATCTGGAACTGCACATCGAGCAAGCACCGCGGCTCGACCGCGAGGGTTGCGACATTGGCATCGTCGTTGGTGGCTACAAGACCCTGGCGCTGCGCCTCGAAATTGCCGGCGAAACCAGCCATAGCGGCGGCACGCCGATGCTCGAGCGGCGCAACGCCCTGGTGGGGGCCGGCTATCTGATCGCCGCCGTCAACGACATCGGCCTTGCCTTCGCGGCGCAAGAAGGGCGCACCACCACGCCGCGCATCGAGTGCTTTCCCAACTTGCCCGGCATCGTTCCCGAGCAGGTCCGCCTGATCGTCGATTTTCGCCATCCCGAGCCGGCCGGCTTCGAGCGCATGTACACGGAAATCAAGGCGGCGATCGCCGCGGTCGAAGCCAAGGCCCGCGTCGTTATCAGCGTGGCCGAGGGCTGGAGTTGGGGCACCTCCCTGTTTGACCCGCAATTGATCGAGCTGTTGAAAGATACCGCCTGCGAGCTTGGCTTGCCGTTCCGCGAAATGCTTAGTCAGGCGGGCCACGATGCCTATGCGGTCGCAGAGCTCGTGCCGACCGCCATGATTTTCACGCCCTGCCGTAATGGTATCAGCCACAACACCAATGAAGAGATAGAGCTCACGCGCACGCTGCCCGGGGCAAACCTGCTGCTCAATGCCGTGCTTCGGCGAGCGAACCGCTAACCCTCGCTAGGATATCGCTGATGGATACAGATCTTGCCCTGCTTCCGGTGCACGCGCTTGCCGCAAGGCTGCAGGCACGCAGCATCTCGCCGGTCGATATCGTCGATTGCTGCCTGGCGCGCATCCAAAGGCTTGATGCAAAGCTCAATGCCTTCGTCCACGTTTTCGCCGCCGAGGCGCGCGCCGCCGCCGAAGCGGCCGACAAGGCCATCCGCTCGGGCCACGCCGTGGGGCCCCTGCACGGCATTCCGGTCGCCCTCAAGGATCTGATCGAGCTCGAAGGCCGCGTGACCACCGGCGGCAGCGCGGCCTGGCGCGAGCGCCGCTCCGGCCGCACGGCGACGCTGGCCAGAAAGCTGATCGGCGCCGGCATGATTGTCATTGGCAAGACCCACACGGTCGAGTTCGCCTTCGGCGGCTGGGGCACCAATCAGCATTTGGGGACGCCCTGGAACCCATGGGATGAAAAAACCCAGCGTACGCCCGGAGGCTCCAGCAGTGGGTCGGGTGTGGCGGTGGCTGCGCGGCTGGTGCCGTGCGCCATCGGCACCGATACCGGCGGCTCGGTACGCGTGCCGGCCGCATGGTGCGGTATCACCGGTCTTAAGACCACGATCGGGCGCATTAGCACCTACGGTGTGCTCCCGCTGACGCCGACACTCGACACGCCGGGTCCCATGACGCGGAGCGTCGAGGACGCTGCCGTGCTGTTGCAGGTGATGCAGGGCGCCGATGCTCGCGACCCTCGCACGCTGTCCCTGCGCGATATCGATCCCATGCCAACGCTGCGCCGCGGCGTGAAGAGCCTCCGACTGGCGCGCATGCCGGCCTCGGAGCGCACCGGCGTCGATGCCGAAGTGCTTGCCGCCTATGATCGTTCGCTCGAGACCTTGGCCGCTTTGGGCGCCGAAATCGTCGATCTCTCCCTGCCGCGCGGCTTTCGTGACTATGGTGCGAGCTCGGGACGCATCATGTCTGCGGAGGCCTACGCACTGCTCGCTGACATCGTCGACAATAACGCCTTGTCCCTCGATGAGGCCGTGCGCCCGCGCATCCGGGCCGGAGCGGCCATCTCGGCGCGGGAATATTTGCAAGCCCTTGCCGAGCGGGAGCGCCTGAAGGCCGAGTTCGGCGAGGCCATGGCGCAGGTGGACGCGGTGCTGGCCCCCGTCACGCTGACGCCGGCGCTGCCGCTCGAGGCGGTCGATCAGAACACGACGCCCGCCGTTTTCACGCGCTGGGGTAATTTTCTGGACCTGTGCGCGCTGGCCGTGCCCAGCGGCTTCAGCGAATCGGGGTTGCCGCTTTCCCTGCAGATCGTCTGCCGCGGCGGCGACGAAGCCATGGCCCTGCGCGTCGGCTGGGCCTGGCAGGACGCAACCGACTGGCACAGGCGCGTTCCGCCGCTCGCCCAATCGGGACTTTGAGCTTCCACCCGGTTCCGATGCAGGGTCTAAATTTTTTAGGAGCGCCAGCGCCGGGGCAGGTCGGTTGGCAGCTCCGCAAGGCGCGAGAGCAGGGCCTCGACACGCGACGGCTGGCGGGGGCGCCCGATTTTCCACAGCGCGCCGATCGCAAAAGCCAATCCGGCGATGACGGCAACGGTGACGATCGGATGTTCCTTGACGCTTTCGCGCGCGGCTTCGCCAGCGGTCGCCGCCCGGTCCCACGCGCGCGCGCCAAGGTCCATGGCCTCCGAGCCGGGCTGGGAGCGATGCTGCGGGTCGGTATAAGACGAGGTGTAGGCCACTGCTATTCTCCCGGCAAAGCTGCTGACTTTGCAAGCTAAACGTCGGCCTTGGTGGCGGGTTCCCGCCCTCCAGCGCCGCATCACGCCGTGGCCGTTCTTGCTGGCTTGGGCCGCGCGATCCCCCGGAGGACGAACGCCCCTGGAGTGCCGTCGAGCCCGCTGGTGCACTGCAGTGGTTCCGTCAGCTTTCCGAGGCAATTGCGACAGGTTCGGGCCCGCTGGAAGCACTGTCGGTTGTGGCCCACGAAAGCTCATGCACCCCCGACGGCAACCATTGCTACCTATCTTCAAACGTTAAACCTCGCGCATCATGACCTTGCGGGAAAGACTTCCCTGCGCGAACTAATGGCTCACTTGAGATCGTGTCGCGAGATCGTGTCGCGCCCTGCTCACGAACGACACGGGGCCGGTGCATCTTGCCGCCGCGCCGGGTGTTACAGTCGTCGTGCCGTTCGGCGGCCCCTCGCCGGAATTGACCGGCCCTGGCCCGCCGGGCGATACCCACCATGGTCTCTTGATATCCGATGCGCCTTGCACGGCCCGTTTCCCGCGCGCGTGTCCGATTGATTTTCGCTGCATGAAAGGGCATTCACGTGGAGGCTGCGGTAGCAGCCGTGATTGATAGCCGTTGATCATCAGTGGGTTCACGCCTCCTTGCTTTCCCCCAAAACCTGCCGGATACTGCGCCCGTGAAACCGACGGTCACTCAGCTTACGGAAGAATTGATCGCGTCCTACGCGCGCATCGGTGGCATCAATCATTTGGACGGCAAGAACCTTCCATCCAAACAAGGCATCTGCGCCCTTACGACCGACCTGCTGCGCCTACTCTTTCCGGGATTCTTTGACGACAAACTCGTCCATTCCTCCGAGATAAAGCGCGAGACCGCGGCCCGGCTTGACGCCGTCATCGGCCCGCTCGAAGAGGAGATCCGCAAGAGCCTGGAATGTCACCCACCGCCGGAGCTGCCCAAACAGGATCTCGCGTCCGCTGCGCGCAGCCTGACGATTGAATTTCTTGGCAGCCTGCCGGGTGTGCGTGAATTGCTCGCGACGGACATGGACGCGGCGTTCAACGGCGACCCCGCGGCCCTGAGCAAGGAAGAGGTCATCGTCGCGTATCCATTCGTGGAAGCCATCGCCGTGCAACGGCTCGCGCATGAATTGTATCTGAAGAATATCCCGCTCATCCCGCGCATCATGACCGAGTGGGCACACGCGCGCACGGGCATGGACCTGCACGCGGGCGCACAGATCGGCACGCACTTTTTCGTGGATCATTGCACCGGCACGGTGATCGGCGAAACCAGCATCATCGGCAATCATGTGAAGATGTATCAAGGCGTGGGTCTCGTGGCTAAATCACTGGCCGCCGGCCGGCAACTGCGCGGACAGAAGCGCCATCCAACCATTGAGGACCGCGTGACGATCTATGCGGGCGCAACCATCATGGGCGGCGACACGGTCGTGGGCGAAGGCAGCACCGTGGGCGCGAACGTGTTCCTGACCTACAGCGTTCCCCCGAACTCGCTCGTCGTACAAGAAGACGCCAACATCAAAGTGCTGAGCAAGAAGAGCCGCGGCAAGAAGAGCGGCGATTTTAACATCTAAAACAGTCAGCCCGCAGCCTGCGGCGAGGGCAACGCCGGGCCGCCTCTCGAGCCTGCCGTTGCCGGTCGCTGCACCATTGCCGGGCCGTTACCGGGCTGCCGGCTGCGACGGGTGGTGGCTGCCGCTGAGGCGCCAGACGGTATTGCCCGTGTCGTCGGCGATGAGGACCGCGCCATGGGCGTCAACGGCCACGCCGACCGGACGGCCATGTGCCACGCCGCTGCCATCGTCCTTGAGAAAGCCGGTCAAAACATCCACCGGCTTGCCGGCGGGTCGGCCCTGCTTGAACGGCACGAAAATCACCTTGTAGCCGCTATATAGGCTGCGGTTCCACGAGCCGTGCTGGCCGATGAACATGCCATCCCGAAACGGTGCCGGCAACGCGTCGCCGGCGTAGTAGGCGAGGCCGAGCGAGGCCGTGTGGGCACCGAGGGCATAGTCGGGTGTGATGGCCGTCGCCACCAGATCGGGTCTCGCCGGTTTGACGCGCTTGTCGACGTTCTTGCCCCAGTAGCTGTAGGGCCAGCCGTAAAAGCCGCCGTCCTTGACCGATGTCAGATAGTCGGGCGGGACGTCATCGCCAATCTCATCGCGCTCGTTGACGACCGTCCACAATTGCCCGGTCGTCGGCTCAAACGCCATGCCATTGGCATTGCGCAGGCCTGAGGCAAAGGTGCGCGCGCGTCCGCTGGCGATGTCGAGCTCCAGGATCGTCGCGCGACCCTCTTCGATCGCCATGCCCTTCTCCGCGATATTGCTGCCGGAACCGACGGTCACATAAAGCTTCGAGCCATCCCGGCTCGCCAGCAGGGCGCGCGTCCAGTGGTGGCCGACCGGAAGGTCGATGACTTTCGTCCCCTTGTCGCTAATGCGGGTATCGCCGCTGCGATAGGCAAAGCGCAGGACGGCGTCGGTGTTGGCAACGTAGAGCGCATCACCGATCAGCGCCATGCCGAACGGCTGTCGCAAGCCTTCCAGCAAGACGAACTGCTGCTCGGCGACCCCATCGCCGTCCCTGTCGCGCAAGAGCGAGATGCGGTTGGCATTTTCCACAATCGCGCCGGTTCGCCGTTGCACCAGGTTTTGGATGATGGCACGCGGTGACCAGGAGGGCTCTGGCTCGGTGGCGGCTTCCGCCACCAGAACGTCACCATTGGGCAAAACCTGCAACCAACGTGGATGTTTGAGCCCCCGCGCAAAGGCAGCCACCTCGAGGGACGCGGCAGCCTTGGGCGCCTGACCATCCTGCCAGGGCTCGGCCACCGACCAGTTGACGGTCGGGAGCCAGCTGTGCTCGGGCGGCGCGAGCGTCGGCTGCTCGCCATATCCAGCGGGCAATTGCTGCGCTTTCACGGGCACGGCCAGGCTTGCTGCCAACACCACCAGGACGGCTCCCGGCACGCGGGCCCACGACATTGCTCGATCCTCCATTCGCGCGAGGTGCGCCAAGGGCGCATCGCTCGCTTCCCCAACGCTCAAACAGGGCTGTTGCTCAAACAGCAAGCAGTACCTGCGTGCCGGCCACGCCCGCAGCCGCAGCGAGAGGCAAGCGGGGCAGCAAGAGATGCGCCATGGCAATGGCGATGATCGCCATGGCGCTGCAGGCGCCAACGGCAATTCCCACGCGGCGCCCCGCGATTGCCGCCGCCATGACCGCCTTGGCCGCGGTGTTCGTGCAGATGGCGACGATGATGGCGGTGGCCGCCTCCGCGGGCACCACGCGCGCACCCGCCACCCGGGCCATCGACAGGGTGATCGCATCAACATCGGCAATGCCGGAAATGGCGGCCAGCAGATAGAGCCCGCGCGTGCTTGACATGGACGATAGCACCTTAGCCAACAGCATGATGATGGCAATCAAGGCGGCGAGCTTCAGCGCGCTCGCAAGGTCGAACGGATTCTTGAGCTGCAGGGTCGCCGTCTCGCCGCCGCCCGCGCGCTGGCGGGCCAGCCCCAGGCAGCCGCTAGCGGCGAGCAGCACCAGCGCACCGGCCGCCGACGGAACAAGAAGTTCGCTGCTGAGCGTCGGAGCCAAGGCAACGGCAATGGCGACCACGCGCAGCATCATCACAACTCCGGCAAGCAGTATGCCTCCTGCCAGCACCAGGGAGGCTTGCGGTTGATCGCGGCCAAGACGAGCAAAAGACAGCGTCGTTGCCGTCGATGAGGTGAGGCCACCGGCCAGCGCCGCCACGGCGATTCCGGCCTCATCGCCCAGGCATTTGACGGCGACGTAGCCGACAAAGGAAATGCCGGCGATCAGCACCGCCAGCAGCCAGATTTCCGCCGGATTGATCGCATCCCAGGGATCGATGGTACGGTTGGGCAACACCGGCAGCAACAAAAAGGACATGGCGAGCAGCACGAGCACGGCGCGCAGCTCCAGCCACGACAGCCGACGCACCCAGCTGTGCAGCGGTTCCTTCAAAGCCAGCAGCACCGCCATTGCGACGCCGCAGGCGACCGCGACCAGGGCTTGGCCGAGCACGGCATAGGCCCCCAGCACGAAGGTCAGAATCGCCGCCACTACGCCGGTGACGCTGAAGTTGTGCTCGCGGCTGGCTTCGAGCCAGGCGAACAGCGCAAACGCCGCCGTGAAGCTCAAGAGGCCCGCCGCCAATACCGCCGGATGACTGACAGCCGACAGGGCGGCACAAATCCCTCCGAGCAATCCAGTCAGGGCATGGGTCCTGAGGCCCGCGGTCCGCTCGCCCTCGGCTTCTTCGCGCAGCTGCCATCCACGCTCCAACCCGATCAGCAGTCCTATCGCCAGGGCCAGCGCCAGCCGGCGAAACAAGTCATCCTGATCCATGGTCCCATGTCCTGACCCAGCTCCTTTGGCCCTTCTCTGCAAGAGCCCTTGACCCCGTGCATTGATGGGTCGCAGGGAGCTCGCCCGAGGCTCAGGCCGAGCCCAGCTGGCAAGGCGCAAGCCCCAAGCTCCCGGCGGCAACGGGAAGCGAGCCCAGTGGCAGGGCGCGGCGGCCGCTGCCCGCGCGCCCGACAAGCACCCCGTGCCCTGCTCCTACTGTTTCGGCGCAAATGTCACTTGCGCCAGCCGTTCGTGCAGATGGATGAGGCAATTGACGTCCTGATCGGCGCCTTGTTCGTTCAAAGCGATTTGGAAGATCTCCCGCACCAGATTGCAAACGGGCATCGGCGCTGCGCTGGCGATACCAAGCTCCGTCGCCAACCGCACGTCCTTGTGCATGAGACCCAGGCTGAAGTTGGTTTTGAGCTCGCCCTGCACGAACTTGGGCAAGGTTATTTCGGTCGTATAGCTGCGCGCCGATCCCTTCGCCAAGACGCGCGAACAGGTCTCCAGCGACAGGCCGGCCTTGATGCCCATGGTCACGGCTTCGAACGTCGCCACCCGCACGCTCGCCGCCACCACGTTGTTGACGAGTTTCATGGTATGGCCGGTGCCAACATCGCCGCAGTGGAAAATGTTGGGGCTAATGGCTTCGAATACCGGTTGCAGGCGCGCATAAACGTCGGCGGCTGCCCCCACCATGATGGCAATCGTTCCCGCATCCGCCCCATGGGGGCCGCCGCTGACCGGGGCGTCGATCAGCGTAATGCCCGCGCTTTTAAGGTCATTGGCCATGGCGCGCGTGGCATTGGGATCGCCCGTTGTCATATCGGCGATGATACTGCCCTGCTTGAGACCGGCGGCGAGGCCGTCGGCGGAAAAGATGGCCTGCCGTACGTCCGCGGAGGTTGGCAGGCAGGTCATGACCAGATCGCACTCTGCCGCCAGGGCCTTGGGGCTTTGGCAGGCGATGCCGCCCAGCTCGGCGAGCCGCGCCATTGGCTGTGGGCGCAGATCGTAAAGGCGCATTTTATGCTTGCGCAGCAGCCGACGGGCGAGCGCTGCACCCATGTTGCCAAGACCGACATAACCAAGCTGCATGGCCTTCACCCTCCACCGGGTTGTTACACGTAGGGCAGCACGCGTTCGGCGGCGAGCCGCATGCCAGCTTCGACATGCGCCTTGTCGATGCCGCCGATATTGAACCAGAACACGAACTCGGTGATGCCGAAGCGCCGTTTCATCTCTTTCAGCCTGGCAATGGCGGTCTCGGGATCATCGGCGATGCAGGCGCCATATTGGTGCAGCTTGTCGAACGAGAGATAGCCCATCTCGCGCGTCTTTTTGCCTTCGCGCATCGTCAGCTCGTAGCCCTTGACCTCACCCGTTTGCGGCGCGCCGGCCAGCTGATTTGCCGTGACCTTGGCATAAAACCACTCGACGTGCGCCTTATAGATTTCCCGCGCCTTGCTGGCGCTCTCATGCACAAAGAAAGGCAGCAGCAGCATGCGCTCGGCGGCCGTTGGGTCGCGATCGAGGCGGCGGCATACCTCGTCGTAGTGGCGGCAGTTGCTTTCCAGTTCGTCCATCCACCGTTCGCGATAGGTGCGGTAGGTGAAGGGCGAGGCCATCTGCAGGTGGATACCGGCCCGCGCCGCCTGCTCGAAGCTTTCAGGGCTAATGGTCGCCTGATAGACGGGTGGATGCGGTTTCTGCACGGGCTTGGGCAATAGCTCGACCGGTTCCGGTATGGTCCAAAACTTGCCGTGGTAGGAAATGCGCGGCTGCGTCCAGGACTTCAGCACGATGTCGAGGCCTTCGGCGAGCATCTCGCGGCTCTTGTCCATTGGCACCCCGAGGCCGACGAACTCGTGCGGCTGATAGGCACGCCCGACGCCGAAATCCAGCCGACCATGGGAGAGAATATCGACCAGCGCAAAGTCCGAGGCCGTTCGCAGCGGGTGATTGAAGGGGATCGCACATACGGCCATGCCGATGCGAATTTTTTTGGTTCGCTGCGCAATGGCGGCAGCATAGACCTGCGTCGACGTGACCAGACCATAGGTGGAGAACAGATGCTCGGCGATCCACACCTTGTCGTAGCCGAGCTGCTCGGCCAACTCGAAGAAAGCCAGATCGTTGTCGAAGCTTTCGACCACCTTCGACAGATCCGGAAACTGGCTCAGACTAAAGATCCCGAACCGCGTCTTGGCCATGTTGTCCTCGCAAAGATTGCCGGACGCATGGTGATGAGTGCGGCGGGCTGCGTCAAACGCCATTTCACTGCGGGCTTGGCATTGGCGGCCACGCCGTGCGGTTGTCCGCCTGGCAGCGGCAAGCGCCAGGCTACGCCCGGCTCGCGATCTCGGTAACGAAACGGTCAAGCTGCTGCATTTGCTCGGCGACGCTATCGCCGCGATGGCGCACGATAATCGTCTCAAAGCCGAGGTCGAAGAGGCGCTTGATGTCATCGCGCACCTCGCTCAGCGAACCAGTGCCCAGCTCGCGTGCGCCGAACGCGCCGCCCTTGGCCTCGCCGATATTCAGGAAAATCTTGTAGGCAAGACTAACGTCCTGACGCTGGCGGCCGACCTCGGCGGCCAGCCGATCGAGCATCGCCAGGCGCTCGCGGAGTTGCTCGGGAGCTGCCGAGACGGCGAGCCAGCCATTGCCATGCCTGATGACGCGCCGCAAGGCGGCGTCGGATAAACCACCGATCAGGATCGGGGGGTGCGGACGCTGCAAAGAGCCGGGCGATGAGAAGATGGCATCGAAGGCGTAGGTCTCGCCGCGGTAGGCGACCTCGCCGCCCGCACAAATAGCCTTGAAGATTTCCAGGTATTCGTCGGTGACGCGGCCGCGCCGTTTGAAGTCGGGGCTGCTGAGGACGGCGAACTCCTCTGCAAGCCAGCCGACGCCGGCGCCGAGGATGATGCGCCCGCCCGAGAAGCGATCGAGCGTCACCAGCATGCGCGCCAACAAGACCGGGTTGCGGTAGGGCATGATCAGCGCCGCGGTGCCGATCCGCACCCGGCTAGTGGCACCGACGAGAACCCCCATTGTGGCGATGGGCTCCAACAGTGGATCTGCCAAGCGCGTTGGAAAGCTGCCCTGGGCGCTGTAGGGATATTGGGACTTGAAGGAGACCGGAAAGGCCACATGGTCGGCGAGCCAAATCGAGCCGAAGCCCGTCCGCTCGGCGAACTCACCAAGGCTCAGGATCGTCTCGGCATCGGCCAACGGTCCATAGACGCCGACATCCAGCCCGAAGCGGTGCAGGCTCGCCATCCCTTGTTCCCCCAGGTTTTCTGCGCCCCCGCCATTGTCTCGACTTTTTGCGCCGAGCCAAGCACGATCAAAGTGCGGGCCGGCGCGTCGGCTGCCGGCCCGCGCTGGCGACGCCCAAGGCCTTGGCCGAAGAGGTCGGCGGCGAGCAGACTGCCTCGACAGAGCCTTAGGTCAAGGGAGGCCCCCAATGCACATCGGCTTGATTGGCGGCATCGGCCCGGCCGCGACCGAGTTTTATTATCGCGGCCTGATCGACCGGTATGCCAAATCGAACGCGACCCTGAATTTGACCATCGCCCACGCCGATGTGCGCGAGATGGCGGCTAACCTGGCCAACGGTGAGGCCAGGCGGCAGGCCGATGTGTTTGCGGCATTGTTGCAGCGTCTGGCGGCAGCCGGCGCCGAGCTGGGCGTCGTCACCTCGATGGGCGGCCATTTCTGCATCCGTGAGCTTGAAGCCATCTCGCCGGTTCCGATCCTGAACGCGATCCCGGAAGTTGCGGCGGAGATAGAGCGCAGGCAGTTCAAACGCGTCGGCATTCTGGGGACGCGCATGGTCATGGAGACGCGCCTTTACGGGGCCATCACCTCGGCGGCCGTCGTGGTGCCACACGCCGAAGCCTTGGAGGAGGTGCATCAGAACTATGCCGAGATGGCGAGTGTCGGCCGCGTCACGGAAGGCCAACGACGGGCATTCTTCAGCGCCGGGCGGGCCCTGAACCGCGAGCAAGGCGCCGAGGTGGTTCTGCTCGGCGGCACCGATCTGTTTCTGGCGTTCCAGGGTGCCGAGTGCGGCTTCCCGGTCCTCGATTGCGCCGACGTCCACGTCGAAGCGATCTATCGAAAATCGCTGGCCGGCGCTTAGTTTCGGCAGGACCCGCAGCAGGCCCGCCGCGCGTGCCGACGCTGCCGCCAAACCCAATCCAGACCGATCCAGACCCGCCGATTCGCTGAGACGCAGGCGGGCGGCGCGCCGTCCACCGGTTTCCCGGCCTTTGCGGGACCGGCGCGTTAGCCTACCCCGCCCGCTGCCGCCGCGGCGCTGGGTGCGGATCGCTGCCCCAGCGCCGGTCGCGCCAGCCTGAACAGGGCCGTGTCGTGCGCCGTCGTCCCGTGCATGGCAAGGTCGGCCAGGATCTCGCCGATGGCGGTGCAGAATTTATAACCGTGGCCGGAAAAGCCCGCGGCAACGACGACGTTGCGCGTATCGGGTAGCGCGTCGACGATGAAGTGCTCGTCTGGGGAATTCACGAACATGCAGGTCTTGAAGCCAACCGCGCCGCCCATCGGTTTTGCGAGGTAGCGCTCGATGGCGGTGAGGACGGCGACGTCGGCCTCCCCAATGCGTCGATCGATGCTGTCGGCGTCCACCGTTTGGTAGCGATGGTGGAACTTGCCAACCTTGTAGCCTTCCTCGGCCTGCTCCGGAATGCCGTAAAAGCTGCCGTGCTCCGGGCAATCGAGGATGAAGACCGGAAAGTTGTGGGACTGAAACGGCTGCCCATCTGACCTGAACCACCCGACCACCTGCCGCTCGGGTACGGCCAAGGTCTCGAGCGGGTGCAAGAGCTTTCCCGTCCAGGCTCCGGCCGCCAGGATCAGGGCGCCAGCCTCGTAGCGCGCCCGCTCGGTTTCGACTTCGACGCGGTCGCCGATCACTTTCCAGCGCTTTACCGCTTCATTTTCATTGACCTCGGCGCCAAGCCGGCGGGCGACGGCAACGTGCGCGACGATGGCGCGGTCGGCCAGCAGAATACCGGCCTCCGGTTGGAGCACCGCCTCGAATTCGCTTGGCAAGCGCCACGCCGGAAAGCGACGGCCGAGCTCGCTCGCGCGCAGCACCTCATGCCTCAACCCGTGCGCCTCACAGGCCAGCTTGGCCCCACTTACGACCCGGCCCGAGGGCGGGCCGATGTCGAGGCCACCGGTCGTGGTCATAAAGGTTTCGCCGCAATCGCGTTGCAGCCGTTGCCAGCGGGCAAATGCCAGCCGCATCAATGGCACGTAGCTCGGGTGCTCGAAGTAGGCGAAACGAAAGATGCGCGTCGAGGCGGCCGACGAGCCAAATTCGTGAGGCACCCCAAACTGCTCCAACCCCAGAACGCGTTGGCCCCGTCGCGCCAGCTCGCAGAGGGCCGCCGAGCCCATGCCGCCGACGCCGATGACGATCTGGTCGAAAACGCGCTTGTGCATGCCTCTTTGTCCGTCGGCGCGCCTTCCCAGTCAACCGGCATCGGCGCCCTATGGGGCGTGGCGCGTTGATTGGCGAGCGCCACGATTAGCCCACGCCCGCCGGGCGATAGCGGCCAATGCCCGGCGGCCTCCTTGGCTCGGGGGTCGAAGGCGCCGGCCGCGCCGCGCCCTCGTCTTCACGAGGGTGGACACAACCTGGTGGCCGGCACTCTGGCGGCGTCGAGGTGTGGCCGCACTGGGCCCGGCGGTTGCACCGGCCCCGCGCCTTTCAGGGGAGTTGGACGTTGGTTGACAGCGGCAAACGGAACACGAAGGCCACGCCCGTTGGCAGGAAATCGAGTTTTGCCTCGCCTTCCGCCTCGTAGGCCAACACTTTTTCGATCAGCAAGGTGCCGAAGCCTTTGCGCGACGGTGCCTCGACGGCCGGTCCACCGCTCTCTCGCCATTGCAGGAGGATTTCTTTCGGCTGCGCGGCGGGCAGCGCTTCCCAGAAAATATGGACCCGGCCCTTGTTGGTCGAAAGCGCGCCGTATTTTGCCGCGTTGGTCGCCAGCTCGTGGAACGCCAACGTCAGCGTCACGGCCGTATTGGAGTTGAGCCAGACCTGAGGTCCCTGCACCTCCACGCGTGCTTGCGAGTTGCCGTAGACCGAGAATGGAGCCAGCGCCGTTTCGATCACCTGATGCAGGGACGTGCCCTTCCAGTGGGTCTGCGTCAAGAGGTCGTGGGCGTGCCCCAGTGCATGCAAGCGCGAGGTGAAGGCTTGCTCGAAATCGGTCGGGGAAACTGCCGCGTGGCGCGTGTGTGCGGCCAGCGCCTGCACGAGCGCCAAGGTGTTCTTGACGCGATGATTGAGTTCGCCAATAAGCAGTTCACGTTGTTGCTCGGCACGTTTGGCTTCGGTGACGTCGCGGGCGAGGCCGGCAACGCGCGGCCCGTGATTTGCTTCCGCCGGGAGCAGAAAGGCTTTGTCTCGGACCCATCTTTGCGCTCCGTCGCGGACGGTTCGGTATTCCACCGGCTCCTGCGCGTCGTCCTTGGTGTCGCAGAGCATCTTCTCCACCGCCGGACGATCGGCGTCGTGGATCTTGTTGAGCCAGATATCGGGATCGGCCTCTACCTCCTCCGGCGAATGGCCCAGCAGCTCCTTGATGGATGGGCTGACGTACTCGAACCGCTGCGCCTCCACGTCGTAGATCCACAACACGTCCGGCGAGGCCTGCGCAAATTGCGCAAACCGGAGCTCGATCGAATGCTGGGCCGCTTCCGCCTGTCGAACGCGCAGCAGGGCACGCACGATGGCGATCAGTTCGGTTTCCTCCATCGGCTCGACCAGGTAGGCGTCGGCACCAAACTCCAGACCGGCCACCCGGTCCTCGGCCGAGGTAAAGGTGGCCGACGTCTGCAGCACACCGATGCTGGGAAAACGCGCCTTGATGATGCGGCAAAGCTCGAAACCGTGCATGTCCGGTAATTTCACGTCGAGCACGGCCACGTGGATCGTCCGCTTTTCGACATGCTCGAGTGCGGCCGCCGCGGTTGCCACCTCGGCAACGTCGAAGCCGGCGCTGCGCAAAACGCGGACCTTCAGGTAGCGTCCAGACTCGCTGTCATCGACAACCAGGACTGAATTGGTGGTCACACGGCTGCTCCGGCTCTACGGCCTCCGGCCACATCGGTCATGACCGTGCGCAGCCGTCCCGTCGAGATTTCGCTTTTCGGCACGATTGCTGCGGCCTTGGCCAAGCGCTGGCGTTCCTGCGGCCCCAATAGCATACCACTGACGACCACGACAGGCGGTAGTTCTTGCCTGTCGCGCCCCATGCGGGCAAGGACCTCGTAGCCTGAAATATCCGGCAGATCGAGGTCGAGCAGCACCAAATCGAAGCGTTCTTGGTCGACGCGTTCCAGACCGTGTGAACCGGTGGCAGCCTCCAGGACGCGAATGTTATCCGTGGTCAGCTCTTGGCGCACGACGTAGCGAAACACCTCATCATCGTCAATTACCAGGACGCGCGTGCGCGCCTCGCCCTTTACCAACCGATCCAAACTTTCCAGCAGCCAGCCGCGCTCGACAGGTTTGGCGGAAAAGTCGTCGGCCCCGAGCGCCGTTGCCTTTGCCGCATCCTCCAGCGCCGAAATTACCAAGATAGGCATCCCGGCAAGTTCCGGGGTCTTCTTGATTTCCGCTAGCAGGCCCCAGCTGAAGTCATCACCAACCATCACGTCCAAAATGAGCGCGCGCGGCCGATGCTGCAGTGCCGCCCGTCGTGCCTCGCCGATCGAGCGCGTTGCGACGAGCTGATAGGACGATCCGCGCAGCATCGTTTGCAGCACCGCCAGGTCCGCCGCATTGTCGTCGAGGGCGACGATCGTCATGCGGTCCGGCTCGAGCCGCTCGGCAATCACCGCATCCTGCAGGCCGGCCGGAGCCTGGTAGATGCGGGGCACCACCAGCGAAAACGTTGCACCTGCCCCGATCTCGCTCGCAAGCCTGATGCCGCCGCCCAACAGCTCCGCCAGCCGCTTCGAAAGCGGCAACCCTAGCCCGGTGCCTTTATATTTGTGCTGCAGCCGGTTTTCGACCTGCGTGAACTCCTGGAAAATGGCCTCATGGTCGTGTGGGGCGATACCGATACCGGTGTCGCTGACGCTGAAGGTGATGGTATCGGTGGCGGCCGAGTAGCTGGCGGTCACCCTCACTTCGCCCTGCTCGGTAAACTTAAGGGCGTTGGAGATGAAGTTGCGCAGGATCTGTGACACCTTTCCCTCGTCGGTGGTGAGCGCGGGAATGTCGGGCACTTCTTCAAAAAGGAGGGCGACGGTGTCGCCGACCAGCAACGGCCGCAGCATGCCGCGCAAGGCGCCAAACAGGCTTTGAACCGAGAATTCACTCGGCCGCACCACGGTTTTGCCCGCCTCGACCTTGGCCAGATCCAACAGATCGTTGACCAACTCGCTCAGATTTTCCGCCGACCTGCGGATGAACCCGACTTGCTTGATTTGCTCGTCACCGAGCTTGCCGTCGGTGCCGTCCAACAAGAAGCGGGTAAGGGCAAGGATCGAATTGAGCGGTGTGCGGAACTCATGGCTCATGTTGGAGAGAAAACGGGTCTTCAATTCGTCGGCTCGCCGCAAATGCTCGGCGCGCTCATCGAGCTCCGCATAAAGGGCAACCACGCCGCGGTTGGTGTCCTGGAGTTCCTGATTGAGGTGCGCCAGCTCCTCGCGCTGGCGACGCAGATCCTGCAGGCTGAGTAGGAGCTCGCTGTTTTGTTGGCGCAGTTCAGCGCCGGTATCGCCCGGCTGCTCGCGCATCAACTCTTCGGCGATCTTGCCGAGCGCCTGGGTTTTAATCAGCTCTTTCTTGCGCGGCAAAATCTTGAGCAGCTCGACGACCGTACCCATTCCCGGCTTGGAACGGATATGAAACTGGTCCATGAGGCGTTGCGCACCCATAATGCCCATACCCATTCCCGTCTGCGACTTGTGTTCGCCGGCGAGAATCGAAGGCAGATTGGCGATGCCCTTGCCCTTGTCGCTGACTCGGATTTCCAGGACCTGCGGTGCGGTCTTGCCGGTCAAGGCGTACTCGACGAGGCCGCCACCCGTATATTCGTAGGCGTTACGCGCAATCTCGGAGACCGCCGTTGCGATCTGGGTCTGTTCGAGCGCTGTAAAGCCCAGTTGCGCCGCAATCTGGCGCGCGCGCTGGCGCGCCAGGACGACGTCGGATTCCTGTCGTAAGCCGACGCTTAAGATGCGGGTGGACATTCGAAATTGCTCCTCACCACGACGATGCTAGCATCATCGCGGCCACGCCTGAAGTCGCGATAGAGGATCCCAGCAAGCAGGCTCGGGTGGGCGGCAATCAGTCCCGGATAGTCGTTGAGATCCCAGCGCGGGGTCAGGCCATCGCTATGCAGGATGACGGTGGTCTCGCCGCGAACAGGGTATTGAAAGGCTCGGATACGCGGGGCGATGTGTCCCGCCGTGCCGTTGTTAGAAACCATCCGCCGCACCGAGCCTTGCTCGATCACGGCCGCCGCGATATTGCCGATCCCCACAAAGTTGACTTGCCCCGCCGGGGGATCGATCTTGGCCACCGCCACCGCTGCCCCGCGGGTGGCCGTGAGCGCCTGATTGATCGCTTGCGCAACCTGCTCGACGCCGCGCCCGCGCTGCCCCCGGAAGATGTCGATGGCGCGCAGGGCGGCCTTGTGCGCCTCCGGTCCGTGGCCCGAGCCATCGACCATCAGTACGTCGATCGTCACGGCCGACGCATCGGTCGCCCAGCCGTCGCCGCACACGCTTTCACCTGGATAGGGCGCACACAGGCCGGCGACCAGATAGCCGCCCTCGGCGGGCGCTTGTGCTTCGGGTTTCAGGCGCGCCACGACGGCGGTGCCGCGGCCGAGGCGGGAACTGACGGCAAAAACGTCGGCACTGCGGCGGATGGCGCCCAGCCCCGTGCCTGCCGTACCGCTGGTCGAGTGACCGTCGGCCAGGGCCTTGTTGAGATCGACGATGCCAGGTCCCGTATCGAGCGCCAGCAATTCGACGCCCTTGCCCTCCGCGTCGTCAAATGAGGAGATCACGATCTCGCCGCCGCCCGCGTGCTTGACGAGGTTGGTTGCAAGCTCCGTCGCTACGATGGCGACCCGTCCGGCATCCTTTTCGCTGAAGCCTTGCGCTGTCGACAATTGCACTGCCAAGCGCCGCGCTTCGGCCACACGCGAGCGCTCTGCAATTCTCAAGAACATCCAAGCCCCCGGTATTTAGCTGGATTTCCAACGCACTAGCGTGACCTTGGTTCCCTTTCCAGGGCTCGACTCGACGTAGAACTCGTTGCTCAAACGCTTCGAACCGGGCATGCCCATGCCGAGGCCGCCGCCGGTCGAATAGCCGTCCTGCATGGCGAGCTTGATGTCGGCGATACCTGGTCCCTGATCCTCGAATACCAACCTGACCCCACGTTTACCCGTGAGCACAATGGTTTCGATGTGGGCTCGGCCACCGCCGCCGTGGTCGATCGTGTTGCGCGCAATCTCGCTGGCGGCCGTCACGAACTTGGTCTGATCGACCAAGCTGAAGCCTACCGCGGCCGTACGCTTGCGAACCTCTTGACGTACCTTGACGACGTCTTCGGGTGTGCGCACCTCGAGCGTACTAGTGCGCTCCACCTGCACCATCTTCTCCCTCGGCATCAATCAGCCGATTGATGAGGGCTAGTCCGCGGTCGACATCGAGCGCGGTCTGAATGCCCGTGAGCGTGAGCCCGAGTTCGACCAGCGTGATGGCGACCTGTGGCCGCATGCCGACCACTACGGTCTGCGCGTCGAGAACGCGCGCCATTGCGGCGATGTTCGACAGCATGCGACCGATGAAGCTGTCGACGAGGTCCAGTGCGGAGATGTCGATCAGAACCCCACGTGCCCGTGTTTCCACCAGCTTCTGCGTCAGGTCGTCCTGCAGCGCCATGGCCAATTTGTCATGCATATCGATTTGAATGCTGACCAGCAGGCACCGTCCGACCTTTAGGATCGGTATTTGTTCCATCGCTCCGCCTCAGGCCGGCTTGGCCGCCGCGCGATTGACGACCTGGCCCGTGCGCTTCAGCGCCAGCGCGAAGGCATCCGCCATGGTGGCTTTCGATACGACATCGAGCTGCAAGCCAAGATGCACGATGGTCTGGGCGATCTGCGGTCGAATGCCGCTGATAATGCAATCGGCACCCATCAATCGGGCAGCGGAAACGGTCTTGATCAAATGCTGGGCCACCAGGGTGTCCACGGTCGGCACCCCCGTGATATCGATAATGGCAATCTCAGCGCCCGACTTGACTATGTGATTGAGCAGATTTTCCATCACCGTCTGGGTGCGTTCACTATCGAGCGTGCCGATCAGCGGCAGGGCGAGGATCTTGTGCCAGAGCTCGACCACCGGCGTGGACAGCTCCAGCAGCTCCTGCGCCTGCCGCCGAATGATGTCGTCTCGGCTCTGCTGATGGACCTCGGCAGTGTAAAGACCGAGCTTGTCGATCAGCTTGGTTGCGGTCCAAATTTCATCACCTAGCACTTGCGCGTTGCCTTTTATTTCTTCGCGCAACAGGGTGAACAGGGGCCCCTTGAGCGAAAAGATGAAGGTCGCCGTCTCTGACGGCGTGAAACCCTGCAAGGCGCGCGAGCGGGAGACTTCGCCAAGCAGCTCGCGAACCGGGCTCCAGCCGGCCCCCACGATGTCGTCGGTCTGCCCGGATTTGAGGCTGGCCACGAACTCACGCAAGAATTTCTCCGAGTGCTCCTTGAGCTCGTCTTCCTTGATTTGACCCGAACGCAGGGAACCGGAGGCGAGCTGCTGCTGCACCCAGGAGGTGAGCAGCTTCGACTGATGCTTCTCGAGCATATCGGGTATGCGGCTGGTAGGACTAGCGACCATGCGGATATCCAATCTTGGGGCAGGGCGTTTGGTTACCATCCAAGTTCTGGGCTCGCAACCGCCCTGCCCGCGGTCGGTAAACGGAATAAGCGACGCAAGGCCTTTGGCCACGCAAAAGGGAAGGCTTGCGTTGGTACCTGACGCAAGCTCGGTTGGCACCCCCGACGCGGGCGCGCAGGGGTCCAGTGCCCGCCCCCACTGGCCCTGGTCGCTGCCGGCGGGCTCGCGCTCTGCACCAACGGCGTCGGCGGCAGTTGCAGGTGCTTGTTTCAGATGCAGTTTCAGATGCAATGACAACCGGGTCGAGGACGAAACAAAGCAAGGCGATCGTCGCGGCCGCCGCGACACCTGCGGCGCGTCGCCTGCGCGTGGGGTGACGGCGGTCCCGACCGGCCCTCGGCCCCGCCTCACACCCTTGTTTGTGCCGTGGGCTAAAGGTCACGAGCCCCGGCCGCAGGCCTTGAGTGTTGTGGTGATTTTTGTGGTGCTCGCCGCCAATGCCCGCTTTTGCTGCGCGTTCGCCCGCCCGCCGGAGCTAAGGCTTGGCGGGCGGAGGTGCGGGCTGCGTCTCGGTGGTCTCGCCCACGTGCCCCCCGAGCCGCGTTGGTCGTTGCGGAACATCGGTGAGGAGCACGAACAATGTCCATCCCATTACCAACAATCCGCTGACGGCAAAGGCGGAAAAAATGATCTTCCACGCCTCCGTTTCTGCGGCGCGCCCAGGCTCAGTGCGCAACGGCTCTCGTTTCATGGCTCGTCCTCTCCCGCAAAACCCGCAACCAGGCCGGCCGTTCCGACCCAAGGTAGGCCAATCCCCTGCCCGGCGCGCCCCCGAACGAGCCAATTCGGCGCCGAGCTGAGGCGGGGCGCGCGGGACCTTGCCG
This sequence comes from Hyphomicrobiaceae bacterium, assembly GCA_035714005.1. Classification (GTDB taxonomy): domain Bacteria; phylum Pseudomonadota; class Alphaproteobacteria; order Rhizobiales; family Hyphomicrobiaceae; genus AWTP1-13. Next base: position 20,204 of record DASTMQ010000035.1, read on the forward strand.
GGGCCACTTTAATCCCGCATCGGCTTGCCATGGCTGGCACTTGTAGTTTTCTGCCAACTCGCCGACCATCAAAGCGGGCGTGGCACGGAGGGAGGCGAGGGTGAGCGCAACGGTGCCCAACATTGCAGCGGACTATGCCGTGATCGGCGCCGGTTCGGCTGGCTGCGTGCTTGCCAGCCGTCTCAGTGAAACGGGGGCCAGCGTCGTGCTGCTCGAGGCAGGCCCCAGCGATTGGCATCCGATGATCCACGTCCCGGCCGGCGTCTTGAAACTCCTCTACAATCCCCTCGTTAACTGGAACTATGCGACCGATCCCGAGCCGGGCGCCGCCGGCCGCCAGATCCGTTGGCCCCGCGGGCGCGTGCTCGGCGGTTCAAGCTCGATCAACGGCATGCTCTGGATCCGAGGCAATCCGGCGGACTACGACGGTTGGGCGCAAATGGGTTGCAAGGGCTGGTCGTTCGATGCGGTGCTGCCCCATTTCAAGTCGATCGAGCGCTACGCAGCGGGCGCCGCCGAACAGCGCGGCAAGAGCGGGCCGATTTTGATCGAGGACTATCGCACCACCTTGCCCTTGACGCACCGGTTCGTCGATGCCGCCCAACAGGTTGGCATTCCCCTCACCGAGGACCTCAACGGCAGCCAACATGAGGGGGTTGGCTACTCGCAGATGTCGCGCAATGGGCGCTTCCGCGGCTCGACCGCCCGCACCTTCCTGGCGCAGGCCAAAGGCAGGCCCAATCTTCGCATCGAGACCAAGGCGTTCGCGACGCGGCTGCTCTTTGAAGGGGGGCGCTGCGTGGGCCTCGTCTTCCGTCAGGGCCAACGGGACCACCAGATTCGGGTCCGGCGCGAGGTGATCCTGTCGGGCGGCACGGTCAACTCGCCGCATTTGCTGCAGGTTTCGGGCGTCGGTCCGGCCGCGCATTTGCGCTCGATCGGCGTCCCGGTCGTGCACGACCTGCCGGGGGTCGGGGCCAATCTGTCCGACCACTATGCCATCCGCATTTCCCACCGCGTCAAAAACGCCGTTTCCATCAACGAAATGGCGCGTGGCCTGCGGCTGTCACGCGAGATCGTGCGCTGGCTGACCACGGGCCGCGGTGCCTTGACCTTCGGTGTCTCCAGTGCACAAGCGTTCGCGCGCAGCCGGGACGGATTGGCATCCCCGGACATCCAACTGCTGTTCTCGCCCGCAAGCTACGACCAAAACAAGTTCGGTGCGCTGGAGCGCCAGCCGGGCATGACCATCGCCGTCAGCATCGCACGGCCGGAGAGCCGAGGCGCCATCATGGCCAAATCGCCCGATCCCTTCGAGCGTCCAGCGTTGAAGCCGAACTACCTGTCGGCCGCCGGCGACCTGCGTGTCGCACTCGCCGGCGTCGCCCTGGCGCGGCGCATCTTCGCGGCTCCGGCGCTCGTCCAGCATAGCGTCAAGGAAATCACACCCGGACTTGGGGTCACCGGCGAAGACGAAATCGTCGACTATGTCCGCGCGCAAGGGACCACGATCTATCATATCGTGGGCACCTGTAAGATGGGTGAGGATCCGATGGCGGTGGTCGATTCACGGCTGAAGCTGCGCGGGCTCGCCGGCTTGCGCGTGATAGACGCTTCGGTCATGCCAACGGTGACCACGGCCAACACCAATGCCACAACCATCATGATCGCCGAAAAGGGCGCGGCGATGATCCGTGAGGATGCGGCTCTTGGCTAACCACAACGAACCGGGTCGAGGAATGGGCAAGGTCGAGGAACTGCAGCGAATGATCGCCGATGCTGCGCGGCTGGTCGCCTTTACGGGGGCCGGCATTTCCACCGAGTCGGGTATCCCCGACTATCGATCCCCCGGCGGCATCTGGACAAAATTTAGGCCGATCGAATTCGGCGATTTTCTCGCTTCGGCGGAAGCTCGCCGCGAAACTTGGCGCCGCAAATTTGCCAGCCACGAGGTGATTGAAAAAGCAACGCCCAACGCCGGCCATCGGGCCCTTGCCCGCCTGGTCGAGCAAGGCAAAATGCTGGCCGTTATCACGCAGAACATCGACGGCCTGCACCAGGCTTCGGGCGTGCCCGACGATAAGGTTATCGAGCTGCACGGTAACTCGACCTATGCCAGCTGTCTTGATTGTCGGCGTCGCTACGAGCTCGATTGGGTGCAAGAGATTTTTGCCGTCGATGAGCGACTTCCCCTGTGCACGAGCTGCGGTGGCATGATCAAGACCGCGACCATTTCATTCGGGCAGGCGATGCCTGAAGTTGAGATGGAGCGCGCGCACGAGGCCACCGCCGCCGCCGATCTCTTCGTCGTGCTCGGCAGTTCTTTGGTGGTCTATCCGGCGGCCGGGTTTCCGATCCTTGCCAAGCGCAATGGCGCGCGGCTGGTGATCATCAACCGCGAGCCAACGGAGCAGGACGAATTGGCCGACCTCGTGATCAACGCCGAAATCGGGGCAACGATGAGCCGGGCGGTTGGGGTCAATTGACGATTGGGCGGACCCGCGCGCTCGCTTAGGCTTGCCCGCCAGGAGGATCGGCCATGCTGGAACAGACCTTGGATATCGCCAGCAAGGCCGGCGCCATGGAAACCTTTATTTGTCGGCCGGAGCGCGGCGCGCATCCGGCCGTTTTCTTCCTGATGGATGCGCCGGGCATCCGTGAGGAGTTGCGCGACATGGCCCGGCGCCTCGCCAGCGTCGGCTACTGCGTGCTCTTGCCCAACCTTTATTACCGCGCCGGGCGCGACACCATCTACGGGCCGGAGGTACTGGTGCACGGCAGTGCCGAACATCAGCGCATGCGCGCCGTCAGGACCAAAATGACCATTCCCCCGGTGCTGGATGACGTCGCCGCCATGCTTGCCTTCGTCGACGCTGCGGACGGCGTGAAACGCGGACCCATTGGCGTGCATGGTTACTGCATGAGCGGACCCTATGCGCTTGCCGCCGCCGCCCGCTACCCCGACCGCGTCGTGGCAGCGGCCTCGTTTTATGGCACCTGGCTGGTCAGCGACGCAATGGAAAGCCCGCATTTGTCCTTGGCCAAGGTCAAGGGCGAGCTTTACATCGCCTGCGCGGAAATGGACGAGTTGGCGCCGCTGGCGATGGTGGCCGAATTGCGCACGCTGTTTGAGGCGGCCGGTAGTCCCGGTGAGATCGAGATCTACCCGGGCGTGCATCACGGCTTCGCCTTTCCGCAGCGCAAGATCTATGACAAGACGGCAGCGGAACGCCACTGGGAGCGCTTGATCGGCCTCTATCGGCGGCGCCTTGGCTGAGCAGAAGGCGCCGATCGTCTTTTAGTTGCCTGCCATGAAATTGTAGCGGAAACGTTCGCCGTCGGCGCTGATGCGGCCGACCGTCGGATTGGGAAAGTGGATCGGCAGCAGCAGCGTTGAGGTATCGGCAACTTTTGCCAAGAACTGGCGGCGTGACTGCGCCGCCTGCTCCTTGTCGGTATCGAAGATGGTCGACCAGTGCGGCTCACGGCATTGCAAGGCATGATGCATCATGTCGCCGGTGACTATCGCCTGCTGTCCGCGTGAGCGGATCTCGACGCAACAATGATGCGGCGAATGGCCCGGTGTCGGTATCAGCGCGAAGGTGTCGTCGAGCTGGAAGGCATCATCGACCAGCAGCGCCTGGCCGGCCTCGACTACCGGCCGGCAATTGTAGCTCCACACGTTTCCAGGCGGATTGGCGCCGCGTTGCGTGGCGGCCTCCCAATAGGCGTATTCGCCCTTGTGAAAAATATATTTGGCGTTCGGGAAGGTGGGAACCCAGCGCCCGTCGCGCAGCATGGTATTCCAGCCGGTGTGGTCGATGTGCAGGTGCGTGCAAAAGACGTGGCTGATGTCCGCGAAGGCAAGGCCCGCGGCCCGAAAGTTGTCGAGCCAAGGCTGCTTGGGAAAATCCATGGGCGGTGGATGGCCTTTGTCCTCGCCGGTACAGGTATCGATCAGAACGGTGTGCTTGGGCGTGCGCACAACAAAGGTCTGGTAGGTGATGACCATCTTACCCGAGACCGGATCGAACACGACGGGGTCCATTTCCGCCAAGTGCCGACGACCGAGTTCGGGGTCATAGCCGGGAAACATGTCCTCGGGCTTTCGCCATGGACCATCCCGCTCGATAATGCTGGTGATGGTCACGTCACCAATGCTGAGCGTTCGCATTTGCGGTAGTCTCCCCGGTCTCGCGCTGGGCTAACGATGCCGAAACGACTGTAATGGCAACGCCCGGCGTTGAAAATGCAATGCTGCCATGCGCCCGGCTTTTGCCGCGATGCTCGGGGCCCGCGGCGATCCACCCGGCACCGGGAAGCGCAAACGAGGTCCCCGCTAACAGCGACATGGGCAATGGCGGCATCGGCGGCGCGGCGAGCGCAACAAGGCAAGGACAACGGCCAAGGACAACGGCAATGAATCGACTTCTCGAGGGACGCATAGCTGCCATTACCGGCGCCGGTTCTGGCATCGGCCGGGCGATCACGCTCGGCTACGCCGAGGCCGGAGCCGGGGTCGTTGTCCTCGACGTCAACGCGGAAGCGGCCGAGCTGACGGCGACGTCGATCAAAAGTGCCGGCGGCGCCGCCTGGAGTTTCCAGCTCGATGTTGGCTCGGCCGAGGCTTGCCGCGGCTTGGCGGCGGAGGTGGCCAAGACCGTTGGCCAGGTCTCGATCCTCGTCAACAACGCGGGCATCAACCGCCGCAACGCCTTTAGCGCGGAGCCGGCGGCGGTGTTCAAGGATTGGCAAGACATCATGGCCGTCAATCTCAATGGTGTTTTCAATGTCACGCACGCCTTTCTCGACCCACTGCGCCAGACCAGGGGGCGCATTATCAATATCGCCTCGATCCAGTCCTTCGTGCATGTACGCACGCCGAACTCACCGGCCTACACCACCTCCAAGCACGGCGTCTTGGGCCTAACCCGCGCGCTCGCGGCCGAGTTGGGTAAGGATGGAGTACGCGTCAACGCGATCGGTCCGGGACTGATCGAAACCCCCCTCAACGCCCAGGCGCGCGCCAACAATCCCGATCTCGTAAAGATCTTCCTCGAGCATACCCCGCTGGGTCGCCCCGGCCAGCCGGAGGACATTGTTGGTCCTGCAATCTTTCTAGCCTCCGACCTGTCGGCCTACGTCACGGGGGCGATCATCATGGTCGACGGCGGCTATCGTGCGCTTTAGGCGACAATGCCTCAGCAAAAGGCGCGCAAATCTGAGGTTGGAGCGCCGGATCGGCGCCGAAGTCACAGTCTGACCACAATCGAAACGGGCAATAGCTGGGGCGGGAACCCCATTGCGTCCATCCTGTTGGTGGATGGCGCAAAGCGAGTACCTCTGCTAACTACGGACACCGTGCCATGACCGCTCGGCCAGTCACCTATCGCCCCCTGACCGCCCTTGTCGCGACCCTTCTTGTGCTGTTCGCGCATCCCGTGTCGGCGCAACAGCTGTTTTGGGATTGGGGCGGCGGCGATGCCGTCGGCGCCAGCGGTCGAGAGATCGTTCGCTTCAGCGAACGGTTCGCGCCCGGTCAGGTCGTCGTCAGTTTTGGCGACCGGCGGCTTTATTTCGTCGCGCGGGCGGGGGAGGCCATCAGCTATCCGATCGCCATTCCGAGGGATGAGGACCGCTGGGAAGGCGTCACCACGGTGACCAACAAGCGCGTCAACCCCTCCTGGACGCCGACGCCGGCCATGACGGCGGAAAACCCGCGTTTGCCGCGCTGGGTGCCCGGTGGCCATCCCATGAACCCGCTTGGTGTCCGCGCGCTCTATCTTGGCGCGAGTGCGTACCGCATCCACGGAACCGACGCACCCTGGACCATCGGCACCGCCGTGTCGAAGGGTTGCATTCGCATGTACAATCAGGACGTGCTGGACCTTTATCCGCGCGTTTCGCTTGGCGCGAGTGTGACGGTGACCTGGGAGCGCTTCCAGTCGGGCGGAAACTACGCGTCGGCCCCCAGGGCCGCGGGGCCACGCCTGCGGGAAATGCGGCAATCGGATTTGCCGCGAAACTTCTAGCAACCCCGAGCATTGGTCGGCGGCACCGGCGGAACGCGGCCGCCGCTCCGTCAAGTCGTGCCGGGGGGCGCCGCTTCCAACGCCAAGATGGAAAGGTCGTTGACGCCTAGAATCGGCCGTCGCCCCTGACTTGGTTTGCCGGTGTCGGTTCGCTTTTTCTGCAGGAGCCTCCAGCGCAACTGTGGCACGCCCCGCTGTTAACCTTAACCCGTCGGCGCGGCCGCGCCCGGCGGATTGCCAAATCTTCCCGCGCGGACCCGGTTTCGGCCTTGCCCGGCGGATCGCTGTCCTGCTCCTTGCGCCTTCAATCGCTGAGGATCCTCGCAGGCCGGTTTGCCGCCTCGATCCGCTTTTCACTTCTGGGGCGTTTGTGGCCGCATCAGCAAGGCTTGGGGTCGTGCGCCCGGATCAGCAGGCGACCGCAGCAACGAGCCTGAGATCATGGTTTGGCTGACCTGGCGACCAGTGCTACATCGTTGCGAGGCGGCTCACGGGCGGAAGAACCGGGAAGGGTGGCGTGATGGTGGCTTCCCCCGATCTCCTCGTCGAGGAGACCGCGCGCGCAATCGAGCGGTTGCAAGTGCGCCTAGAAAAGTACCGGGCCCTGTTGGCGACCCTGCCGCAAGAGAGCAGGGAAGTCTCGAAAGCCGCGGGCAATATCGCGCTAATGGAAAAGGGTTTGAAGCGGCTACAGCTCTATAGCGCGATACTGAAATCCGAAGCCCCGCATAGCGCCGAGACCCTGATCCGAGAGCGCGATAAGTTCGGCAAGCAGTACAAGCGCAAATGGCGACCAAGCCGCAGCCGGCAAACCTGCGATGATGACTAGGCCCCGAAGGGCTTGCGCCAGCTTCCACGCGGAGCCCTTGCCGCGCCCGCGCGCGGCGCCTCGGATTTGGTGTTTGCAAGCCTCGCAGCCAGATCGAGGCAGGCCCGCCGCGAGATTTCAGATCTGGCGGCGCTTTTCCACCATGCGGGCAAACTTTTCGTACTCGGCCTCGTTGACCGTGTAGCTATGGTCGTCGTCGGGGAACGAGCCCTCTTTCACCTCCTTGACGTATTGCTTGATCCCGGCGACCGCGACCTCGGTCAGTTTCGCGAAGCGTTTGGTGAACTTGGGTTTGAAGTCCGTGAATACGCCGAGCAGGTCGTGACAGAGCAGAATTTGTCCATCCGTGCCGACGCCGGCGCCGATGCCGATGGTGGGAATGGTCAGCTGCTCGGAGATGAGTTTGGCGATCTTGGCCGGTACCGCCTCGAATTCGAGCATGAAGCAGCCGGCATCCTCGATGGCGAGGGCGTCCTGCAAAATCTTCATGGCCGCTTCCGCCGTGCGGCCTTGAATTTTGAAGCCGCCGAACATAGCGATCGTATGCGGCGTCAAACCGATATGCGAAGCGGTGGGAATGCCGGCATCGACGAGCGCCTTGAGGATGTGCGCTTGACTCTTGCCGCCCTGCGGTTTGACCGCGTCACTGCCGGCTTCCTGCATGAACCGCGTCGCGTTCAGGAGTGCCCGGTCGATGCTGTGGTAGCTCTGGTAGGGCATGCAGCCCAGCACGAAGGTGTTGGGCGCACCGCGACGGATCGCCTGGGCATGCATTACCATCATATCCATGGTGGCCGGCACGGTTGAGGCGTGTCCGTGCGCGATCATGGCCAGGCTGTCACCCACGACGGCCACGTCGACGCCTGCCATCTCGGCCCACTTGGCGCTGGTGTAGTCCGGCACCGACATGTAGACCATTTTCTCGCCGGTCTTTTTGGATTGCCGAATTTCGCTGATGCTGCGCTTCTCGCGCTTTTTTTCCTCGTGCTTGGCATCCCCCGTCATGGCGCGATCCTCCTTATGCCACTAGCGTTTCAGCGATCAGGACCAGGCAAAGCGCAAGGCCCGTGAAAAACAACAACCCGCGGCGACCGTTGACAAAACTGTCCGGCAGCGGGCGCAAGAGCAGCGGCGCCGCCAGCAACATGGCACCGCCACCGATTGCAGCCGCATAGAGCGGGACGTGCCGCCAGGCAAACTGGACTAGCAAGAGCGCCAGCACGGCGCAGATGAGAAGCGTACCCCACAGCAGCCCCTTGCCGAGCGGCGTCGTGAGCGATGGCGTGCGGTGTTCGGCGGGAAAATGTCCGCTGACCGTCAAGCCGTAAAGCGAGAGCACCAGCACCAGCGCCATAAATACGGTCAACTCGGGGAGCGGAGGCAACGCCATTGCGGTCGACCTACGGAGCTTCGCCCAGTTATCGTTTGGGCTCCTCTCCGTCACGCGGCCGCGGTTTGCCGCCCTGCGCCTCGGGAAACACCCACATTGCGACCACCGCAAAGACGCCGAACCCGATCACCAGCCAGAACAGCCCGGCCTTGCCGTTCGCTCGTTCCCAAAAGGCAAAGCCGATGGCAACCAGCAGCGTCAGCGCGGAGACGATGGCTTTTACGTCACTGGGCACGGGCGCGCTCCGCGATGTTCGGGGGCAGCAACTAATAGTTGCCCAGGGCGGCGGCGGCGGCCTGATCCGGGCGTTTCGGCTGGCCGCGAAGGTTCTTTTTCAAGTGGCGCGTGTCGTAACCGTTGAACAGATGGCCGAGCAGCCCGCGGTCGAGATCCGAAGTGCCGAAGAACCAATCGGCAATGGGGAAGGTGAGGTTCATGTTGGTTTCCATCATCAACCGAGCGTTGTGATGGGCGGTGTGATGGCGCCGCAGCGTGTTGACGAATGGGACGGTGCGGACGAACCAGTTCTCGTCCACGTGGCAGCAGAAATGCATGAACTCGTAGATGAGGTACATCCCCGTCGTCGTGCACATGAATAGCCAACCGACGTTGGCGGAAAAGAGATTCCCCAGGATGAGGCCGCCCGGCAGGGACATTAGAATAAAGACCACCAACGCGTAGGGCGGAAACACGGTCACGCGCCAATCCTTGTGATCGCGAAAACGCATCTCCTCATCGGTGAAGAATTGATGATGATTGAGCGTGTGGCGCTCGTAGATGGCCCGCAAACCCTTGATGTTCACCGGCCGGTGCATGACGAATTTGTGCACGAACCATTCGAACACGTTGGTGAACAGGAAGGTGATGGGGATGGTGAGCCACTCCAGCGCCGTCACGTCATGGATGTGCTGCAAGTAGATGTAGAATGCGGCCGCGCCCATCGCGTAGATGATGGCGATGTGCAGATAGCCGTCATAAAACCCCATAATGCGCGAGCGGTATTCGGCGCGATAGGCCTTCTGGCGATCGGAGATCATGGTCGTGCTTTCTACGCTGTTCTTGCGACGGCGATAGGCGGTTGCTTCCTGTTTTGACGGCGGTTCCGACGGCTGTGATATATCACGGATACGCCGCGGCCCGGCCTTCGTCAATGCTCTCCTTTGCCGGGCGTGCCTTGCCCGGCCCTGGTCACGGCCGCATTGCTGCGCGCTTCGGCTGGCGTGCCGGAAAATATGATCTCCCCGCGCTCGATCACGTACAAGCGGTCGGCAAAATCGGGGACGTGGTTGAGGTTCGATTCCGCGATCAAGACCGCGTGGCCCAGCTGCCGTATCGAGGCTATGCCCTCGACAATCGAGGGTACGATGGTGGGTGACAGCCCCTCGGTCGGTTCGTCGAGCAACAGCAATTTGGGATCGAGCGCCAAGGCGCGGGCGATCGATACCATCTTGCGCTCGCCACCCGACAGCTGCTGGCCGCCACGCGCGCGGTAGCGCTCGAGATTTGGGAAGACGCGATAGGCGAGGGCCTCGCGCTCGGGCGCGGTGCGTTGGGTTTCTCGCGTCCAGATCGGCAGGTAGATGTTCTCCGCCACCGTGAGATCGCCGAATACCTCGCTCTCCTCGGGCGCAAAGCCGATGCCGAGCCTGGCCACCTCGAAGGGCCGCAATCCCCGTATCTCGCGTCCGGCAAACCAAATCGATCCGGCTCGCGCCGGATACTGCCCCATGATGGTGCGAAAGGTGGTGGACTTGCCCGCACCGTTGCGGCCGACCAGGCAGACGAGCTCGCCTGCGCCCACCTCGATGCTCACGCGGCGCAGGATCTCGCTGCCTTCGATGTCGACGCTAAGATCTTTGATGGCGAGCATCGGTGCCTATGCGTTTGCCCACGACCGTGGCGATAATGTGGGGATCGGCAAAAAACGGGCCGGGCGGCAGGTCGGCAAGCACCTTGCCTTCCGCCAGCGCGACAATGCGCTGCGAATAAGCGGCGACCAGGTCCATATCGTGCTCAACGAGAATGACGGATTTCACGCTCGCGGCCTTGGCGGCAGCGACCAGTGTTTGCATCAGCGCGTGTTTCTCGGAGGTGGAGACGCCGGAAGTCGGCTCATCGAGCAGGATCACCTCCGGGCTCAAGGCGAAGGCGGACGCCACATCCAGAAGCTTTTTCTCGCCCTGCGACAGCATGCGCGCCGCGTGCTCTAACCTGTCCGAAAGCCCGAAGATGCCGGCGATTTGCCGCACGCGCTGGAACACCGCGGCATCGTCGGCGAGTGCCGCAAACAGCCGCCACTCCTTTTGCTGCTGGGATACGACGGCGGCGGCGATAGTCTCGGCGACCGTGAGCTGCGGAAAGATCTGGACCAATTGAAACGTGCGCGCCATGCCGCGCTTGGCGAGCGCGATCGGGCCGACGCCGCCGATACTTTGCCCCTTGAATAGGACCTGCCCGCTGCTGGGCGCCAGCAGGCCGGTCAGCAGGTTGACGAGCGTGGTCTTGCCGGCGCCATTCGGACCGACCACGGACACGAATTCGTTTTCATTGAGGCTGAGCGATACGTCGCGCAAGGCGTGAAACTCGCCGAAGTGCTTTGACACAGCCTTGGCTTCGAGCAGCGGCGTCACGCGGCCACCTGTGGTTGTTTGCGCCGAAGCAAACGTTGGCCGGCGTCCGTGGCGATGCCGGCCAGGCCGCGCGGGAAGAAGATGACGATAGCGGCCAACATGGCGCCGAGCACAAAACGCCAATATTGCGTGATCGACTGCAGTTGGTCCTGCAGTAGCGTCAGACTGAGGGCACCGACGATCGGACCGAAAAAGTTGGAAAAGCCTCCGAGCACGGTCATGAACACGAGATGTCCCGAATGCGTCCAATGCACGAGCTCAGGGTCGGCGAGGCCGATGCGAAAGCCCAGAATCGCGCCGCCAATGGCGCCGTAGACAGCGGAAATGACGTAGGCCAGCAGTCGCAGCTGGCGTACACGCACGCCCAAGTATTCGGCCTTTTGCGGATTGTCGCGTAGTGCCCGCAAGTGCAGGCCAAACGGCGAGTGCACGATGCGCCAAAGCGCGAACCCGGCCAGCACAAGCAGGGCCAGGCAGTAATAGTAGAATGGGCCGGCCAGCAGCTCGATCTTGTTCAAGGCATCGAACTCCAGCCCGAGGATGCGCATGCGGGGAACGCGCATGCCGCTGTCGCCGCCCGTCAAGTGGTAGAACTTGAACAAGAACGAGTGCGCCAGCATGCCGAAGGCGAGCGTCAACATGCCGAAAAAAATGCCGGTATAGCGCACGCAAAGAAAACCGATCGGCAGCGCCACGGCGGCGGCGCCAAGCGCAGCGGCAAGCAGCACCAGCTCGAAATGTCGGATGCCGAGAACGCCGGCAACGATGGCGGCGGCATAGGCGCCAAGCCCCAGATACATGGCATGGCCGAAGGAGAGCAGGCCGCCGTAGCCAAACAGCAGGTTGAACCCGAGCAGGGCGATGGCGTAGGCAAAGAAGGGGATCAACAGGTTAGCGTAAAATGGCGGCGCCAATGTCGGCACCAGGCCAAGCGCTACCACCCCGATCGCGACCAGCAGGAGCCTGGGGCCTTGCGTCACGAAGCGGCCTTTCCGAACAATCCGGAAGGCCTGATGAGCAGGGTGCCGATCACGATCAGGTAGATGGCCAAAATTTCGAACTCCGGATATAGCACGAGCGAGACCGCGCGGATCAGGCCAACCAACAGCGCCCCGATCAGTGCGCCGGCCATGGAGCCCAGGCCGCCGATCACCACCACCGCAAAGGCCTCGATCACGAATTCGATCGCCATATCGAGCGATGCGGCGGCGGTCGGGACCACGAGCGCTCCGCCGAGCGTGCCGAGCAGGGTACCGAGGCTAAAGACCACGGCGTAGACCGCGCGCACGTTGACGCCGAGCGCCTCCGCCATGGCACGATTCTCGGCCGTGGCGCGCAGCAGCCGACCGTAGCTGGTGCGCCGGAGGAACAGGCCAATGAGGCAGGCGGCAGCGATGGCGGCCGCGATCACCAGCAGGTTGTAGACGGGGACCGTGAAATCGCCTCGCGACAGCTTGCCGTAGGTCAGGACTTCGTTGCCCAGCGACTGGGGATTGGGGCCCCATAGCAAGCGCAAGACGTCTTGGAACATCAGGACCAGGGCGAAGGTCAGCAACAGCTGGAAGCTTTCATCGCGACCGTAGACCGTGCGCAGCAAGCGCTCGATCGGCGGCCCGACCACCGCCATCAGCAGGCCGGCGACAACGAGGATTGGCAGCAGCAGTGCCGGCGGCAGGCCGATCTTGAGCGCGGCGTTGACCAGCGTGATGCCGAAGTAGGCGCCGAGTGCATAAAACGATCCGCAAGCCAAGTTGACGATCTTTTGCACGCCGAACACGAGCTGCAGACCGGCCGCCACCAAAAACAACACGGCGGCATGGAAAATGCCGCCGAACACTACGTTGGCAAACGCCGACATGGATGCCTTGCACCCGCTGCGTCAGAGTTTGAACTGTGCGCTTTTCAGCCAGTCCCAGAAATTCGCGCCGGGCGGCTTCTGCAGGTCTGTCGAGTACATGGTCTCGATCTTGCCTGGATCGAGGGTGACAAAATCGTACTTGTTGTTATGCGTTGTGAAGCCCTGCACAAAGGTCTGCTCGGCGATGTGATCCTTGCGCCAGGTGCCCTTGCCGCCAAGGCTTTCAATACTGGGGCCGATCATGGCTTCGATGACGTCGTTGTTGGCCGGCCAAGCGCTACCCTTGGCCTTGGCGGCAGCTTCAACCGCTGCCTTATAGGAGGCGATGGCGAAATAGGCTCGGTCGGCTTCCCAGTTCGGGTAGTCCTTCTGCTTGTCGAAGTACCAGGCGACAAATTCCTTGGCCATCGGCGTGGCGCTGGGATTGTCGAAGTAGAGCGTGTTGTGTCCGAACAGCATGCCTTCCGGGGTAAAATCCTTCTTCATCAAGGTATGTTGAAAACCTGCAGCCGGGAACACGAGTTTGGTGCCCTGGGTCAGCTCGGCCGCCGTTGCCTGCTTCATGAACACCGGCAGATCCGCAAACAGCAACGATGAGAAAATCAGATCGGGCTTGGCCGCCTTCAGGGCAGCGACGTTGCTGGTGAGCTCCATCGAGCCGACCTTCGGCCACTGCTCGGTCACCACTTCGTGTTCGATGTTGAAGCGTTTCAAGAGGGCGATGAAAGCCGCCATGTTATTGCGGCCATAGGAGTAGTCCGGATTGATGCCGGCAATGCGTTTGAATTGACCCTTCCAGTGCTTGATGGCAAGCAGCGAGGACATCACCGCCTCGCATTCGTTGTCCGTGCTCTTGAAGAGATAGCGCGCATTGGGGAGTTTCTCGTCGACGCCGTCCTGGGTGGTGCCGTCCCAGAAGATGGTGAGCGCGCGTGCCTCCTCCACCACCGGACCCAAGGCAAGGGCCACGCCGGTCGAGATGACGCCCAGCACGCAATCGACCTTCTCTTGCTGAACAAGTTTTTGGAAGCGCTCGATGGTGTCCTTGGGCGACGTCTCTTCCTCGACCACGAGTTGGATCGGGCGTCCGGCGATGCCACCCGAGGCATTGAATTTTTCCACCGCCCACTCGGTGGCCCGGAGGCCGCTGATGCCGGGGCTGGCGGCGATACCCGTGCGCGGGACGAGAATGCCGAGTTTGCAGGGTTTGGCCTGGGCAATGGCGGGAACGCCGAGGCGCGATGCCGCCGCCGCGGCGCTCGTTGCGGTGATAGACTTCAGCACGGCCCGGCGCGTTATTCGCATATGACCTCCCCGTTTTGCTCGGCTTTTCTCGACAGGCCGACGCCGAGGCATGATATATCAGTGGTACACGAGCAACAACCGGGCTGGGGCGAGCGGGCGAGTGCGCCGATTTGGGCGGCTGCCGTTGGCGTGATCGCAGGCGCCCTGACCCAAGCGTGCCCCACGCGCACCCCCGGCGGATCCCCAGCGCGTGCCCAGCGCACCCCGGCGCGCTCCACGGTGCACCCAAGCGCACCCCGGCCGCGCTCCAAGCGCACCCCAAGCGCACACCAAGTGCCCCCCAAGTGCACCGGCGCCTGAGGGCGTGATCCCGCGCCCCAAGCAGATGCGGCAGGCGAAGGTGCGCACCGGCCCCGGCCGCGGGCTGAACCGCGCCGCCCTGCGCAACGCGAAAGCTAAGGCGGGCCCGAGCGCGTCGGGCAAGCCACGGCTCAGGGCAACGTTGCAATGCCCCGGCGGCCGCCGTACGTTTGCCTGCCACCAGAGCTACGAGGAGCTTGCCATCGGCCTGCGCACGGAACGGTTGGCGACGTCGATGGCCGCGGCGATCAGCGGCGTTGATCTCAACGCGCCGCTCGATCAGATGACGCGGGCGACGCTGCGCGCGGCCCTGCTCGATAGCTTGGTGTTGTGCATTCGCGATCAGCAGCTTCGACCGGTTGCCTTCCGCGATGCCATGACGCTCTTTGGCACGCCCGTCGTGCGCACGCAGCTCAAGCCGCATCCCGACTGCCGTGAGGTGAACCTCATATCCAGCGAGGATCGCGATGAATTGGGCGACGGCAAGCGCCTCGTCAACGGGGCTCACTGGCATACCGACGACAGCTTCATGCGCGAGCCCTGTGCGCTGACCATGCTCTATGGCGTCGAGGTGCCAAGTCGGGGAGGCGACACCCAATTCACCAATATGTACATGGCCTATGCCGAGCTGCCGGACGATCTCAAGCGGACCATCGATGGCCTCAAGGTCGTGCACAAATACAACTCGAGCCGGAAGGGCACGCGCGTTGCCAAGCTTGCGGCGGCGGCCACGGCAGCCATGCCGGATGCCGTACACCCCCTGGTGCGCACGCATCCGGAAACCGGACGCCGCGCCCTCTACCTCAACCCCAATCGCATGGAGCAGATTGTGGGGCTCGAGCGCAAGGAAAGCGACGCCTTGCTCGACCAGCTAACGGCGCATGCCACCGGGCAAAAGTACCAGTATCGCCATTGTTGGCGCCGAGGCGATGTGGTGATCTGGGACAATCGCTGCACCATGCACAAGGCGAACGCCGATTATCCCGCTGGCGAGCGGCGACTGATGCACCGGATCGTTGTCGCCGGCAGCGTCCCCGTTTGAAGCCATGGCGCCTCAACGGCGATTGGTCCCTTAATCTTCGAGCAGCACGCAATGCTCGGGCGAAAAGGACAGATTGACGCCATCGCCCTCGGCCACGAGGTTGGTCGGCGGCTGGCGTACGATCATTTGCCCTAGCGGACAGTCGACGACGTAGTGCACGAAATCACCGTGAAACATGCGCCGCCGCACGGTTCCGGGCATTTGGTTGACATTATTGGCCTTGCCGAGCTCGATATAGGCCGTGCGCACAGCAACCTCGGTCTCGTTGCCACGCAAGACGTGGGCTGCCGTTGCTTGCAAGACGTGGCCGCCTTCGGCGACGAACGCCAACGTTTTCGGCGCCGCCAAAGGCTCGCGGACGCGACCTCGTATCAGGTTGGCAGAGCCGACGAAGTCGGCAACGAAACGGTTGCGCGGCCGATTGTAGATCTGCTCCGGGGTGCCGATTTGTTCGATGGCGCCCACATTCATGACGATGACGCGATCGGAAATGGCCAGGGCCTCCTCCTGGTCGTGCGTGACGTAAACGGACGTAATCCCGAGTTGCCGCTGTAGCTCGCGCAGCTCAAGACGCATTTCGGCACGCAACTTGGCGTCGAGATTGCTCAGGGGTTCATCGAACAGCACCACCGTCGGCGAAAAAGCGATGGCGCGGGCGAGGGCCACGCGTTGTTGCTGGCCACCGGAGAGCTTGGAAGCAGGCCGGTCGGCGAGATGGCGCATTTGCACGAGATCGAGCGCGCGCTCGACCTTGGTGCGGATGTCGGCGCCGCTCTGCTTGCGTACTTTCAAGCCGTAGGCGACGTTGCCAAGCACGGTCATGTGCGGCCACACCGCGTAGGATTGGAACACCATGGAGACGCCGCGCTGCTCGGTCGGGACGTTGTGGCGCCGGACGGCGTCGTACATGACCTGACCATCGATTGAGATCGTGCCGGCGCCGGGCTGCTCCAGCCCGGCGATCGCCCGCAAGGTCGTGGTTTTGCCGCAACCCGATGGCCCGAGCAGGGTGACATGCTCGCCGCGGTTGACTTCGAAGCTGACGCCGTTGACGGCCACGACCTCGCCGTAACGGATGACGAGATCCCGCAGCTCGATGCAAAGGGCGCCGGCGCTCACGTCAACTCCCTCGTCATGCCGCGCGTCAGTCGGAAAAGGATGAGCAATGCCACCACCACCGCAAAGGTTTGAATCAGTGCCATGGCCGCGGTCAGCTCGATGCCGCTGCTGGCGAAGGCACTGACGATCGAGGGCGCGATCACCTTGGCATTCGGGCCCATCAGGAAAACCGAGACGCCGAGCTCACGCACACAGGCCA